>CAMKLO010000005.1 GCA_946413655.1 uncultured Fibrobacter sp. | reverse complement strand
CCAAGTTAAAAAGCCCTATCCCCACAATCAAAAAAAAGGCGCTAATCGAAAAAACAACAAGTTCTTTCATCGAAAATGTAACAAGCGGGGTATATGAAACCAACAACACAATAAGTGTGATAGGCAACACAGAGGCAAAAGCCTCCCTCAATTTTTCCAAAAGAATTTTATGCATCGCCGTAAAATATAATTAAATAGTTCCGAGTTACTAGTTACTAGATACTAGTTATTGGTTATTGGTCATTAGTAGCTCGTCATCCTGAGGACTTGTCATCCTCGCATATGCGAGGAAACATTATTTTTTCCACAATTACATTTGGAGCAAAAAAAAATTTTACCATTTACGCAACCGCCCCCCTCCCCCATGCATCAAAAGTAACGAAATGGACGAAAAAGTCATCATAAAGAAGATTCAACAAGGAAGCCGTGAAGCGCTTGGCATGCTGTGGAAGTCCCACAGTACAAACGTACTGAACCTTGCGTTCAGAATGCTCAAGAACCGCGACGAAGCCGAAGACGTACTGATGGACATTTTCGTTTCCGTTCCCGGTAAGATCAAGAACTTCCGCGGTGAAAGCGCTCTCAACACCTGGCTGTTTCGCCTTACCGTCAATGAATGTCTCATGAGGCTGCGTTCCTCAAAACGGCACGCAGAACTCGAAGAAGGTCACATCGATCTTCTGATGACATCAGCCATCGGGAGCAAGCACGAGGAACAAATAGATTACGACCCGGAACTTTTAGAATTTGGATTGTCGAAACTCCCTGCCGAAACACGGAGCATGCTGTGGCTAAAGGATGCCGAAGAACTCAGCGTCAAGGACTTATCCGAAATCTACAACATGCCCGAAGGGACCATCAAGGCAAGGCTCAGTCGAGCAAGGACCGTTGTCAAGAACTATTTACAGGAGAACTTGAACTATGCGTAATAAAATCGATTTCTCAAGACTCGAAAGAATCCAGCCCAGGGAGAATTCCTGGAAAACGGTCTGCGCAAGACTCGATTCTTCTAAAAAGAATAAATTCATCAATTTCATACAAATGCGGACCAAGTACGCACTTGCCGCGAGCTTTATCGCAATTGCGTTCATCACCGCATTCATGGTCATCAGCCGCATGGACGAAGAAACGCTTCTCGTCCAGAGTGTCGCAAGCGACGAACTCGTCTCGTGGTACAACGACCTCGGCGAAACAAGTGACGATGAACTTGAAAATCTTGACACATACAGTTCCATCAGCTATTTATTAGAGGAGACAAAATAATGAAAGACTCAACAAAAATCCTTATTGCAAGCATCATTATTTTTGCTTGCTCCATCGGCTTCTTTATCGGAGCCTTCGCATTCAACGGCAGTTCGTCATGTTCCGGCAAGGCCATTACCTGCTGTTCTAAAAAAGGAACATGCGACTTCAAGGCGGGCGACTGCTGCAAAAAGAAAATGGACTGCTGCAAGCGTCACCATGGAGAATTCCGCGGAGACAAGTTCCATCATGGTCCGCACATGAGACCTCCCATGGACGGCAAGCACTTTAAAGAAGGCAAGCCGTTCAAAGATGGCAAAGAACCCAAGCCGTTCGAAAAGAAGTTCAACGCCATCAAGGATATGGCATTCATGGATTCCGTGCTGCAGGTTTCCCACGAACAGAAGGAAGCGCTGGAAAAGCAACGCCGTTCAGTGGACTCCACGTTCAAGGTTCTCCGCAAGCAAAAGAAGGAAGCCGAAAAGGCCCTCCGCGACGCTCTCGACAATAACGACGAAGCAAAAATCACAGCGGCCAAGAAGGATATCCTCAAGGCTCAAGAAGCATTGCTCAACCTCAGAGTTGACGGAGTCAAGGGCTTGAACAAGATTCTCACCAAGGAACAACAAGAAAAGTTCAAGTTCATGCAGTTTGAGCGTATGAAAAAGCTGCAGGACAAAATGCCTCCCCCGCCGCCTCGCGACTAAGCTTTTAAAACGCAACAAAAATGATTTTCATGATTCCTTGAATAACAAGCCTTCGGTTTTACAACCGAAGGCTTTCTGTTTTTACATATAGTAATGTCATTCCCGCCACCGAGCGGGCGGACAGCACTTAGCAACTTGTTGCCTTAGTGCGCATGGCCACCTTTAGGTGGGAATCTCCTCATTAGGAATCTATATCTTCCCACATGTTCTCGTCGCGGTTGTCTTCCAGATGGCGTTCTGCGGTTTCTGCAATTTTTGCATTGTGGCCACGCAGCGCCGCAAACGGGCTGAAGATTTTCGCCCGATTGGCAATAGACATCCGCGGATGCTTCATCAAAAAGTTCCAGTCATCTCGCGGATACGGCAAGTCGATGATGTCTTTGTAATTGTCGAGCATAATGCAGTGGTTAGTGATTAGTGGTTAGGATTGCAGCTATGAGCACGCGGCTTCGCCGCTTTGGGGTATGGGCTCGGAGCTTACGCTCCTCTGAGGATTGCTAGGTAAAATATTTGATTTTTTCAATTGCATTCCCCCATACCTCACCACCTCAAAGCGACCTACGGGAGCGAGCCCACAGCCCTAAGCCCTGTGTCCTCCGATTTGTTCGTTGCGTTCGCGCGTGGTGGCGCCTTCCTGCATGTCCATTCCCTTGAAAATGGCATTTTTGCCAAAGCGTTTCTTGATGGCGATTTGCGCCTGCATCATTTTCTTTTCACGTTCAATCTTCTTCACGTCCGTGAACAAGTCGTAGCTTTCGTTCGCGGCATGCAATACGTTATTCGCCGTGAGATTCAGACGCTTGACGGTAAGCGACGGATTCATGATGCGGTCAGCCAGTTTCATCACCGCCTCGGCAATCGTCGAAGCGGATGACGTATAATTCAAAAGCGGAGCCGTCCCGTGCGCAGGCTTCGGAATCGTGCGACCATAGCCATCTATAACCGTCTCTCCGTGATAAATTCCTTTATCCACATTTTCGCGGTCGTAGCCCACATGGAGCGTGAGGCCGTTCGTCACGAGGCCTTTTTCCACAAGGTCCAGCGCAAGCGTTTCCACCATTTCGCGGATGACAATTTTCGCTTTCGCACAGTCATACGCGCAGCTCAGCACTTGACCGCCGCCAATGCTATGCGTTTTGGCTTTGTACCGTTTGATTTCAGCGATGCCGCAGGGTTCGTAACCCCATGCATGGTCAATCAGGATTTCCGCATTCACGCCGAACATCTTGTAAAGCGCATCGGGATTCTTGACGCTCGCACGTGCAAGATCGCCCATCGTAAAAATTCCACGACCGTTATTCAAATAGCAATGAGCCAAGCGCTCCGCGATGCCGCGGCCCAGTTGCCAAAAACTCGTGATAGGCCGGTGACCCCAAAGTTCCTTGCGGTACGTCATTTCGTCAAGTTCCGCAATGCGCACGCCGTCTGCATCTGGCTCCACATGCTTCGCCATCACGTCCATCGCAATTTTGCAAAGGTAAAGGTTAGTCCCGATTCCCGCCGTCGCCGTAATGCCTGTCGTTTCGAGTACGTCGCGAATCATTTCCTTCGCCAGTTCCCTTGCCGATTTCTTATACAACGAAAGATAATGCGTCAAGTCGATAAAGCATTCGTCGATGGAATAAACGTGAATATCTTCTTCGCTCACGTATTTCAGATAAACTTTATAGATGCGGGTCGAATACTCCACATACTTCGCCATCTGCGGCTTTGCTATCAGGAACTCGACCTTCTCGCCCGTGCGCCGTTCCACCTCGCGCACCTTCTGATTTACCTCGAACAAGCGTGCACGCCCGGGAATGCCATACGCTTTGAGGCTCGGAGTCACGGCAAGACAAATCGTCTTTTCCGTACGGCTCGCATCCGCAACCACAAGATTTGTCGTCAGCGGGTCAAGCCCGCGAAGCACACACTCCACAGACGCAAAAAAAGACTTCAAGTCAATCGCAACATAAGTACGTGTTTCGCGAGGCAGTCTCATAAAATGAAATATAGAACATTACTGCACTAAAAAGCACGTTGATTTTAAATCAAACCATGATTGGTTTCAAACCCTTACCGATACTTCTGTTCCGGGTGAATTTTGTAATAAATATTCTTCTGGGCGTACATCTGTTCATCTGCAAGGCGCATTGCCGTACGGATATCGCTTTCACCATAGCATACGCCAATCGACAAGCGAACATCTTCCGTCATTTTCGACAAGAAATCAACTTTGTCAACACGGCGCTGGACCTCGTCCTTGGCTATTTCGGATACGAGCACCATGAATTCGTCACCGCCAGCGCGATACACTTCGCCATCATGGAAAACGCTTTCCAAAATCGATGCCGCTTTACGTAACATCTTGTCGCCGGCGACATGCCCGCGTTCGTCGTTCATGCGCTTCAGTCCGTTCAAATCCGCAAAGAGCACGGCCTGCGGCATTGCGTCCTGGCCTTCGACAATCTGGTCAACGCGGTTGTTCATCACGTTTCTGTTCTTGATTCCTGTTAGAGAATCAATCGTGCTCGTAAGCTCTAGTTTATTCAAAAGTCTGTAACTTGCGATTTCAGATGCGATAAAGAACGTCGTCAGTTCAAGTGTTTCCTTTATCTTCAATACATTTTCGATATTGAAATTAAGCGACCACATGTAGCCGAGCAATTTTCCACCGTAACGGAGCGGGAACAACACGACCGATTTCACGCCTGCATAATCAAGCGAAGCGCGCCAAACAGGATTTTGTTCACGCAGTTTGTCCATATCGCGTTCATCTTTCAGAATGATGCACGTACTGCCCGCCAAAGTATCCGGCCAGGTTTTCATGATAGCGTAGAAGCCTTCAATATAGCGGCTCATCGGGTACAAGCTTGAGCCTTTACGGAGAGATTCAGCCAAAATGGAGCAGCTGCATTTTTCATCGTCGCACAACAAAATGCAGCAATCATCGGAATCGCAAATGGAGCGGATGTCTTCGACAACTTCCTTGAACGCTTGCTTGATATCGCCCGAGCCGCGCAACTTGATGCAGGCCTTCAAGACATCGGAAGCGGTCTCCGCAGAAATATCCGCCATCGCCGAAGAATCGGCCTTGGGCGTCACGTCGTAGCAATAGAGACAATAGCCAACATTCTCGCGGTCGGAATCCAACGGCATGAGGAACATGTTGAGCCAGAGTCCCATCATGTAAAGATCGACGTAGGCATGGAGCGGTTTGCCATCGCGTATGCAGCGGAAGCAGTGTTCCTCGAAATTCTGATTCTTGGGGAAGCACATTTCGTACGGGGAATCCGGCACGAATGGATGGTTCAACGCGGCCATGTCGTCGCAATGCGCTTTATTACCTGCCACGACTCGAATATTTCCGTAACTTCCATCCGGAAAAAATTCGACGGAAACGATGCAAGCTTTTGCTTTATAATGCTGCAGCAGTTGATCAAAATCCATTTATTCTTCCCCCCTACATTTTTTTCTGATAACTATAATATAAACCTTTTTTGCAACAAAATTTTCGCCATTATTCTATGGAGCCCGTTAAACAGGCAAAAAATGCGCAATAGGTTTTGCTTGGGCATGAGCAAGCACATTTGCCGCGACGCTCGGCTTACCAATCGTTGCGCAAGCGCAAGACTTTGCGCCTCGATCATGGCAAATTGTGCAAGCACATTTGCCGCGACGCTCGGCTTACCAGTCTTTGGCGGGGCGTACTTGGCCGCGGACGGGTTTCCACGGTTTGCGTTCGCCGTTCTGTTCATCAAAGTCCTTGAGGAGCTGGGCGGCTTCTTCAGGGCTCAACTCGCCAGGCTGAAGCGGCTGTTGCTGCTCTTCTTGGTCAGAACCGTTGCTATCGCTGGAACCGGTTTCAGGCTGCTGTTCAGGCTGTTGTTGCTGACCACCACCATTGCTGTCGGAACTCTGGGCATTGCTGCTACTCGACTGTCCCTGATTTCCTTGGTTCTGTTGGTCCTGATTTTGGTCTTCGCCAGAACTGGATGAACTTTGGTCGTTATTCTGATTTTGGTTCTGGTCCTGGTTCTGCTGATTTTGCTGATCCTTATTCTGGTCCTGATTATTCTTGTCCTGATTTTGATCCTGGTTCTGATTTTGATCGTTCTGATTCTGGTCGTTATTATCTTGATTCTTGTCGTTCTTCTTGTTTTCGTTCTTCTGCTCATCCTTCGCTTCCTTGATGCGGTCGAGGAGCATCTGCAACTTCTGATCGTTCGGATACTGCTGCAAGCCTTCGTTGCAGGTTATTTCCGCCGACGGCAAACGATTCTCGATGTACTGGAAAGCGGCATCGGCATAGTAAGCGCTTGCGGACTTCGGAGCAGCAAACGCTGCGGCTGCGAGGAAAAAGATTGCTATCAAAACGAGAGGCGAGAGGGATTGCTTTGACGCAGCAAAGGACTGGAGATTCCCGCTTTCGCGGGAATGACAAGCCTGTTTACTAACCACTAACCACTGTTTACTAAACATCAGATCACCTCCAAGTCGTTATCGGTATTGCTCGCGTCAATCTTCGTCTTGGGCTTGCGACCCGCCTTGATTTCGATGACGTCGTCGATACGCTGCACATGGCCGCTCAACTGGCCAGCAGTTTCGTCTTCGGCAATCAAGTTTTCGAGCATCGACTTCGCTTCGGCATACTTACCGTCCTTGCAAAGCTGTAGAGCTCGCGCCAAGACCTGTTTCGCATTGTCACTCAGCGGAGGTTGTTTCTGGTTGTTGTCCTGATTCTGGTCCTTGTTCTCTTTCTGCTTGTCGAGTTCTTCCTTGAGTTTACGCTGGACGATTTCGACATTCTTCTTCGCGTTCTCAAAATCGTTGTCCAAGTCAATCGCCTTTTTCAGGTAAGCGATGGACTCACGCCATGCGGCAATGCGTTCGCTGCCCTGACCTTCGGGAGCCTTCTCGCCAATGCGAAAATACGTATCGCCCAAGTTATACGCCGCCCTGGACGCCATTTTCTTGTCGGGCATGCGCATGGCACTTTCGAGTTCCTTCTTGGCCTCTTCGAGATTGCCGAGCCTGTACTGGTCCGTTCCGATATTGTAGAACAATAGCGGGTTTGCGGGCTCTGATTCACGCACCTTCATGTACGTTTCTAAAGCCCCTTTGTAATCGCCATTGGCATACATCTTGTTGCCATCGTTAATGGGGCGCCCCAAGAACGAAAATAAATAACACAAAAGAAGCATCACAACCAATGCAGCAGCCAACAGCAATCGTGGCAAATATCGCACCATAAAACTTAGAATTCGCTTCATTTTACGCCTTCATATAATAGCCATTAGTCAACAGTTGTTAGCCAATGGTCGTTGGCCATTGGTCAATAGCATTTCACTATCTATTTTCTACGGCTAGAATATACAAAAAGAACAGGTGAAAAAGCAAAGTATTGGGCGAAGATGGGGCTTCTGCAAACGCAAAAAGCCAATTCATATTTAAAAAACTACTTCAACATTCTAAAATCAGTTACACTTCTGGATAGATTGCAACAATCCGTTTTTTCATATTAATGTTTTCCTTTGAGTTGAAGCTTGGACTGCTTGTTTTTTACAATAATGTTTGAAGACCCTTTTGTATCAGGTGTACCGTTGACTTTGTAGATCGAAAAATTTGCGAAGTCTTTTTTTTGTTTAAAACCCTTCCTACGATTTAATGAAATTAATTGCGTTGAACAGAAATTTTCGGGAACCATTTTAGCATCAGGAATCTTATTAAAATTCAACGAACCATCATCTTGGAATTCGCATTGAATCGCATAAGAATAGTAGCCGCATCCCGTTTTATACATCATCATATTACATAGTGCATTGTATTCAAATTTTTCACTATATTTTTTATAAATAAAATACAATCCCGTTAAATAACTACAAGAATGATATATGTCGTAGAAAATGCGATAATTCAAATTAAATTCATCGTCATTTATTTTTAATAAATAAAAATCCTCAATCAATAAATTCTCTAAAGACAATTCCTTATCACAAACATACGTAGAATCCCATTTACAATTCACTTCGAATAAAAAAACAGAATCTACCTTATCCAATGAAATCGACTTCCATACCATTCCAAAAGGCCTTTCAACAGTAAGATCACAATTATTTCCTGGTGGATCTTCACTATTAAAGGAAAATCCCGTTTCATTATAATCTTCTAGCGTTTTTCCTTCTTGAAACGGTTTAATCCACGGCTCGCCCTTATCCGTCCAATTATGATTCGGAAACCAAAAGCCCCAATGTCCATCACAACTCCGTAGGTTTGCTTCCCATGTTTTTGCAAGTACAACCGTACTAAAAAGGAAAAGCAACGCTATTAAACATTTTTTCATGTCAATCTCCTTTCTTGTATGGTGGAAACATAACCTGCAACACCCCATAAGGAATATGTTCGATTTTGCTTATGGAATCCCCATAACCTTGGCTATTGTCATTATCACTATCTAATATAATCTTTAAAAAACGCGTATGGAAAACAATTCTTTGATTTGCTAAAGGTTTTCCTGTATAAGTACTTATTAAGAACAAGAGAAAATAACGCAACAGGAACCGCATCTACAATTAGAACCGTGTAAGCCGGCCCCGACGCTATGGCCGGGGTGACAGTGTTTGACGAAGCCTTTCATCGGCACCATTAGCACCGGTTGTTAAAAAAGCCCTCGGAATCCGAGGGGCAACGATATAGCGAATAGGCCCTACATAAAAAAACTAATTACATTTCTGTATAGATTGCAACCGAATACTAAAAAAGTTATAGTCATTGATTGTTTGCGTTGCTACAGCTCTATGATAATTAACACAAACCTTAAATTTTTCATTAAGGGCATTTATGATAAAAGCTGTATTTGTGGATACAGCCAAGGCACCAACATGTTCTTGAGCATCCTCCATCATATAAAGCCTTAGTTCTTTTTTCGCAGAATCTGTATCCAATTCCGTTGTACTCTTTATAGGATATGTTGTAAACTTAGTCGTGTCAATTTCAACGCAATTTGAATCTCTCCCAAGTTTAAACATGACCCCTCCATTTTGGTCTGTAGAGACATTGCAAACATAGCCTTCATTAGTACAAGAACCAACAGGTGCTTGAATTTCGAATGCTCCGCTATTGCACAGTTCTACAGCAAAGGATATAACTGCGACGGAGAGAATTGTGAAAAAGATTTTTCCCATTTTGATAAATTCCTTTGAATTGAACTTTGATTGTTTTTTGATTATAAATTCGAAGGTTCCTCTTCCGCTTACGGTAACGAAGAAACACTATGATCACTGCCTATTTCCAGCAATCTTATGCTTTTTTCGTCCTTTTCGCCTTCTAATTGGTGATAAGTGACCTTAACCCTATATTTTTTCTTAGAAGCATTGATTATGAAAGCCGTATTCACCGCAACCGCCAAAGCACTTACTTCATAATCACCAGCCACCCCTTCTTGCAGATAAGGTCTTAAAAAGTACGAGGGAGATCCAAACAAATAGCCTTCACGATTTCGTTGATACGTTTTAAAAAAAGTGTATTTTATGTCTTGGCAATCCTGATCTTTTCCAAGAGAAAAATGCACACCTCCAGCAGGATCCATAGTCACCTTACAAACGTACCCATAATCGTAACACGTGCCGTCACGAAGGCTTTTATCGAAATTTTCACCTGGCTGAAAGCCAAGCAAATTATTAGGATCGGGATTAGGATTAGGGTTACATTTTTCCGTAGGCTGTTCAGGAGGCCAAGCAAAACAAATCACAGGAATCGCAAGTATTGCAAAACACAATTTTTTCACGTTACCGTTTTCCTTTGAGCTGGAGCTTTGGTTGTTTATTTTTGCGAATGACTATATTCGAAGATTTATTTATAGTTGCTACACCATTTATCCTGAACAAAGTTTCATTCAAAGCATTTTTTTCATTCAGCTTTCGATTTATCGGCAACATAGAAGAACATCCCCCATTAAGAATGCACCCTTGCCCCGGTACACCAGCCAATTCAGTATTAGGAAGCGAATCAAAAACAAAAGAGCCATCATCTTGGTAGAAGCAGACAATACCCAAATCACAAGTACTACTGATAAATCCACAGAGAACCGCCAACGAATCATCCTTTTGATACAAAAGGTAATCATCTGCATTAAAATACTCTTCAAGCGGTATTTCAGAATATAGGGATAGAGAATCTTTCTTTACTACTATATCCTTACGATGCTCCGGAGTAGAACGTAAATAATATTGCACATGAGCCGAATCAAATTCCAATTTTGTAAACTTTTCCAACGTGAGCGAATTCCCCTTTTTAAGCTCTGATTGCAACGAATCCATATTGGTATGGTCAGTCAGAACCCATATATTTTCTTTTTTCCCACTATCCAATTTTTTCCCAATGGCAAGACCCACATATTCGCCAGAATCATAACATTGTCCAATCCAACCATGATCCACATGCAAGCAAATTCCACTTGTAGAATCGCAGCCTCCAATCGCATATTTTCCTTCGCCATCCACTTTCGCTATATCAAAATACCCATTATCCACCCTTGCACCAGCAGATGAATTTTTCCCAGCAGCCAATGCAGCACTCGCAAAAGCTAAAATCACCATAAACAGAATACTATGGAAACGGTTCATTTTTCATTCTCCTTTCTTGTATGGCGGAAATAAAACCTGTAGCACCCCATAAGGAATATGTTCGATTTTGCTTACGGAGTAACCATAGCCTTGGCTATTGTCATTATCACTATCTAATATAATCTTTAAAAACCTTGTATGGACAAGAATTCGCTGGTTTGCCAAAGAATTTCCCACATAAGTACCTATTAAACGATTCCTTTCATCATAAAGATAGATGATGTCGCCCGCCCCAAGAGATGTTTCTGCACTAAAGGTCACATAATGCTCCAAACAGCCATCATCACCGGCATCAATAATTCCCGTAATCTTTGCATTTGCAGGATAAGGATGGGGGCTCTCTTCTCTATACAAATTTTCAACCAATTCAAAATCGCTCACGATAGATGCAAGCTGGGCTTTTCCGCAAGGACTGTTGCCTGATTTTACATCAACGCCCCTTGCAACAACTTGCCATACTCCCATTTCTGGATTATCTACATCTACAACTTCCACGTTATTAATTCTGTCAAAACATTCGCTATCCACTATATCCGTCGATAACACACCTTTACAATCACGATACGCAGATTTTTCTGCATCATTTTTAGTAATCTTTTCAAAGCCCGAAGTACGGTCCCTCAATTTATTGCTATTAACATCAACACCATTAGAATTGACATTCTGTGTCGGCAATGAATCCAATCTCCAGGGGTAGTAGATTTGCCCTTTGGGCGACACCAAATACAAATCCAAGTCATTCACAAGTTTCCGGGTCATGTAATCAGCTTCATCAAAAACCATTCCAGGAGCATCGTCCCATACAAGAGTCGCCCTTAATTTTTTTTTGTAATTTCGGAACAAATATCGACCAACGCTTTTCACTCTCATAATTTTCTTCATTCCTACCGTCTTCCGACAAATAGAACTCTCGGAATTTTTCGAATTTTTTTGACCCTGTATCGTACCCATCCATCAAATCCAAAGCTCCTTTGGCATTCAAACGTCCCCAACCCGTCGCAAAATCTGGACCTTGAGTATATGGAGTACATTTGGACAGAATAATCAGTCCATTTCGAGGATTCTCGATATTCTCTATATCAGCATTTGAAGCATCAACATTTGGATCACATCCCTGAGCAAACTGCATATCAATTGCAGAATGAATCATCAACGCTTTTGTGGTAGAATTGCGCATCGAAAAGGAATCCAAAGGCAATCCCGTACTTTTCTGGAACTTTTGATACATTAAAGCAGCAACCCCAGAAACAAAAGGAGCAGCCATAGAAGTTCCACTTTTTATACCATAATATTTACCCATCAATCCATACGGAACACTTGACATTATATTTGTACCCGGAGCCATGATGTCCGGCTTTATACGACCATCCCAAGTCGGCCCCAAACTAGAAGTTTCATACAACTTCATTGTCTCTGGGTTAAAATTACCCACGATTATGGCATTTTTAGATTCATTCAAGATGCTATGATAACCTACACCCAAAGATTGTTCAATCCTTTTGCCATTATTTCCCGCAGTTGAAACAACCGTCTTAGAACGATTGTCCCCCCGTTTAGAATAATCTTTCCAATCCGTAAAAATATCCCTGTCTAGATTGCGATACATACTTCCATAAAACGTCAGCAACACATCCGTACGCTCAATTTCACCAAAGACATTTTTCAAAGGCAAGTTACAAATCACTTCAGGTACATAATGCGAATGATTTACAACATCACCTCTTTGATTGCCTAGCCACATCGAATCAGAATAAAACTTTACTTTAGGAGCAACTCCCCTATATTGATAGGGAGCGGAATTTACAACAGTCTCAGACAATCGACCGTTACCGCCAATAATCCCGGCTACATGAGTTCCATGCTCTACCGTTATTCTCTTTGTTGTATCAATATTGCCAACAGTTCTCTCATCGTCATAACCATCAGCCTTTCTTGGCAAATTTCTACCAGTGGAATCTACTTCATTAAATCCGTCATGAGTAAAATCTATACCTCTATCATAAACACCAACCGTAATGCCATCCCCAGTATAATCAGCATTTGCAAGCCAATCTGGAGTCACTCCCACAGCTTGTAAAGCCTGTTGCCATATAGAATCATTTTGCAGTTCCGTCAAATTTATGGCATCACGGCCTTTGTCATTAAGCGGCACCCCCTGTCGATTTACATGCACATATCTCACATCCTTATGTTTTTCCAAACACCGCACAGAATCCTTATGAACTTTCGCCAAAATAATCCTGCGGTCAATATAAGCGCTATCGCCGCTGCAACCCACAACAACATTTTTGCACGCATTCATTGCCAAATCGGGCCAACATTCCACCATCATATCAATAACGGGGCGTTCTGTGACAACAGTTGTGCAAGAACCATTCGCATCGCAGGTTTCTTTTTCCTCGTAAATATCATTCATAGAAAGTTCCAATGAGAGACGAGTCGTATCGTCAGCAGCAAAAGCGTTATAAAAGCCATAGACCGCCGAGTTTAAATTTTTCTTTTTGATCGGCCTGACGGTTTTGAACAAATACAACCCTTTATCCTGATAACGCGTTGCTTCAAGGCGGTTCACTCCCGCACTGTCCAATTTCCGTTCTTCTTTGGTCGTCAAAGCTTTATCCTTGAGCAGCCAAAAACGACCCTTGAGCGTCTTTGACGAATCCTTCGCTTCATACGGGCGAATCACGGAAACCGAAGAACGGTCGTGCCAATAAACATGTACCGAATCCTGTTTGAGTGCCACGGGGTCATTACCCCATAAGATATTCCCATTGCCATCATAAACAGCCATTTTGTAATGTTCTTCCTGAACATTCGCATGCGTTTGGAACGAATAATCATAGGTGCAGTTCCAAGCAGGGTAATTACGCCTCATTATCCGAAAATGAACGACTGATTTCGAATATGCAGGAATATCCCCATAAAACTGAAGCGAAATCATGGAATGTTCCGCATCGTAATAATACTTCGGCCTCACAGAATCAACCTTAGACCAATAATCTATTTCCGCCCTAAGTGTAGAATCAACTTGATAATTGCCATATGGCATACCAGAGCAGCCAGCATCATTCGGGTTTGCCCTGCAATACTGAATTCTTGGGTTTTCGGCAAAGTAACGGATGACGGGATTCTTGAGGGGCTTATTGGAAATATTTTTCAGCTTCAGGCGGTACTCCACCCAATTCCATTCGGTACGATGCCGTTCACTCAACAGCTGAACAGGGAGCGACGACGCCCAAAGAAAATTCACTGTCAATATCAGTAGAAAAAATAGTAATCGAAATAATTTCACAAAATCCCTCTTACTATTAAACTATGTTATTATTTTATTTTGTCAATAAAATTTGAATTTGTAATGTTTTTTTTTTACAACATTATGCAAGATTTTAAAGTTCTTTTTCAGCACTATTTTATTGGGGGCGTCAACAAAAAATCATTTATATAGAAGATGCCCGCACAGTGGCGGGCATGACAAGCATCAAAACATAAAAATGTTTTCTACATCAGCATTATGTATAAAACGCTGCTGCTCACAATAAACGCAAAGACTAGAGAATAGCCCACGACCTTCCATTTTACAGAAGAACCTTTCAACGTAACACCTATCGCAACAAACGGACAGAAACTTAAAAGAACCGGCAGAATGTATCTGAAATCATTGCTGCACCCAAACGGATACTTGATTCGCAGAGCCATCAGCGAAGAAATAAAAGCAACTCCCTGCAACAAAAGTATCCAATGGGATAGATTAAGTCGCGTTCTCCAAAAACCGCGAATCGCATATACGATAAGCCCAAGCAAGAAAACACTCATCATTGTAGCCCAGAAGCGGCCCGCCGGAGTCGAAAGCATTGTCCACTCGCCAAACATCGAACTTTTAAGCATAAAGTTCCAGAAATAGTCACGCCCCATGGAGCTGTTCCAACCGCTTGTAAACGGTTGCGTCAAGAAATTCTGCAAATCAAAATACAGATAGTTGGCGGTCTCATTCGGGACTCTCATTCCCGAATTCAAGGCATTGGCATTTCCGACAAGTTCATCGCCCAATAACTTACGAACAGCAAAATGAATAGCAGCGGCAACAAACAAAATCCACGAAATAATTTCGGACTTCGACAGCGATTGCCAACGACGATTTGCGAAGAATCCACTTACCGCAAACACGAAAACCATTCCAAGAGATACAATCCCCGTCGATTTAGTCCACATCGCAAGAGCAGCGGCAATGACGGACATTATCAAATACTTTCCACGGCAATCCTTGACATAGCAGATTCCTGCCCACACGCACAAAACATGCAAAAAGAAAAACAGTTGGTCATTCCCGATGCGGGGCGCAACTAGAATCATCAACGGCCAAAAGACCCAAAGTGCCGAAGACAAAACTAAAGCAGGACCTCGTTCCAGAATCTTTTTCAGGAACAGGAGGCCAAAGAATGTTGTCAGTACCGAAAGTAACAAGCTAAAGGCCTGAAGCCCCGTGGTTCCCTGCATCCCAAGGTATTCACCCAAAACATAAGATGGCGCTGCAGCAATGTAATACACAGGCGGATGGTAGCACGACCAGCATTCATCATTACCCGGAATGGAATGGTTGTTTATAACGTATTGAATATATTCAATATGCCCTTCCACATCCATCGAAAACGTTTTATACGGAATGGCTAAGTAGAAAAACGAACGGAAAAGTATCCCCAAAAAGAGAAGGACTATCAAGGTTTTGCCCATCCGCAAACGTCGAGCGACAAAAGCAAAGAACAGCGCAAGCGAGATTAAAGCAAGAACATGGATTACACGACCAGCAAGAGAATTCATCTTTATAAAGGCCATAAATCCACCGGGACCGCCACCATTATGCAACGTCACCGAATAATGCGTTTTTTCTCCTTGACGATAAGGAGCAAGCACACTATCACCTAGCGTAAATCCCTTTGAATAGTCGCAATGGCCACGGACATCCGAAAGATCCATCGCATGCTCACCTATTTTGATACGATCCGCACAATCGTCGGGAACTATCATCAAATCATAAGAGAAATTGAACGGACTAACCACGTCAAATTCCATATTGAACGGATTATTGACTTCGATATCCCTAAGAAGCGGAATGGAAACTTTTTCAGAAGTTCCGTTCTGCACAAAGCTTACATTCTCAATGGAAATTTTGCTTATAATCCCCAAAACAAAGAAGAGGATAAAACAAGCAACAGCAATAAATTCAGGTGTCTTGATGTATTTCATAATTGATTTTTTCCATTATTAAATTGTGCGAATTCATTTACTTTAATTTGATATAACCATTCAGCCAGTCGGTATGGTCACAGTTATTGGGACCGTCCGGATCCGTTTCAAGTTCCAGCAATGTCGCACCTTGTAACGGAACCTGAGTAAAGAAGGCTGAATCTACGCCGCGCACTAATGGACTGCGCCAAACTTCTTTACCGTCAACCCTTATAATAAATATGGCACTACCTTGGTCATAACATTCGTCATCAATTCCGGCGCCAATAAACAGCGTGTCCGCATTATTCGGAAGTTCATAAACAAATTTCGACGGGGCATGCGTTCCCAAACCATTTTTATAGACCCGTTTCCCTACAATCAGCATGTGCGAATCTACAGACCGGTTTATCTTCGGCGTTCCGTAGCCCTGTTCTGACTGGCGTATGCTCAAATTTTCCAGAAGGACGATGTTTTCACCTTTCGGAGCAACAACCGGCCTATTACGGTAAGCGATATAACCGCCTTCCACCAAAAGGATTAAAGACAGCAGCGCATACGGCGTCCACGACGGGAACGGAACCTTTTTTATTTCACATACAACCTTATTTATTACGTTCGGCATAGCAACGGTACAAAGCAATATGATTAAAGCAATGCATCCCGCCACCGATAACGTGTTCCACACATCGTTACCCCGGAACGGATTGATCAAGTTTACATTCAACGAAGCGACAAGCGTAATCAAAAGGCAAGGGATTCCGCCACGACGCATATCCCACACGAACCAACAAATCGCCATGGGCACAGCATACAGCAAATAACGTTCATGCATTCCCGGTAACAACATGAAAAAAGCAAGACCGTTCAATGAACAAAGCGCAAACGCAGTCCGAATGTTCTTGCAAAGAATAGATTTCACCAGGACAAATACAGAAACCAGGACAAAAAGGATTCTTCCAAGATTCGACGGCTTCAGCAACGCGCCTATGCCATCGGCACTCACACCCCAAATCGGGACATTGTCCGGAGCCGCGTTTCCCACAAGCAGAATCCACAAATTAGCAGCATTCATAGTCGCATACGGATACTGACTTGTCGTCTGCACATACGCTCTCGTAAGCATGGGCAAGAGGTTTCCGCCAATGGCGAACGGGAGCAAAACAATCACGGCACCAACAATTGCAAGCGGAAGCCCCTTCCAAGACGTTCTCCAGTGGCGGATAAAGAGGCCGCCAAAGATAGGCAAGAACGCAATCATCTGGAACTTCGCCAGTAGCGAGAGCAAGTACAACATCGAAGCGAGAAATATATAACGCGGACGACTAATGCAATAAATTGCAAGAACAGCAAGCACAACCGGAAATAAATCCACCTGTCCCCATACAGGGCCATTCATCAACAAGGCCGGATTCAAGGCGACAAAAGCGAGCAACAGATGTTTTTTCCATTGCGGATAATTGAATTTTTCCGTAATACGGCAAAGCCAATCGACAAGGAACAAGTGCGAGAAAAACACCGGCCAAAGACAAATAAACTTCAAGAAAAAAGTTTTATCGACCGTAAAATTCAAAAGAGCATGGATTTGTGCAACGACCCAAAGCCAAAAGACATAGAGCGGCGGGTAGTTCCCATTGAATCCACCAAAACCACCGTCCATCAGCTGTCGGACCCAGCCCACCCAAAAACTCTGATCTCCATCGTAAGGAGTACTTGCAGTACAAATAACATTGGCGAGCAAGCAAATCGTGCCCCAAAGTATAAATAGTTTCAAGTTGTTTCGGAACTTATACATGAACATATTATAAACTCAACAATAAAATGGAACTGCAAGCAGCAAACAGCACAACTGTGCCCCAGCCGCAAACTTTAAGTATTCTCGATGACCCATCTCCGCAAAAACCCAAGGCCGCCCAGGGCAGGCAACTCAAAAGGACGGGCACAATGTAGCGGAAATCGTTGCTGCAGGAGAACGGGTATTTCAAGCGGAGCGTAATCATCGCCGCAAAGAAAAGGAACGCTTGTACAGCCAACACCACTTGAACTTTGTCCCAACGGGATTTCCATAATCCGCGAAGTCCAAAACCGAGTAAGGCCACAAAGCAGGCGCTTATAATGGAGGCAAGCCAAAGTCCCTTGGGCGTTGTCAACAACTTAAATTCACCGAACAGCGAAGTCTTCGCGAGGTAATTCCAGAAGAACTGGCGACCGAGTTCATCGTGCCACGGGTCTGTATAAGGTTGCGTCAAGAACGTCTTGAAATCGAAGAAGAGGAAATTCCCCGGATCATTGCGGACAAGTACGGTGTTGTCGTTACCACCTGCGTTTCCAACGACATCATGCGTCAAGGCAACGCACGCCACCGTAATAGAGGCGGCCAAAAAGAGCCCTACGCCAACGCGTTCTGAGCGGCTCCAGGCACGTGGATTCTTGAAAAGCATGAGTAAAGCTGTAAGCCCGAGAACACCAAAGGTGATGACCGCCGTCGATTTTGTCCAATAGGCGATAAACGACGCCACAACCGCAACAATGAAATACTTTCCGTAGCTTGTGCGGACGTACTTGAGGCAACCCCACAACGCGACCGCATGCATCGCGTAAAAGAGGATGTCGTTCCCGAGCCGTGGCGAAGCCAAAATAAAACTCGGCCAGACACTCCACAAAAGCTCTGCTGCAAAGAGCGGTGTTCCACTCAACACGTTTTTGAGGCAAGCAAGTCCAAAGCCGAGCGCAACAAGCGAAATGAGGAAATCAAACCACTTGACGGCATTCTGCGGCGAGCATTTCATAAGATTAGACAATTTCCACACGCCTGCACTCATGACAAAATAAACAGGCGGATGGTAGCAAGTCCAGCAATCATCCGATGAGGGAATGCGATTTTCTTCCGCAACAATCTTCATGTAATGCTCATGGCCACCTACGTCGTGCCCACGTTGGCCATAGGACGTTTCACTGGTGTAGCCTACGCGCAAAACAAGCCCGATAAAGAAAACGAGAAGCAAGCTGCGTCTTAGCTTAAGACGGGCTCCAATCAAAAAGATGAGCGCGCCAAGCAGCAAGAAAAACATCACCGAGAAAAAGCCTAACCAAAATCCACCGCCGTTAATGACAGCAGTGAGGCCGCCGGGGCCCCCGCTATTCTGCAGCGAGATCTTAATGTGCAAATCAGAAACATCCTTGCCTAGATTCTTTACGATTTCAGCTTTGTTTAGGATAAAGCCCCGATTCCAGTCACAATAACCAGGATAGCGCTCAAACGGCAACTTCACATCATTAACAACAAAATCTGTAACGCAATCATCAGGATGGATATTCAAGTAAAAATTGCTTGCAAAGCCAGCGGAAACATCCATTTCAACAGTAAAGTTTTCTCCATCTTCCATCGGAACGCTTACCGGCATAACCGTTGCAGAATCGGTCCCTTGCCGGTGCAGCACGACATTCTTTATTTCTGGATTAAACACATACGAGAGGACGACAAAAAGAGCCATCCCTAGAATCAAGGGTAGTTCCCGCTTAACGAAACTTCGCATTACTTTTTACCTTCGTGGTATTCCTCTTCGCTGTTCACGCTCCAAAGCGCAGTCTTGTCGCTGCAACCTTCGCGGATGCACTTGACAACTTCCATGGCGGCGAGCATGCTGTGGTCCATGTTGTTATACTTGTGCATGCCATTGCGGCCCATTAGGAACAAATTATCAATCGGGTCCACATATTCACGGACTTTGTCGAACTCACCATAAGTACCGAAGTAGGCAGGGTAGGCCTTCTTGATGTGGAACACCACGGAATCGCGAACAGACTCGGGCCTTGCCACGTCAATCTTGTCGAGTTCCGCAATCGCGAACTTGATGAAGTCCGCATCGGGCATGTTCCACATATCATCGCCTTCGGTGGCAAAGTATTCAAGGCCTATCCACACTTTTTCAGGGTCGGCGACAAGATACGGGCTCCAGTTGTTGAATATCTGAATACGGCCAAGTTTCACGTCGGATTCCTGCACGTAAATCCAGTTGTCGGCAACGAACTTGAGCTTGCTTTCGGGTGTACCCGGCTTTGCCGGATTCTTGATTTCAAGTTTGTCCAAAAGGAGGCCCACGGTAATGAAGTCGCGATAGACGAGACCGTCAGAGACGCGGCGCACTTCGGAGGGCACGGGATTCTTTTCGTTATCCATTGCGGCGACGAGTTCTTTCACCGGCATCGTCGAGAGGAAGTAATCGCACGGGACCGTTTCCGTATAGCGTCCGTAATCCACGACGACACTTTCGACACATTTACCAGTTCCGTCGCGATTCACGCCAACCACGCGGGCGTTCATAACAATCTTGCCGCCCATTTCCTGCACCTTCTCGGCAACCGTTTCCCAAAGCTGTCCCGGACCGAATTTCGGGTAAAGGAACTGTCCGATAAGGCTAGTTTCCGTGTCCTTCTGGCGGATGTCTGCTCCGTTGGCGCCGTCAGCAGCACCTTCCGCATTCTTCTTGCCGGCAAAAATCTGCTTGACAGCATGCACCACGGTTTTCGTAATCGAGAGGCCCTTGATGCGCTGGCCGCCCCAGTCGGGGCTAATCTTGCTGCACGGTACGCCCCACACCTTTTCGGTGTAATCGCGGAAGAACGTGCGGTAGAGTTCCACGCCGAAGCGGTTAATCATAAAATCTTCGAGACTATTTTCTTTGCGGGCAGGCATCAACTGCACCTTGATATAGCTAAGGCCAATTTTCATCATGCGCCAAAGTCCAAGGTTGCGAATCGTGTCACCGTTCAAGCTGATGGGGTAATTGAACAACTTGCGCAAAAAGAGAATTCGCGAAAGGCGACTGCGGCAAAGCATCACGTAGTCCGTCTTCTCCGGATCGGGGCCGCCGTCCGCCAGCGGAACCGTGCGGCCAATCGCGATGTCATCCTTACTTGCAACACCCTGGAGCGGCAAAATCCCCTGCCACCAATCCATTACCGTATCGCTCTTGCTAAAAAAGCGGTGACCGCCAATATCCATGCGGTTGCCGTTGTAGCGCGCCGTACGCGAGATACCGCCAATGACGTCTTCTGCTTCAAAAATCACAGGTTTAACATCTGTCGTTCGCAAAAGTTCCAACGCCGCGGTTAAACCCGCAGGGCCTGCACCAGCAATTACAGCAATTTTCTTAAATTCTTTTTCAGTAGTCATTCAATCCTTCCTATAATATTTATATTCTAAAATCAAGCCGTTTTCCGTTCCCGGAAAAGCATCATCTTTCGGGCACCAAAATTCCACATCAGCACCAAGACAGCCGCCACAATTTTGGAAGCCATCTCGTTCCACCCGAATTGCCCCACCATCAAATACATGAGCAGTTGGTTGATGCCGACGCCCGCCAACCCGACCACGGCAAAAATGCCGAACTCCGCCGTCTTTCTGTTCTCGAGAACGCGTTTGCATTCCGAAAATACCCAAACAATGCTCATGATGTAATTGAGCACAAGCCCAGCAACAAGCCCAGCCAAATTTGCTAGCAAGTAATGCCATTCAAACTTGTAAAGACAAAGTGCAAAAAGCCCAAAATCCACAACAAAGGCAAGCCCACCTGTCACAAGATAGCGCACAAACTGGCCCATCAGGGAATTGCGGGGCATCCTTCTCCAAAGCCGTCTAACGAAACTTTCATTTTGCATGGGTGAAATAATAACAATTTTCTACGTAAAAAATCTTCTTTGCAGCCAGAAATAACGTTAATTTTGTTCTACTTGTTGCATATAACACGCAACGTATTTTATAGCCGTTATTTTGTAAATTCCAAGCATCAAAAAATTTTTATTTTTGAGAAAAATCTTAAAAATCCAGTATGAAACCGAAAAGAATCGAATATATTGACGTCGCCAAGTTCCTTGCCATGATTTTAGTCGTGTTCACGCATAGCGTCAAGGAAAGCAATTTTGTAGCCTTTGTATTTGCATTTCACCTGCCTGTATTCTTTGTTCTGAACGGGATGACGCTAAAAATCGAGGGCCAAAAGTTTGGCGACTTTCTTGTCAAAAAGCTCCAGCGCTACATTGTTCCGATGTTCGGGCTAGGTATCATTTGCGTTTTACTCGATTTATTTGTCAAATGGCTACTCAACAATCCAATTCCCGACCATTTCATCATCATAGGGATAGCAAACGTCATCAACCAAATGAGGTTGTTCGCTATCTGGTTCTTGCCGGCACTATTCTTTACCGACATCATTCTCTTTGGATTCCACCGTTTAGCCAAAGGCAGACTATGGCTCATGGGTATATTGTCGCTTTTGCTCTTGGGAATAGGCATTCTATTCAATCAGTTCCACAATGTCGCATTAGTTTGGAATTTTGATGCGGCGTTTTTCGGGACAATCTTTACCTATGTAGGATTTGCATTTCACCATCAAAAGCTTTCTGGACTGTACAACTTTGTCACAAAGAAACGCATCCGCGCTCTCCTTATTGGACTTGCCTTGATGACTGGCACTTATTTTATCAGTCAATACCATTACGAGATTGAGCATCGCCATTTGGAAATGTTCTCTCGCTACTTCATGCCGTATTACCTTATACTGCCCAACGCCGTCATGGGTTCAATCGGCTTTATCCTCATCTGCCGCGGGATTACAAACCCAGTTTTTGCAAAACCTGTCGAAATGAACCTCGCTCTTTTGGCATTCCATCAAATTCTGGCGTTCCCGCTATTCCGGTCCAAACTTTGTCCTGAATGGTGGGCAAACGTTTACAATCTTCCGGTAAGCGACCCGCAATACATTCTTTTCAACAGCGCGATGACATCGTTTTCGGTTGCGCTCATTGCGGTTATTTACTTTATCATCAAGTATTCCCCAATAAGCGTCATCGTGAATCAACCGTTGGCGGGGATATATAGACGAGAGACGAGTGACGAGTGACGAGAGAGAGTAAACAGTGGTTAGTGATTAGTGATTAGGAATGAAAAATTAAAAGTTAAAAATGAAAACGTCATGTTGAGCGAAGCGAAACATCCAGGCTAAAACATAACTGGATCCTTCTTGCTTCGCAATCAGGATGACGTTCCTAATCCCTACCGATAAAACGTTTTCAATAATTTTATCATATCGGCATGGTCGCTTGAGGCCATCATCTCGCGGATGCTGTGCATGCTGAGCATGGGTTCGCCGATATCGACCGTCGGGATCCCGAGGGTTGCCGATACCGTCGGACCAACAGTACTTCCACAAGGCATGTCGTTACGCATAATGAACACCTGGAGCGGGATACCCGCCTGTTCGCAAAGCAAGCGGAGTTTGGCGGAACTCATCAAATCGCTCGCATAACGCTTTTGAGAATTTGTCTTCAGCACAATGCCTTTACCCAATAGCGGCGCATGATTCGGTTCATGTTTTTCCATGTGGTTCGGGTGGGCTGCATGAGCCATGTCAATTGATAACGCAAGGGAATCAGCTAATATAGAGGAGAGTGGTTCGACAGGCTCACCAACCTTGATGATAGACGAGAGGATGGACTTGAGGAAATTGCCGGCGGCACCTTCGCGGGTCGTGGAACCGATTTCTTCGTTGTTGAAGAAGCAGGCGACAAAGCAATCGTTTTTAGCGGACTCGGCGCTCACAATAGCCTCTGCAATCGCATGGCAACTGCTCAAGTTGTCGAGCCTTCCGGAATAAATCCACTCGTCGTCAAGCCCGCCGCCATTGGCCAGTTGGGCGTCGAACAGCTGTACATCGAAATCCACCAGACGCGCCCCTTCGGGGAGTTCCTTTTCAAGCGCAGTTACAAATAAATTCTTATTTCCGTCCTGTGCGGCACCACACCACAAAGCGTTGAAATCCACCTGCGGATTCACCTTGAGTCCGTCCTGGTTCACGTTCCTGTTCAAGTGAACTGCCAACTGCGGAATCCTGAAAAGTTTCGCGCCACGGAACAGTTTTGTCTTGAGCGTCGCAGAATCCGCCGCATCCACATACGCAAGCATCCCCGCATAGCCAAGGTCGCGGTCGAGCCAGCTCGTATAAAGCGGCGAACCATAAACCTCCGTGTGGAGCGTACAGACACCCGCATTCATTCCATCTGGATTCGGGGAAACCTTAAGCGCCGGGAAATCCGTATGCGCAAGCGCAATCCGAAACCGCGACGAACCATTCCACTGTTTGGGAGTGCGGAACGCAATAATCGATGCCCCGCGACAAGCAAAATACGCTCTGCCGGCTTCTAGTCCCATCCCAATTTCAAAATTTGTAAAAGAGTTTGCTTCAAACTGGGATTTAAGACAATCCACCGTATGATACGGAGTCACGGCAGTATTTAAAAAATCAAAAAATTCCATATTTCCTCATAAATTTTCTTTTTATTACAATTTGATAATATAATCTATTTATATTTTTTCGCAAACAATGGCTTTTCGAAAGATAAAACAGATTAACTGGATGGAAATGTCCGGCCTCCTGGTCGGCGTAATGAGCACTGTTGCCGTCATGATTTTTTCGCTGGTGCTTTACCACTACCTTTTTGACACGGGAGTCATCAAATCCCAGGAGTACAAACTCTACAGTAACTTTGAAAAAGCCTTAGGCCTTAGACCGGGTACCCGTGTACAGATTAGCGGTGTCGATGTCGGACAAATTTCAGACATGCAAATCAAGCCCGATGGCAATGGCGTGCTCATGGAGTTTTCCATCCGCCAAGAATTCCAGCCGATGATTACCGATAGCGCTATTGTGTATGCCATCCGCGACCAGAACATGATTTCGGCCCGTGTTATCAATATTGACATCAAAAAAGGCAAAGGCCGCGTGCTAAGCGACGGAGAATCTCTCCCGGCAGGCAAGGCCCAGGATATCGAAACAATCCTCGAAACTACGAACGAACTTTTAGGCCGCGTAAGCCACCTTGTCGATGCTGCCGACGAACTTGTCGCCATGGCGTTGGACACCGGAACGACGGTGGGCGCATTGTTCGGTTCGCGCGCACTTTACGACAACATCGACAGGCAAATCAACAGATTTAACGATATCACCTTACTCAGCAAAAGCGTTCTTTCCAAGACCTCGGTCCTGCTAGACACGATGAACAGCGGAGTTCCATCGCTCCTCAACCGGAGCAACGAAGTGACAATCACTATGGGCAATTTGCTCAACGAATTCAAGACTTTGCCGAACCAAGTTACGAATATTCTGAATTCCATGGACACGACGGTCGGCCGCATGGACAATCTCGTCACCAATTTCAGCTCGGTCACAAATGGTTTGCAGGACTTCATAAATACGACGGAAAACACCTTGCAAAACGCGGATGACTTAATGACCGGCATGTCCAAGATGTGGCTTTTCAGAAGCAATATTCCAAAGCACGATTCCGTACCGTTTATCGGAGAGACGCTATGGTAATGCGCAAGTCTATAAAAATGGCTCTTTGCATGGCGCTTAGCGCATCTGCAGTATATGCCTCGGAATCGGGGATGCTCGCTTCTCGTGCGCAGAAGTCCATAAATGCCGGGAAATTCGCCAAGGGATACTCGCAACTGGAACGCGCCCTTGTCGCAAGCCGCAAAGAAGCGGACAGGCGTTCCGAAGCCCGCATTTTCATTGCAATGGGGCAAATCCGCACGAAGAGCCTCGATTACGACATGGCCGATTCATTGCTGAACTATGTTGAAAACGAAGGCATGGACCGTTCGACCAGAGGTATGCTCGTCAAAGCGAAAATGGCTTTGAAAAACGCCACCGGAAAATACTCCGAAGCGATTCAACTTTGCGAAAGCTTCGATGAAGACGTTCTCGACAAGCTCGAAGACCAACTGCAAGGCGCGTTTTATTCGGAATGCGCTATCGCCTACGCCGGAAGCCGCAACAGCGAAAAAGCAGCACAAGCACTCAAGATGGTCGGCAAAAGCACCGACGACGACACGGGAATCTACTTCTGGACGGAAGCCCGCCTGGCCGATTTGCAAAAGTCCGGTAACGCCGATTCGCTTTACCGCGAAGCAGAAGCAAAATCCGTGGAAGCAAACATGCCATTTACAACGGCAACCATCCTTTACCACCGCGGTGAATTTTTAAGCAAAACCAATGCGTCCGAAGCAAAGAAAGTATTCGACCGCTGCAAGACTGCATTCGAGCTGATGGGACTTCCAAACAACGCCAAGCGCTGCACGAAATAAGCGAACGAAAGTCCGCTTTGTTTATTTAATAAAGTAATCGATTACTTCTTTTTTAAAGTATCCGCAACGTTTGCGGTTTTTTCATTCGTATTCGCGACTTTTGCATTTGCATCAATCGCGATTTTTGATGTCGTCGTATCTACGGGAACCGCCGCAGTTGTATCAGCGGAAGCTGTCGAATCTGCCGGAACTGCAGTCGAATCCGCAGGTGCGGGCTCTTCAGGCTTCTTCATGGCAAGGAGTTCACGATAAACTATCGACGGATGAATTTTGCCATCGGCCATGTTATCGACGAGGTACTTTACCTTCTGATATTCCTGATCGTTGTCGTAATCCTTGATTAAGCTTTTGTAGCCAAGGAGCTTGAGAATCTTAACATAGAAGCTCGCACGGAACTTTTTGAAGCGCGGCTGCATCACGTCGTTCAAAACTGTTTCCAGCGCCGTTTCTGTCTGCATGGAATCGAGTTCAAAGCTACGGTAAATCGTGCGGATGTGGTCTGGAATCGTCGTATCGGGGCTATCGAAATACTTGCGCATCACGTTTGCCGCTTCCGTCCTGTTAGGGTACGGGCCACGGGCAAGTCGCAGCGCAAAGTAAAGCGAGAGGCGCCAGTTCTCAGGATAAACGCGTGACGCGCGGCGCAAAACCGAAAAGTCCGAAGTATCGGGAGCATCGACCGGAGTCACGCCACCGACAAAGTAATACGGCGTATAGAACAGCGAATCAAGACTCGTCGAAAGTTCAGCCACATGACCGAGATATGCATATTCCTTGCCAGTGAGGTAGCTTTCGCCCAGTTCCGTGAGGCCCTTGATCCAGAAAAGCCCTGCCACAGATGCATCATGACCTGCAGCTACATAGCGAACAGACGAAGCCTTCGGCAAGAAGGATTCATCGAAATTCGTGCCAGGCAACGGCTTTGCGTAATGGAACGCAACCGCGATGATGGCAATAGCAGTTATGATAGCAGCAAGGAAACGCATGATTAGTTACTAGTTAATAGTTAGTAGTTACTAGTTACTAGTTAATAGTTACTAGAGATTGCAATAAGAACGTTTCTAGTAACTAGTAACTTAGAACTTATAACTCCGCTTAGCGGAGGCTATCCGCTAAGCGTTCGAGTGCATCGACGCAATCGTTCGCGTAGTTCGCCGGTGTATCGTTACGCTGCCAGGCAAAGTTGAGGCCGCTGCTCGAATTGAGCACGTGGAACTTGCGTTTGCCGCCACCGTTTTCGATAGCCTTGAGAACAGTTTTTGCGTCGCCGCCCTGACCGCCAGGTACGCCCGGAATGGACACGCCCGGAATGAGGAACGGGATTTCGTACTTGGTTTCTTGAGCCAAGTAACGCGTAATATTTTCAAGCTCGCCCGGATTCGTGGCGCCGACAACAGCACCAAGGTAACCCTGCCCCTTGTCCCATTCCACAATCTTGTCTGCAACGGAATAGAAAGCCTGGGCGGCATCGCGGATTTGCAAATCCTGGAAGTCGTGAGCGCCCTTGTTACTCGTGCGGAGGAGCACGTAGGCGCCGTTCTCGCTGTTTTCGCGAATGAACGGACCGACGGAATCGGCCCCCATCCACGGGGAGACGGTCACGGCGTCAGCACGATAGACATCGTAGGCAGCGTTTGCGTAAGCGGCACTGGACTTGCCAATGTCACCGCGCTTTGCATCCAAAATAACAGGAATGCCTGCGCTTCGGTAATCGGCAATGAGCTGCTGCAAAACAAGCATCGACTGCACGCTCACGCATTCGTAATAAGCGCTGTTCGGCTTCACGACGGCAGGCTGCACGTTACGCTTGAGGCAGCATTCCAGAATGTCGGAATAGAAACGCTTGATGCGGTCTTCGGGAGTACCTTCAAGCGGGATGAGCTTGAGCACAGGGTCCATGCCCATGCAGACCGGGTTACCGCACTTCGCAATACGCTGTTCAAGGCGATCGTAAAAGCACGTCATTACTTCAATTCCTCCTGAATCTGGGCGGCTTCGTAAGAGAGAATGCCGTGGGCGACAGCCACGTTCAGAGATTCAAGTTCGCTGCTCATCGGAATCTTCACCGTTTCGTCGGCGAGTTCGATGAAGTACGGGTTCGTGCCGGCACCTTCGTTACCCACGAGGAACGCCATCTTGCGGAGCTTGTGGCTCGGGATTTCGCGGAGGGACTGCTTGGCATGCAAATCCGTTGCGATGATGGTGTAGCCCTTGCTGCGGAGGAAATTAATTTGATCGACAAGATCTACATCGAATTCAAACGGAACGCGAAGGAACGTGCCCGAGGAACCGCGGACAACCTTCGGGTTGAACGGGCTCACGGTACCGCGACCGAGAATCATGCCGTTAGAACCAAAACCGAGGCTCGTGCGGAAGAGCGTTCCGAGGTTGCCCGGATCCTGCACGGCATCCACAAGCGTGAGTACGCTGCGGCTCATTTCATAGACCGGCTTCTTGCTCGCAATGTTGCAGTAAGCGATGATGCCCTGCGTCGTCACCGTAGAAGAAAGACGCTTCATCTGTTCTTCGGTGAGCACATGCATCGTAATTTCGGCATCGTTAATCGCTTCGATCAACGGTTCGTTTTCGAAACCTTCGACCGCATAAATCGAGATGACGATTTCGCGGTGGTGCTTCACGAGTTCTTCGACAACGTGAACGCCTTCGCCAAGGAACTTGCCTTCGCGTTCGCGGCCCTTTTCGGTGGTGCAAGCGATGAGGCGCTTGAACCACGGCGGTGTGGAGGCGGCATCATCAACGGTCTCGATTTGGGCGGCGCGAGCTTCGAGCGCGGCCTCATCCAAGTTCTCATCGACAGCTTCCTTCTGTTCGGGGCGCTGGCGATAAACAGGGGCGTTCGTCACGGCATCGCGACGGCCGCGGTTGAACGGCTTGTCGCCAAAGCGGTGCGGGCGACGGTCGCGATTGAACGGACGGTCACCAAAGCGGCGTTCTTCGCGGTTGAACGGACGGTCTTCGCGATTTTCGTCGCGGCGGTCGCCACGGTCGTCACGGTTAAAGCGACGGTCACCACGATCAAAGCGGCGATCATCGCGGTCGAAACGACGGTCGCCACGATTAAAGGGCTTGTCGCCAAAGGAACCGCGTTCGTCATCGTTGCGGCGAGGGCGGCGTTCGGGAGCTTCACTGACTCCAAATTTACGGTCCAGCGTCATCCTTACGGTGCGCTTCGGTTTGTTTTCTTCTTCACTCATAATTTTTCCATCAACTGTTTGGCGACGGATTCCCCGTCAATTTCTAGAATCTTGTAGAGAGCTTTGATTTCTCCCTGTTCAACGAATCTGTCCGGAAGACCGAACCGGTACAGTTTCTTGTCCGTATAGCCCAGATCGGACAACAGTTCCGCTATAGCCGAACCGTAACCACCCACCCGTGTGTTGTCTTCCAATGTCACGATAACATCGTGGCTGTCAAACAGCGAACGGTAGCATTCCTGGTCCAGCGGCTTGATAAAACGGGCATCCACAAGCGTCGGGTTGTATCCGTTTTCACGAAGCACGGAGGCAGTCTTCTTGAGTTCATTTGTCATGAAGCCGGCGCCCAAAAGGAGTATGCCGGAACCCTTCTCAAGAATTTTCGGGCTCTTGCCGTCGAACGGTCCTTCCGAAGGCACGGGTTCAGCGGCCAGCGAGGTCCCTCTCGGATAGCGAATAGCCACCACGCCTTCCATATCAATCGCGGCAGTCAACATGTCGCGCAGTTCATTTTCGTTGGAAGGAGCCATGAGAGTAAGGCCAGGAACCGTGCGCAAGAACGACAAGTCAAAAGCACCGTGATGCGTCGGGCCGTCGGCACCGACAAGGCCCGCACGGTCAAGAACTAGCACCACATGCAAATTCTGCAAGGCGATATCATGGATAATCTGGTCGTAGGCACGCTGCATGAACGACGAATAAATCGCCACCACGGGGACAACGCCATCGCAGGCAAGCCCGGCGGCAAACGTCACCGCATGTTCTTCGGCAATGCCCACGTCAATCACGCGTTCCGGAAGTTCCTTCATCACGATATCCATGCCGCAGCCCGTAGGCATTGCAGCCGTGATACCCATGATGCGCTTGTCCTTCTTGGCAAGCTGCAAAAGCGTATTGCCAAACACGCTCGTGAGGGACGGATTCGGATTGCCCGGAGCAAGCGGAAGCCCGCTTTCTGGGTCGAATGCACCACAACCGTGATACTTTGTCGGATTCTTTTCAGCAGCAGAAAAACCGCGGCCCTTTTCTGTAACCACATGCACGAGGCACGGCCCCTGCTGGTTCTTGACGCGTTCGAGAATCATGACCAATTCGTTGATGTCATGACCGTCAATCGGACCGAAATAGCGGATGCCCAAGTCCTCGAAGAAACGTCCCGGCTTCACGGCGTTCTTTGCAGCGTTCTCGACCTGCAAGAAGAGGTCACGGAATCGTGAACCCAGAATACCCGGCAAACGCGTCATCAAGCGGTCCAAGTCCGTACGCATCTTATTGTAAACCGGATCCGAAATCACGCGGTTCAAGTACTTGCTGAACCCGCCGACGTTCGGCGCAATGCTCATCCTGTTATCGTTCAGGATGATGGTCATGTTCTGCTTGGAGGCACCCACATTGTTGAGCGCTTCATACGCCATACCGCCCGTCATGGAGCCATCGCCAATGACGGCAACCACGTTGTTGTTACGATTGAAACGGTCACGTGCAACCGCAAAGCCAAGAGCTGCCGAAATAGATGTCGTGGCATGCCCCGCTCCAAAGCAGTCGTAAACGCTTTCGTTCCTTTTCAGGAACCCGGAAATACCGCCCTGCTGGCGCAAAGTATCGAAGCGGTCGAAACGACCGGTCAATAACTTGTGCACGTACGCCTGGTGCCCCACGTCCCAGACAATCTTATCGTCCGGTGCGTTGAACACATAGTGAAGCGCAAGAGTCAGTTCAACAACGCCAAGGCTCGACGCCAGGTGACCGCCATGTTTGGCCACCTGCCCAATAATGGTCTCGCGAATCTGCGAAGCCAAGCGGTTCAGTTCCTCGACGGAACAGTGCTTCAAGTCCTGAGGCGACTTAACGTCTTTCAGTTCCATTTATTTCACTCGGGTAATGATGTATGCCGCTATAGAACGGAGGATGGAGGTATCGCACTTCAGCCCTTCCAGGACCTTGATGGATTCCTCGTAAAGTTCCTTGGCACGTTCCCTAGACTTTTCCAAGCCCACGATGGACGGGTAAGTCGCCTTGCCGTTTTCAATGTCGGACCCGGCGTCCTTGCCCAATTCTTCAGTCGTAGAGACGATGTCCAAAATATCATCCACAATCTGGAAGGCAAGCCCGATGGAGCGGCCATAGTTGCGGATGATTTCCATATCCTTTTCGCTTGCATCTGCAAGCATCGCACCCACGAGGAGCGAAGCCTCGATGAGGGCCGCCGTCTTGTGGTAATGAATGTAATCGACAATTTCGAGATCGACAGACTTACCTTCGCATTCGATGTCGGTCATCTCGCCGCCAATCATGCCGTAGGTGCCGAGCAGGTGCGCGAGGAGTTCGATAGCCTTCGCGTTGCCGGTCTTGCCCATCATCTCGAAAGCATGCACACAGAGGGCATCGCCCGCCATTACGGCTGTAGCTTCGCCAAACTTCTTGTGACTCGTGAGCTTGCCACGGCGGTAGTCGTCATTATCGACACACGGAAGGTCATCATGAATAAGGCTGAACGTGTGGAGCATTTCGAGAGCACTCGTCGCAAGCCAAATCTTGTCTCCCTTACCGCCAAACATGTCGAACGTGGCCTTCGCAAGGCCCGGACGCAAACGCTTACCGCCTGCGAACATGGAATAGCGCATGGCTTCGTGCAAACGGCACGGACGGTCCGTTACTGGAGGGAGATGTTCATCAAACTTCGCCTCGGCATCCTTTGCGATGCGGGCGAGATAATCCTGAGCAATTTTTGCTTCTGATTCAATAGACTGCATGTGCACAAAGATACTTAATTCGACGCGCACTTAAAAGGGCTTTACCACTAAAACTAGAGTTTTAAATCTTTAATTTAAGAAGTTTAGCATGCGGGAGGGGCCCCAGCTCGGAGTGGATGCTTTCAGCATCAGCAATTACGGCTCAGCTATGTTTGCACAAGTGCAACCGCAGCATTCGCCTTTGATGCTTTTGACGCCTATGGCGTCAGCAGTACCTAGCTACATTCATAACGAAATTAAAGCGACACTCGTTTTGCACGCTACTGCGAAGAAAATACCTGGCGCAAGCGCCAACCTTACGGCTCGACCATGACCACACAAGCATGGTCGCGGCACTCACCTTTTAAGGTTGTGGCCGACGCTTTTTTCTCTAAACGAGCCCACATACATAACAAAAAAATAACAAGTCCTCGCTTATTACCGAGAAACTTGTTAATTTTAATTTATTTGTAAAAAGTTATTTCTAAATCTTTAGAAATATACGCCATAAAGCGCTATATCGTCCAGATAGAATTCTGTTCCATTTCTTACGAAGAAGTTCAACTGGCGAACATCATCCTTCAGGAAATTCCATGCGACATAGCAGTAGCTCACATCTTGTGCGGTATAGCACAAGTCGTCGAATTTTACGACATAGCGAGTCCATTTCTGCGCATTCAAATCTTTCCATTCCGAGGCTGCCTTAAGCGAGAGCCCCGCATCTTCGGACTTCTTGTCCCAATTTTCAAGCGATACGCGAATCTGCCCGGAACCCTTCGCATAGAACGAAATGGAATCGAGCGATGAAAGATTCCAACCAGCAGAATCTTTCTTAGCAAGATTAGAAGGAAGCCGGAGATCCTTTCCTGTAACGACCCATGCACCGAAATTGTTCGTTACAGGCATACTGTACTTGCCATGGAACACTTTGGACTTGCGGTCCTTATCGGTTTCAAACGCTTTGGACACAATCTTCGAACCAAAACCATTAGTATCAGCATCGAAGTACCAGCTAGCAGTATCCTTTTCAAAGTTCTGCAACACGAAAGATGGATAGTCGAAATCGGCAGTACCTCCGGAGAGGAATATTCGATTTTCAGCATACAAACTATCTTTTTTACTTATAAAATAAACATCTAGCGTATCTTTGGACGGAAGCATTGGGAGCGAGAACACGCCTTCCGCATTCGTCTTCGTCAACACATCCAAGCCATATACGCCGACCCAAGCGAAATCATCGCCTGCATGGAGCGTCACGCGGCTCATGTAGTTTGCAGTTTCCTGCAACTTGACGGTATCGAGTTTTGCAATCTGCTTTGCAGAAAGCACCTTGGAATAAGCGAGCCCGGACTGCGTGACCGTTACGCGATAATTGCCAGACTTGAGGGAATCGATTGCAAACATGCCATTCTTGTCGGCAAAAGCATCAGCCTCGGCAACAACGTTATTCACATGCAGGGAATCGGGACGCCAGTCCACCTTGCGTATAGCAAGCGATGCAAACGGGACTACCTTACCATCGGCAACGGCAACGAACTTGATCTTGTTCTTGAGCGTATCCGGCTGCAAGTCGATTACTTCCGTTTCGTTCGGGCCGAGCTTCACCGACACGTCATCATAGACTTTATTGTTGTCACCGCGCAAGAAATAGACCTGCAGCGAATCGTTGGACGGCAACTGCGAAAGCTGGAAACGCCCAACAGAATCGGAACGCACAAGCACATCCATGCCGCGCACACCAACCCACACAAATTCACACTTTTTAGGAACTTCGGCAAAACCGCCAAGAGATGCTGTCGGTTCGAGATTGATAGAGCCAATACTCGTATCGCCCTTGGTCTTATAAAGTCCAGTATAAGCAGAGCCACCATGCACAATCGTCAAGCGGTATTTGCCTTCCGGCGCCTCGAACGAGAAACGTCCGTCCGCATCGGCGTAGAAGTCCGCATTCACGAGCGCATTCGTCGCGCTATCGACAGACGAAGTATAATCGACGCTCCTGACCGCCACGCTAGCATAAGAAGCGGCGGCCCCATCGCCCACGTAGGCGATACCGTTGGTCGTCTCGCTACCGGGGCCACCGGCAACAGGATCGGAGCAACTCCAGAGCAGAAAAACTGAGAATATGCAGGCTAGCCGTTTCATTTTGACTTCTCCTGCAATTTTTTGGTAAACGCAAGCGGGAATAGCTGCACGTTCAACTGGAACACCGTGTCATCACCGGTGCCGTCTTGCGAGAGGCGAAGCAAGTCCGCACGGAATTCCTTGACCTTTTCACGGAGCAGCTGGATATCGTTCATGTTGAACGTCATCGTAACGGTGCTAATATCGCGAAGTGGCGGCGCATGGCGTTCAAGCGATTCGCCCGCGAGGCGAATCGTCTCCTTCTGGAAAGCCCGAACAGCTTCGGACCTCCAGTTACCACCAGTACTCACAAACGTATCGTTCACTTTCCAGAATCCGTCCTTCCCCTCAGAAATCATATTCAGGTCATGCAGGAGCTTGATAGCATCCTTGGCCTGCTCCACCGTGATTGCCGGCGTACAGCATTCCGCAAGACCCTCATAATCATCTTTAAAATTACAAATACCAATGACGGAACGGATAGCGTTATAATACCAATGACGATAAAATTCGAGTTCTTTTTTGGCAAGACGCTTCAATGGGATGCCCTTGAGCGCCTGCATCTTTTCATAATGGTTTAAAGCTTCCTGATCGCTCTTGGCACGACCGAAATAGACAAGTTCCGTCCAGTAGGCGGCTTCCTTTTCGTCCAGTTCGAAAAAATCCGCCATGGGCTTGATGAAATTCACGGCAAGGTGAATTTTGCCCTGGGAAATACGCAGAAGGTTTCCGGGATCCGCACCGAGCTTCATCGCCATGTATCGCCAGGATATAACAGTCTTACGCTTTTTGAAATCCTCAAAAGCGTCCCTAATCCATTCGCGATAGTCGGTGTATTCAAAAATCGGTTTCACAGAAAATCCTCACATCAGACAGCTCTTCGTATTTCTCCAATCACTTTCTCCCATTCTCATCCATTATGAGACAATACGGGCGGTCTGAACCATATACAAAGATATCTTTATACACCTCAATAGGTTAGTGTTCGCCATTATCGTTCGTTGTGGAACTTTACAACAGAACCCGAACCGCCACCACAGGTCGCCTGCCACGAACACTCGTCCAAATCGGCAAAACGATTGTCGCTACAACGTGCATCAAAGGCCAGAACGCCATTCTCGCCAAGGGTGTATTTCACTTCGTAAGAGATTTCGACAAGCTTTGACTTGAGCACCACCGGATGACGCATGATCTTCGATGTGATTTCAATCACGCAGTTGTCCTTGGATTCGGATTGCTCGGCAGCATCATCAGCCGCGTTCCACTGCAACTGAATTTGCTTGAAATTTTCTACTTCAGGTTGTTTCGTGCACGACAAAAGGAGCGCCACAGAAAAAGCTATAACTACTGGGGCGCAAGCCATCAACGCATGAATTTTCGAAAAGCGTTTCATCAAGCGCCCACGTCTTAACGGCTCCGTCTGAACGTTGCCACGGTAACGCGGTTGCGCCCGCTTTCCTTGGAAGAATACAAGGCCTTGTCTGCACGGGCAATGAGGGACTTCGGGTCTTCGCCCGGCACCATCTCAGTCACGCCGAAGGAGCACGTCACTCGCTGCTGCGTAATGAGCGTCGATGCTTCAATCGCCTTGCGTAACTTCTCGGCAAGGAACGCAGCATTCTGGATGCTGGTGTCGTCGCTCAAGATGACAAACTCTTCGCCGCCCCAACGCACAAGCGAATCGGTATTGCGAATCATGCTCTGCACAAGCTTCGCGAGGTTCACCAAAACTTCATCGCCGACCAGGTGACCGTAAGTATCGTTGATGTTCTTGAAATGGTCGATATCAAAAATCATGAACGAAACAGGGCGTCCGATTCTGTTCAGTTCTTCCTGTTCGCGGAGAAGAACGCCGCTGAAACCAGCGCGGTTGAGGCAACCCGTGAGCGGGTCTTCCTTGCTGGACTTTTCGTATTCGCTCTTTTCGATTTCGAGAGCGCGGAGATTCTTCCTGAGTTCTTCTTGCTTTTTCTTATTGACCGCACGTTCACGGCTGTAGTCAAAGAATCTGATGATAAGAATGATAAGGAAGGTGACAAACCAGAGGGCGACAAGCGTCGTCACAAGATCGACCTGAGAAATCTTCTTGCCCTTGAAGCGAAGCATCTTGATTTCCATTCCGCCGTAGCCCAGCGGAGCATTTGTGCCGGTCTGGATTTCGATAAGCGGAATATTCGAAAGATCGACTCGCGCCTTGTGCACGTTGATTTCGTTCTGGGAAACCCACCAGCCCGCCACACGGAATTCCTGCGGCACGAACACGGCCGGATAAGGTTCCTTGGTCGGAGAAAACTCGATTTCGTTGAACTTGAGCGACGTCTCATCGTTCTTGCGGTAGATGTCTCTGTCGTAACCGCGCATGTAAAGGCGCACGGAGCCCTCGTTACGCGGCTTGAGCCACACGAAAATGCTATCGTACTTGGAAAGATCGCGGCCCATCGTCTTTCCGTCGCCGAGATAAATCTTGATGCCCACGTACGGGTAGGCGTACCCCTCGCGAAGTTCATATTCAATGACGACGGAAGTGTCGGTACGGCTCATGGAAATGGCGGACGTACCCCCATCCACGGAATCCGCGCTAGCGACCACATAAGGGTACTCGGCGAGGTTTATGTCCAGGACTTCATCCAGGAAATGCCTATACGCAAACATGGCTACGGCAGTAACCACCAAGAGCACTACAATCAGGAAATTCATCCTGAATAGGGCGTAAACTTTCCGCATAACCTTTGAAGACATAATCACATATCCGTTTTAGACATAAAGCCTTTTTAAATATACAAAAAAGGTTTTTCAGTGTATTAAATTATCTTGAAAGCCATCGTCCAAGACGGGCTATTATGGGTCTCAAAGTGTTAGCAAGTTCCTCCTGGGAGTGCGTATCGGGGTGTCCGAGCAGGGCGACGTTCGACGTATAGACGTGTTTGTACTCCAAATCCTTATGCCCTGCGGCAATTTCGGCATCGTAAATCGCCTTGACGGTCGGGCCGAGATCATCGTTGGGCCAGATTTTCGTAGAAACGAGCAGGAACTTTACGCCCGGGTGCGCCTTGCGGAGCTTTGCGAGCAGGGCGGCATAAGCTTTCTTGAATTTACCCTTGTCCGCATAAGGCGGATTCCCCTGGAAATCGTTGATTCCGACAAAGACGACAATCACCTGCGGGTGGAAATTTTCGAAGTTCCAGCGTTCCGGCTTCGGGTACTCCGTCACCGAGCCCATTACCGTATAGTCGTAAAGGCGTTCTAGTGTCCATTTGGGCACAATATTATCGTAGTTGCGCACGAGACCGCGACCGCTGAACGCGTTCACCTGATAGTCGGCGCCAAAGCCGCTCGCCAGAAGGTAGGCGTAGCTCTTGGACGCGTTCGTCTTCTCGAACTCGAGGGAACCGTCATCCGCCGACGAACCTTCGCAGCCAAAGCCCACCGTAAAGGAATCGCCGATGAACTCGATGCGGCGTTGAGAAGGCTTGGGAGCATCGCCGAATTCGCCTTCGAGCTGCACTCCGTAGAACTTGACTTCGGGAGCGCCGCTTTCGCTAATCTTGATGAGGCGGTACTTGTGGAACGAGCCGTCGTCTTCGACCTTGGTCGTGTGTTCTTCCTTCGAGCCGATTTCGAACTGGTCAACCTGCTTGCCGTCGCGGTCGAGACGCCAGCGGGACTGGCCTTCGAGCGTGACCGTAATCGAGGACGCCTTGGCGTTGAACGTAATGGACGAGGCAGGCGCACTCACGCGGCTCACGCCATCGGCATGGGACCAACGGCCATTGAACAGAAAGTTTTCCATAGTCGAAGATGCTCCGAACGAGAACGCGGCAAGCGTCCCCAGCAAAAGAAATATGCGGACAAGATTCATTTGAGGAATGATAGAATTTTTTAGTTACTAGTTACTAGTCCATAGTTACTAGCAACGTCATTCTGAGCGGTGTAAACCGCGAAGAATCCAGTCAAGTCAGACGTAACTTTTTATATACAACAAAAAGAAGACCCCGCAACCCCGGAACTCGTCCGGGACAGGCTCAGGCCGGCATGACAGTAGAAAAAAAACGACAACACAAAGACTACACTTGCGGAGCGGCAGCCTTCTTGCTCAGAACCTTGATTTCTTGAATAAAGGAAAGGTCCAGCGAGAATTTTTCTTCCTTGCCGTTTTCCTGAATTTCAACCATTGACGGGGACTTGGCCAAATGGAGCGCATGCACGTAGAACATCTTTTCTTCGAGTTTTGCGTTTCGCTTGGTCTTGTCCATGATTTTCGCGGCAAGCGGAGTACCCACGGTCTTTGCGTAACGGAGAACCTTCACGAGATCGAACGTGCTCAATTTCTGATAAACGCTACCGTACTTGGTAGAATCCATCGTCGCCTGGGCAGATGCCTCGTCAGCTTCGTCGCGCAGCTCGTAGTCAATCTTCTTTGCATCGGGCCATGCAATCGCAAATTCGGCGCGCCATTCATCAAGGGATGCCGGCGTGCGGTTTTCCGTCGATTCGCCCACGTACGGGAAGAACCCGTAATTCTCGAGAATTTCGAGCGCACGCGCCTCCAGTTCGGGATTGAGGATAAAGCCGTATCCCGGGATGTATTCCTCGGTGCATTCCATGAACTGCGGGAAACGGGAAAGCTCGTTCAGCACGTCCTTGCTTTCGACCTTCAGGAGTCTAGCCGTGCGCACCTTCGCCCCGTAAAACGAAGCGTTCCATTCGGCAATCGTCGAAGACACGTTCTCGGGAGGCTTAAGCCAGTTGCGGAGATTTTCGATTTCGGATTCGGGGAAGCCGCACTTGAGACCCGCCACGTAAGTTTCCTTTTCGAGCGTAAAGCAGAGGAACGTCTCGTCGTTCTTGACTTTAGCAAGGCACGCGAGGGAGTAGAGCACGCGCGGTGCCATGCCCGTAGAGACAACCAAGTCAAAGTTCGGGAGAGCAGTAAGGTTCGCCTCGGGAATCGACGCGATAGACGTTTCGAGCCAATCCCTGCCCGACTTGCTCAGGACAACAGAAGTTATCTTGTTCTGCGCCATGCGGAAATCGACAAGTCCCAACAGCCAAAGTTCGCAGAGCGGACGCGGCAGATGTTCCCAGGCAAGCGCCTTGCACTTTTCCTGAATACGGTAGGACGGGTCCATCACCCAAAAACGCAAAGCGGCATCAGTTACCGAAAGCCCATCACCAACGCCTCTTAGCAACAAGACGCAAAGGTTCCGGTCGCCATGGAAACGTTCCTTGATCCACCACGCAATGACATCCTGATGCAGACGGAATCCGTTCTTGTGGATAAAATCAATTGCCGCCACCGACGGAAGCAAGAACGTATTCTCGCGTTCCAGCCAGCCGTTTTGCACAAGGAAACTGAAAATAAGCGAAGTCTCGTGTTCGCAGGCCTTTTCGGAAATATGACGCGCCGATGCAAACGATTCCGTACAAATCTGACGTCCACGACGGTGTAGCGTTCCGTTGGTATTGATGCGGAGTTGCTTTTTCTTCGCCGTCGCAAGCACCATGCAAACATGCCAGTCCAAAAGATTCTGGTACGAAATCAACGGAGACACCGTATCAATTTCGCCCTCTGGCTTAATTTCAAAGCAGCCGGCAAAATCGCTAAAGCCCGTGTAAATAGGGGTCCCGCCCACAAAAGAGCGGTAAAGGATGAACGCACGGCACATCGTGAGGAGAAACGTCTGGAGCTCGCGGTTCTTGCTCACGGGGACCGTCAGTCGAAGTTCATTGAACGCAAGTCCCCTGGACCCGCTGTTATAAATCAAGTTGAGGCAACGGCGTTGCCACGGCTCCATCTTGGAGAACAAGCCCGTAACACGCTTCTTGTCGGAGTAATAGGACAGTGTTTCGGACTGGATGAGAGCATTGTTTAAAAGTCCCTTTTTGCCGAACGCCTTGGCATGGGCGTTGCGAAGCAAGGGCTTTGACATTCCATCAAAAAAAGCACTTAAATCAAACATTATGCACCTTGAAACAGGATGCCAAATATAATAAAAATCACGCGGTTCGTTAAGGGGCTACACACGTGAACAGGTGCCGAGCAGTAGGAAGTAGACAGTAGGCGGTAGGAAGTAACCGTCATCCTGAGGAACGTAGTGACGAAGGATCCAGTGAAAGTATGGGCTATGGGAAAAACGTCATCCTGAGCAATGCGAAGGATCCAGTGAAGGCATGGGGAAAATTGCGATATACAATCAACTACTTCATAAAATATTTCAAATCATATTCTTTTTGTCCAGATTCATCATAATTTTTCTTAATCGTCCCATTTTCATCGTAATAACACCATCCGCATCTCCAAACAAAATCCACAACATATTCGCTATCAACTATTTCATTTATTGTATTTTTTTTCAAATCAATCGTAAATTCACGGGCTCCCCTAGGTGTATCCACCAAGAACCAGGCCTTTTCACATTTTTCGCCGTCTGTAGATTCACAAACATGCTTTTCTAATACGGCTTCTTCATAAGCCGCTTTGAAAATACGATTCCCGCGATAAGTCACCATTTTTAGCGTTCCGCCTTCAATCTTGGATACAAAATCTGCAATTGCCTGCTTGGTTGCAAAATCCAGGTCGCACGGAGCAAATGTTCCGTCTTCTTGCCAGCACAGGTCATAAGAGACCAGAAACTTTTTATCGGACTTAAATCTCTCATCCAGCACATAAATAAAATCAGACAAGTCATCTAAAGTTTTTTTCATGGAAAAAGATGTTTCAAACGACGAATCGACAAACATATCGTAAAATTCCGAATAATTTCTGGTTTCAGTCAATTGTTTCTGTGCGCTGATTTCAGCAAAAAGATAGCTGCATTTTTCTCCGTCCGATGTTGCGCAATACGATTGCATTCCTCCATCTTTTTTTATCTTGATACCGCTTTTTTCAGTATGATACCTAAATAACGATGGAACAGAATCCCCATACGCATTTTGGGGATAATCAATAACAAACGGAGCATAATAAAGAGACTGTACCATAAATTTCAAACCCTTTGTTGAATCAAAGTAGTACACTCTATTCAATACATTTGCAATATAAGCGGAATCCAAATCGCACGGATACCGAAAAATTATTCCGTCATTGTTTTTCTCGCAGAAATCATAAAGTTTCAGCTTTTGTGGAGCATTCTTATAAAGAAAATCAGACTTGTTTATTTGTTCAACATCGCTTGCAAGTTTTGCTTCCCAAGATTTATTAATTTTTTCTTGAGAGGCACAAGCCACAAGGAGTAAACACGCGATTATCAAGTTTAGTAAGAACTTCATTATTTGCATAACAAAAAAACCGATTATAACTAGAACGAAAAAGGTTTTCTTTTGTGGCATTCGGAACTATTTACATAACCAAAAGGAAGCGGCACATACATTGAAACATCCTTCTCTAGCGGACAATCCTTACACCATTCTTTTTTCTCTACATAGAAAAGAATTTTATACGAATATTCGCGCCGACTTTTCAGAACGATAAGGGAGTCGGAAACAATCATATCGTAAGGAGAACTGCTAAAAGGTTCCCATACTGCATTTTCACCTACAAAATCCTTCAGCACATTCAAACTGTCGTAGCGCATTTGAGTATAGTATTTAGAATCGCAGAAGGAGACTTGAAACACATTGTTCTCTTTCAAGTAGATTTCCGGCTTGACAATACATACCCCCTCAAAATCGCATAATTCTTTATCGGACGAATTCCGCAATGAATAGGTGGTAGAGTCTGGTTGACCGTTAAACAAAGAAGAACACCTTTTATTCATTTTCATGTAATTATGCCATTCTGTCTGAGGTATATTTAAAGACATCAACTCCCATTGTCTAGAAAACTGATATTCACAAGCTTCCGGAATACTAATTATTCCAGCAGTAGATTCATCAATAAAAACAACCTTATTTACAAAATACCGATAGCCATAGTTTGGAGCAGGTACCGCCTTTTCGCGATTAGAACAACCGCAAAGGATTAAAAGAAGATATATTATAAAGAAATATTTCTGCATAATTCTAATATCCATATGCATTTTGGGAAACTACATCGGCCAACCCGCCGCCTTTATTTCTTTTGTTTCATAATTGTATTGGTACATCGGGCCACCGTCGGTATGGATCTCAAATATCATATCGCAGTTTTGGTTGTTTTTTGATCTGCAATAATGATGGTAAATTTCATCATCTTGTACAATATCTCTAGTAAAAGAACTATAGCTATAGCTAATATCGTTTACCCAATAAGGTCCCACTTCCGTGGGCTCTGAAGATGGCCGGGCTGTCCCAACCGTTCCCCCGCCAACCCATTTTCCGTCAAAGGTTTCAAGAATTTCCTTATAAATTAATGAATCTAAACATGGAGTGCCGATTTTCTGGTTGTTACCACCCTTTATCTCGCAATAATCAAAGAAATTGTACTCCAAGCAAAATACACCTTCTGCCAGCATTTGCCTACAAAATTGTTCCGTCTCTTTATGGGATTTACATGAATCAGTCCTGCATTCGCTAGAAGAATGTATTGCGCATCCGGTGAAGAAAACTGCAAATATAAAGAAAGTAAATATCTTCATTAGTACCCCAAATTTTCATAATATTTTAACATTCTGGATTTGTTGTTTTTTAACAGCGAGTTTAATAACAAATATATTCTTTAGTACGGAGAATAATATTTAGAATGAATAGGCAATGGAGCGTTTTCAACACGGTAATATTCCAGGTAACGTTCGTTTTGACCTGTTTCGTCATAGACTCTCACATATTTATCATTTTCATCATAATAGGTCCAACTATCTACAAACTTATCAAGAGGGGGATAACGTTCCTCTTCTATTGAACCTTTCTGCAAATCAATTCTATACGATTCTATATAATGTTTCTCATTCTCTATCCAAAAAAAGCCCTCTTTACATTTGACTCCATCATCTGAACGGCATACATGCTTTGAGATCATAGCATCTGAAATTATGTCATACATCCAATATGGCCCAAAACTTATCATCAGCAATTTTTCTCCTTTAATCGAGGATACACATTTGTCAATAAGAGCTTTCGTTTCTGGTTCCAAATGACACGGAATTGAAAGTCCGCCTTCTTGCCAACACAATTCATACGGTATATAACCTGAATCTAATTTTCCCCATCCACGGGCATCGGCAATGTAGTCAATCAACATTTTTCTCGAGAAAGCTGATTCAAATGTTGTATCTAGAAAAACATCATATAGTTGCATTAAATGAATGCTGTCAGTCAGTTTTTTAGACACCTGGATTTCGGCAAAAAGATAGCTGCATTTCACACTGTCAGCCGATGCGCAGTAAGACTCCATCGAGCCATCATTTCTGACTCTAACGCCACTATTCCTTGGTGTAATCCTAAAGATGAGTGGAGTTATATCGGGAAGGCTAGCAAGACCCTTGTTGTAATACAAATATTTGTAGTCTTCAACATGCGATGCATAATATAGCGACTGTACCGATATCTTCAAACCCGTCGTCGAATCATAGGAATACACTTTTTCTTTGATTCGCGATATATAAGCAGAATCCAAATCACACGGATGACGAAAAATTATGTCGTCATCTTTTTCTTCACAGAATGCATAAGTTATTAGCTTTTGCTTTTCGTTTCTAAAAAGGTACTCGCTCTCATTCGCTGCTTTTACATCGTCAAAGAGTTTCTCAGTCCAAGTCTTTCGTACCCATTCGTGGGAGACGCATGACGATAGAACAAAAAGCAAACATCCAAGCCAAAAGAACATTCTAGTGCAAAATACCATAATTCCATCCATAATTTTAAAATGTACGCCTAGCATTGATAGGCTGGGTAGGGTCAGCACGTCGCGAACAAGAGCTTCGAACCGACGAAATCAATGTACCCAAAGGTTCATCTTGATTATTTTCCATCCCGAAGAATCCTTTGTAATTTCATATTCGCTTCCATGAGGCACGAACATTCTGTCTTTGATAACAGTTATTACCTTTAATGTATCACAGCCATTCCTTTTATTCATTGCATAACAACAAGAATGGTTGACATGCTTTGTTTTTTGTGGATCATAAGTTCCTTCAATAGAATGGATTTTATATATAGCACTCGCATCAGATTCTGTATTATATCCATATCTTTCCGCATACTGAAGCATTTCATTTACCAATGTTGTATCCATAAAACAATTTTGGCAATCCTTTATATTATGTTCTACCTTTTCAATAAATTGAACAATCTCATCTACTACAGTTGTATCCATAATGCAATGATATTCAACATCCTTGTACAGACACATCTCATAGCGATAACATTCTCCACGGGCATCATATAAAGATTCAACTTTAGGCTTATCGCGGTTTTCACTCAAGCCACACCCCAACAAGAGTAAAGACAACAAACTAATATAGAGCATCAAAGGGCGCATCATAAAAATTCCAACAGCGAATAAAATTTGTGAAGCATCAAATAATCGGCAACGGGGAAATTCTCTAACTTTATAAACCGCTATTACGGAATATACAAAAAATTCGTTTGTTCCGGTATAAAAAGGAGATGCCCGCTCAGCGGCGGGCATGACAAACCACAAAAAGGAGCGGGGTTACTTCACGAAGCGCTCGATGTCGGCGATGGAATTCGCGATGCGGTTCTTGAAATTCCAGATGCGGGCGAAGGTCTTGCCGTAACGTTCGAGGATAACGCGGTTGTCCAAGATGAGAACCTTGCCTGAATCGGAATCGGAGCGCAGCAGGCGACCCATTCCCTGACGGAGTTCCATGTAGGCTTCAGGAACAAAGAAATCCTTGAAGAAGTTCTTGTTGGTGGCTTTCATCTCGTTCGTGAGACCTGCGACAAGCGGGTCTGTCGGGTTCGGGAACGGGAGCTTCGTGATGACGAGCAGCTTGAGCGCATCGCCCGGGAAATCGACGCCTTCCCAGAGGCTCTGGCAGCCAAGGAGGCAAGCGCCGCGTTCCTTGCGGAACATCGCAACGAGGCCATCGAGCGAACCATCGACGTGCTGGCAAAGCAAAAGTTTCTTACGTTCGGCGAATGCGGGAGCAAGTGCGGCCTGTGCTTTCATCATTGTCGCAACGCTTGTAAAGAGCACCATCGTATTTTCTTCAATCGACGGGAGCACCTTCAAGAGCGTGTCGTTCAAGGCGTCGCCAAATTCCGGAGCGGAGGGCTTCGGCAAGAATTTTGCGACCATCACGGAACGGCGCTCGTTCACATCGGAGGGTTCCGTATAAACGCGCACGAACGGCTGTTTACTCAAACGCAGATTGTCCATGCCCATTTTCTGCAAATAGTACGTGAGGTCGGCCTGCACAGAAAGCGTCGCCGAGGTGAATGTCGCGGACTTGATCCACGGATAGAATTTTTCTCTCCAGATGTTGCCGGAATGGAGCGGGAGCGCATGCAGCTTGATGGTATGCGGATTGAAGGGTTCTTCCATGTAGAATACCCAATCGGCACGGCCCGCCTTTGTTACAAATTCAAAGTCAGAAACAAAGTGGCTGATTTCGGTCATACGGCCTTCGAGATCGCTCACGATGCCTTTGAGAGAGTCTTTAGTTCCTGCAACAAGTTTTTCTGCCAAATCGCGGGCAGTCGCGTACTGTTCGAGGAAGGCGGCCGGGTCAGCTTCGAATTCTGCGAGGATGCTGTTTGTATATGTAAAGCCGCTGCGGCTGTTTTTCTGCTTGGCAAGTTTCTTGCCGATTTTCATGAAGAAGCGGTGCAGGGCCTTTTCGGCTTCGCCCAAAGCTTCGGAGAGTTTGTCACAAAGTTCATGAAGTTCCGGCTGTTCCGCCGGGATGCGGCTTGCAATTTCTACAAGGAGGCCATCGCCACCGGCCTTGGAAGGTTCGAGTGTCTTTGCGATGTTCCTGAATCCAAAGAACGAGATGGAGCGGCCAAACACCTGGTTGCTGATTTCGGGCAGGCGGTGCGCTTCGTCAAAGACGATGTGTTCGTATGCCGGGAGCAACGCAAAATCGAGTTGCAGGTCCGCAAGGAAAAGTGAATGGTTCACAAGCACCATGTTCGCATTCATCGCCTTGCGTTTCGCGATAAGCGCCGGGCAGTTTTCGTGATGCGTGTGATTTTCGCCGTTGCAGCACGAGGCACTGCACGAGAGTTTAGACCAAAGTACACGATTACGGCTCGGGCTAAACGAATTGCATTCGTTGATGTCGCCTGTTTCAGTTGTCAGAACCCACGGGATGAGCGCCATGAAGGAATCGCGTTCTTCGGTGGAGAGAAGCGTCTGCGGGTGCATCAGCAGTTCTTCGAACTTGCGGAGACAAAGATAATTGTCGCGGCCTTTCAAAATCGCCGGGCGGAGTTCGCCATTGTAAATCTTTGCAATCTGCGGGATTGCTTCTGTCCAGAGCTGTTCCTGCAGGGTGCGCGTTGCTGTACTGATAATCACGCGTTCGCCCGTAATTGCCTTGTTCGCCGCCGTAACGAGGTAAGACAAAGTCTTGCCAGAACCGGTCGGAGCTTCGAGTACGCAGAGACCGCCTTTGTACATGTTGCGTTCCATGACCGAGGCAAAATCCTGCTGGTTGTGGCGGGGCTTGTATCCTTCAATGAAAAATGAGATGAATCCGCCTTCCTTGAAGAACTCGCTTACACGCGGAGCCTTGGACTTGGGCAAGGCCTCCTGAGCGGGAGCAGCAGGCAGTTTGTACTTTGGAGCAGCAAGCGTTTCGGCATTCGAACTAAAAAGGGTCTCGTAACCAGAGCCTTTGGCCACTTTAGAAAGGGCTTCGTAAATCCAAGGATCCATCGAAGAAATCTTTTCGAGAGCCTTTACAAACAAACGTCCGCAAGCATCGGCATCGGGCAAGGCACGGTGGGCACGGCTACGTTCAATGTTCAGTTCTTGCACTAATGTATCGAGACGGTGGTTCGGAACATCCTGAAACGCAATGCGCGAAAGCGTGAGCGAATCCCAGAACACATGGGAGTCGTAAGAAATCCCGACCTTGGCAAAAGTCTGCTTGAGGAACTTGGAATCGAAAACAGCATTGTGTGCGACAATCGGGAGTTCGCCGATAAACGAGCAAATCTGTCCGGCTACCGTCGCAAAATCCGGGGCGTCAGCTAAATCCTTTTCGCTGATGCCAGTAAGCGTTTCAATAAAGGGGCGGAGCTCCGCAGCAGAGGGCTTGACCAAGAAATCAATATTTTCTTTCGGCTCACCGTTCTCAAAACGAACAAGCGCAACTTCTATGATTTCATCTTTTTCGAAATCCAGACCCGTCGTTTCCAAGTCAAGCGCTACAAATGCAGGAACTCTTTCCATGTTTTTCCATCCTTTAAGGTAATGCCGGCAATTGCGGCATCAATTGTTCTAGATCGTTCGCCCCGCTCTTTATCTTTAAAGTATCAAGCGGAGCTCGCCATGCAGAACCGTATTTGAATGGGTGCAAAGATCCACCACTTGGCGAATCCGCCCCTTCTTCTGTGTAATAATAGTCAATAATGTAGCCTCCCTCAACAAGGTCACTGAAAGAAAAGGCCCCATAAGCGGAACACTTCGCGTATTCGTACTTGCCGGTCTCTACAGACTTAAGTCGAACAAAGGATCCCGTCTTGGCACCGGGGATTTTCCCCACAAGCGAAGCAAGCTTCAACTTGGATATAGTCTCGAACATAAGCTTATTTTCATACTTTATCTCTATCACGGTATCGCGGACGCCATTGCTGTCCGCTTTCGCCAAAGTCGTATCGCGGTAACCACGCAACAGGTTGAACTTGGTATCTGTAGGCCAAGGGGTATCGCGCTTTACAACAAAACGAATCGGGTCCATTTTCGCAACCGGGACTTGGACGGTGTCCTTGCCTTCGACGATAAAGAACATGTCCGTCAGGGAATCGAGCACTGGCCTGTTGAAAATCACGATCAAGGAATCATCCGGGAATGCATTTTTCGCCTTGCCTGTAACCTGAACCGTCTGGATTTTCGGATCAAGCGTATCGGCTTCCATTTCCTTCCATTCGATTTCGGCAAAGTTCCTTGCGGAGTCAAGTGCGCGGGAGAGCGAATCCTTGGCGCTACGACAGACAAACTTGTACAAAACCTCGTCTTTCGGTTTAGGGTCAAAGTAAAAGCGCGGCGCACTTGTTGTCCCGAGATACACAAGTTGCGGATAAAGCGTATCGCCATCAGGCGAAGCAAGATAGCAGTTCGAAGTGTCCGCAAAGGCAGAATCAAAATACACGTGGCGCGTAAAATTCGCTTCGAGCACATTCTTGAAAGGCTGTGTTACGTTATCCAGTTCCAGAAGCGTCGTGTCCTGATCCGCTAACGCAATCCACATGGTGTCTTGTGTTGATTCGCTCAACAGTAAGTCAGAAACCCATACGCCCGCCAACTCCGACGAAGGTTCAATCTTGTGGTTCCCGTTCATATCGACGAACGCGACGACGCGGTAGCGCCCAGCCTTGAGGCCTGTAAAGGTGAAGTTTCCTATGCTGTCTGCCGCCGTGAGGTAGAGCGGTTCTTCTTTGGTCAGCAACGGAAGCGAGTCCAGCACATGTGTCACCGTATCGCGATACTTTTGCAAGAACCGTTTTGTTTCGCGATCGGCGCCCATCAAATAAAGCCCGACGCTCGGGTACGATTTCTTGCGGACAAGCGAATCCGGAACCATCACGCGACCACTAAGCGTAAGCGAATCAATGGTAGCGCCTGTCGAAAACACCACCTGGAACGGTTTTGCAAGAGCATTCCCATGCAAGTCCTTGATGCCGCCTGCGAAGGTGACCGTGTAGGTCGTACCCGTATCCAGTTCCGCTTTCGAATAAACTTCGAGCGTTTTACCGTGGACTTCGTGTTTCAATCTTTTTTCTATCGGAGGCGAAATAGAAATAGCCCCTCGCGGAATCGAAGCATTAATCCATTCATCAAATTCCAGTTTTACATAAAGTTCATTCGGATGGTTCGCCGTCTTGGGTGCAGGAGAAACCGCAGCCACGCGTGGCGGGAGCTTATCTTCGGGACCGCCAGACGGAGCCACCTGCGTTGCGCAAGCGGCCATCATCAGGCATGACGCCAAAAAATATGCAACCTTCGAGAACTTCATTCTCACTTGATCAAGTCAATGATTTTACCAATGCGGGTGTAACGGATACGGAACGGAATGCGCCACCAAGTAAACGGATTTCCAAGAGCAAATTTTTGGTCATCGTTTTCAAAGGAGAAATAGATGACAAACGCTTTTGCACGGATGTTGCGGAGCGAGACAAGTCCCCAATAGCGGCTATCAGCAGAATTGTCGCGGTTGTCGCCCATCATAAAATATTGCGGATACTTTACAACATAACGATCGATTTTCTCGGAGCCCAAATAGAGGTTGCGCTGTATTTCGAAATGCGAAGTTTCTGGAGCCGCCGCTACGGAATCGGCTGAATCGGCAACAGCGGGCACAGCCATATTCAAGCGCTTCACGTTGCCTTCGAGATCCTGAAGAATGGAACCTTCGAAAGACACGTAGCTCACGGGGCGGGTAAAGCCGCTATTCAAATTCGGATCATGCGGGTCGAGCATTGGCAAAAAGCCAATCTTCGCGAGTTCCTTAAAATAGCTGAACGGCATGGCACCGGACAACGTATCGCCAAGCGTGAGACGCTGCTGGACAACAGTCTGGTTCCGGGAAAGCATCGCGTTCAGCAAAAGACCGCGGTCGTTTTCCACAGGGAATCTAAAGTCCTTGAATACGTAATTGTTGTTCTCGTGACCATCGCGCAAGAGCGAGAGTTCCAAATGCACGGAAGAATCCGGATTCTCCTGTGCGACAAGCGAACGCAGCCACCAGAGTTTTATCATCGGCAGCGAATCGACATACAGCGTATCGCCAACGGAAGGCACGACAAATTCTGCAACTTCGTCTCTCGGCGAAAGCGTGCGAACGCTAGCCGTCCATTTGCCGAATGCCGGGAGCGAATCCTGACGCTTGCCGTTCAAGAAAAGCTTGCCACCGTGCACCGCAACAGTATCGCCACTCACAGCGACACAGCGCTTGATGTAATCCTTCGGGCCGTCGGCGTAATGCACCAAATGCGGCTGACCTTTCTCGGGAGAATGATCCCAGTAGTAATTGCCCAGCATGAGAGCATTGAACAAGTGCGTGTAACGCTTGGGATTGTTATCGGGATATTCCGGTTCGCCAGGATAGCGGAAAATAACGACATCGCCATGCGTCGGTTCTGCATACCCCGGGAACTTCTGGTTCGAGAAGGGAATCGGTGAACCGTAAGTAAACTTGAGGCCAAGCAAAAAGTCTCCCGTTTTGAGGGAATCTTCCATGGAGCCGCTCGGAATCTGGAACGCCTGAATGACGTACTGGATAACGATTAACGCAAGGACTACCGGTACAATGACTTCACGAGTAAATGATTTTAAAAATTTCTTCGTTGATTTTTTTTGAGGTGCCTGTTCCATCAAAACTCCCAATTACAGACTCTTGACTGTTTTTACAAAATTACGGCTCACGGTGATCTGGGTCCGGTTCTTGTCGCGAAGCACAATGCACAAGCGGCCCGCTTCATTCTTTCGAATTTCGGCAATATAGTCAATGGCCACCAAATGCGCACGGTGAACTCGAACAAACTGGTTCGGATCAAGTCGCTTTTCCAGTTCCACAAGCGTCTGGTCAATCACGTACTGCGTCGTAGTGGTGTAAGCCGTCGTATATTTTTCTTCGCTCTGGAAACGGATAACTTCGTCCATGTTCACAAGCAGAATGCGGTCGGACTGCTTTACCTGCAAACGTTGCATATAAATCCCGCCTATGCTCATCAATTCCTTGAACTTGTCCCAGGAGAAATCCGCAGGCATGCCTTGCCCGCCTTCGTGCGGCATGCGTTTGTGGAGTTTCGCCATCGTCGCAGCGAGGCGTTCCGGGTCAATCGGTTTCAAAAGGTAATCGACAGTATTCTCTTCGAAAGCGCGCAACGCAAAGTTGTCGTAAGCCGTCGTAAACACAATAAGCGGGATATCGTCTTCGTTCAGCGAGCGGAGGACTTCGAACGCATCCATATCCGGCATCTGGATATCCAAGAAAACGACATCAGGATCAAGGTCATGAATTTTCTGGATAGTCTGCGCACCGGAACCAGCTTCGCCCAGAATCTCGATTTCGCCCGAATACGCTTCAAGCAGAGAGCGCATGCGCACACGTGCAAGAGGTTCATCATCAGCAATCAAGACAGTAAACATATTTTCAACCCCTTACTTGAGAATCTTTTTATAGAAACGCACCATGACCGATTTCAAGCCGTCCGCGTCGCGATAAATCTCTCCCGACTTCATGAAGGCGAGATTTCCCACCTTGTCGCGCTTGAACGCCCAATGAGCCGAGTTCTCCGAAAGTTCCATCTTCACGACGCTATCCGCATAGACATATGTTCCATGTAACGTATCGACAAATACAGAATCCAGAACTTTTGTCCGCACGGCGAGAATCGTTCCGTCTTCAAACAGGTCCATATCAACCTTGAGCAACTTGCAGTCGTCACACGGCAGGCGCCCGGAATAAAAACCGAAAACAGTCGCTGGGATATCCACAGGCGGCAAGTCAGGGAGCGGCTCTTTTTTTTCTTCAGAGCAAGCCACAAAAAGTCCGCAAAGCAATGCGGATAGCACATAGGCAAACTTCATGCTGAAAATCTAAAAATTTTCAATCAAGACAAAAGGACCGCAAGTTTAAAATCCGGTAGAATAGACCAGTCTAAAGCCAATGGTCTCTTTAGATTGTGCTGGATTGAGTTTTTCACGTTCCTTCGGAGCAAGTACAGTTACCTTGTCCGACCAGCCACCACCGCGGATAACGCGATACGTTCCCTTTGCTGGCCCGGTATAATTGGCAATCTTGCTTTTCGGATAAGTGTCATACCAGTCGTTCATCCATTCGGCAACGTTACCAGCCATATCATAAAGTCCATACTCGTTCGGCAATTTTTGGGCAACCTCATCAGGACCCGCAGTTTGTCCGTAATACGCATATTTGGACGCAACATCCGTATCCCAATAATAAGTCGTTGTAGTGCCTCCGTGAGCGGCAATTTCCCATTCATTTTCAGTCGGGAGTCGAACGGCTTTCACGGAATAGTCAATCGTCAAGTCCACCAATGTTGAATCGCCAGCAATCGACTTATAAACGTAAGCCGTATCAAATCCAGAAAGTTTGGAAAACTCATTGCAAAATAAGGCAGCGCGATACCAGCTGACATTGGAAACAGCGCGTTCATCACCTGCCTTGGACTGTTTCGGCAAGCCGCCCATCACAAGTTCATACAGCTTTTGCGTTACTTCCGTCGTCGCAATAGAGAACGAATTCACAGAGAATTCATTGATACCACGGGTAATAAAGGCATTGGGGATTTTCACCCAATCCAGCTTATCGAAAACATCAGATTTTCCATCGGGGGCATCCGTGCTCGAAGACGACTTGGAAACAGAACCGGAAGACGCGATGCCGCCATCAGGCGAAATATCCTGACCTTCGGCGGGCTCACCCGTCGCCGTACACGCAACAAGCGCTAACGACGCACAAAGTAACAAGCAAAGTTTCTGCCACATGGTCCTGCCCCTTCCACCATTACAACGCTAGCGAACAACACCTACGCGATATAGTTTCTGTTTTGTCTTGCCGCTCTCGAACTTGACTTTGAGGCGGGCCGTATAAACGTCCGATCCCAAATTGTGCAAATCGAGATTCGCCTGGTTCATGCCGGCAACACCATCCGGGATGTTCGTCTTGAACACGCACAAGCCAGTGATATCGTACAGTTCGAGCTTGATGGACTGCGGCTTCGCGCCCAGTTCCATACGCACTTTCGCATCGCCACCGCGAACCGGGTTCGGGTAGATGAAGAAGTCCGATATTTCGTCTTTTGCCTTAGCAGCCTCGACATCGCCGAGCTTGGAAGCATCGAAGAATCCAGTGCGTTCGTTGCCGCCAGCTGGGAGCGACCACGCAGCGGCAGCCTTTTCGGCGCCATTTGCAGCCTTGTCCAAACGGAACGCCGACACGCTGTTCCTGTGGAATGCATAAAGTTCAGGACCCTTGGATTTTTTCACCGCATCCGTCACAAAGATGCTCATCGGAACGACTTGTTCGAGAGAATCCACCATTTCGAAACTGCCCGCCGCAATCGGGAAACGTTCCGAGACGCGCTTGCCCTTGCCCGTGTAAGCATAAACTAACCCATCGCTCGACGGCACGAGAATTTCCGGAATTTTGTCACCCGTGACATCGACAAGAAGCGGATCACTGTGGAATCCAACAATTGGCGCACCGCGATTAATCGTCACCGGGAAGCCGTCTATCGGCACGCCAAAGCGGTCAAGCGCATAAACGAGGTTGTCTCCGAGGAACACAATTTCAGGGTAGCCGTCGTCGTTGATATCGCCAAGAGCAATACCAGACGTTTCGTCCTTGAGGCCGCTCGTGCCCGCGGCACCGCGCTTGTAGTTCTTGGTCCAAAGCGTCTTTATATCGCCACCTTCGACAATCTTGAAGCCAGCAATCGTTCCACGGCTACCCAGCACAACCACTTCGTTCGAGCCATCGCGATCCAAGTCTGTACAAGCCACGCGGAACTTTTCATCGGCTTGGGCATTGGGGATCGAGACAACCCTGCCCTTTCCATAAGCAGGTGTTGAACCAAATTTGCCATCCCCTATAATCATTTCCTGAACATAGACATGTCCGTCGCCAACGCTGACCCAATCAGGCTGGTCACCATTGACTCTATAGACACTTTCAATTTTGCAAAGAGCCATGTCATCCACATGAGCAATCTTTGACAATTTCTTCATAGACGATCTTGATATATAGCCGTCATTATTCCAACGAGCCGTCCACATCGTCGAATCCGAAGCAAAATACACATCGTTCTTATACATAATCGGGCCAGCAATTGCAGAATTCATGCCAGGAAGCCCTCCAGCACTCTTCTTCAAATCCAAGACAGTCTGCTCCGGAATGCCGCTATTGAACGAAGTCATCACAAGCTTTTCCTTATGCAAACTGATAATGCGTTCTCCATTGCTAGCAAGCCCGACAAGCGGACCATAACTTGCACCTACGCGGTACAGCGGCACTTCACGCTCGGCGCTATCGCGAGTCAGCGACTTCTGCACAATCGCAGTATCGGCAACGAAAAGCGTATCGCCCAAAGAGCTAAATGCCTGCAAAGTTCCATCTTCGGCACCCACGACTATGATTTTTTCGCCAACGTTTTCAGGGTCATCCACAAACACCGCACCGCGTACCGCCGAATTCAGGCCAATATCGCGGGGGAATTTCGAATTTTCAATACTTCCTTCATCGACGCTGATGGTCACGCGAATCACCGGAGCCGCAAAACTCTTGACGCTATCACCCATAAATGCGTTCGAAGTCTTTTCGATGCGGGCGTCCTTCGGCACATCCACCGTAATCTTGATGCCAGTGTAGCCGCCCTGCGTTGTCGCCGTATTTGCATAACCTGTCGGCAAAATCGTCTTTATCGTATCGAACTTTTTGTCCTTAGCATAACGCAAATGCGGGAGCAAGTCCGTACCGCTACCGTAATCGTATGTGTCTTCGCCAAGTGCGTTCTTGAACGTCTTGCCGATACTCAGCACACCGTCGGACTCCACAAGCGAAAGACCAAACTGGTGGTCGCGATACTGTTCACCACCCCAAATGTTCGCTGTTCCCAACCGCAACGATTCGCGCAAGTACCAGTCGTTCACCTTCCACACGGCAATGCCGCTCGCCGGGAGGCCAGCGTCAAAACTGCTCACGCCCATAATAAGGCCTTCCGCCTTTTTCTTGTTACGCTCGCATTTGTTCTTAACACAGATGCTATCTTCAAACACGGTACTCAAACTATCAACCAAAATGGACTTCGTCGTGATATCGTTATTCTGCTTGGCCTCGCCGAGATACACATCCACCATACCGTCCTTATCCCAGGAACGCTGGCGGTTTTCAATCAAAATGTATTCGCTGGCATTCAAGGCAACCTTCACAATCTCGGTACCAAGACCGCTACCCGCAGCAGCAATATCGACCGTCACCGGATGCCCCGCCGTCGGGCGCACTTCCTTAACCTTGGACCAGCCCATGTAAGCGCGTTCCCAAGCCGCAGGCAGAACCGGGAAGAACCCGTTACCCGCATTGTAACCCGCAAAGTCCATCATGTCGAAAAAGCCCAGACGCGAAATGCCCTTGCCCACGTCGAACGTATTGGGCATTCCGAGTTCACGGCCGATCTGGTTCACCACGATACCGTTGATACCCCAGTTGAGCCCGTCCTGCGACGCCGTTTCGCTCACCACCATCATCGACGTGAGCGTATCAATCGTAGCGCCCTTCAGCACAATCCCGTTCTTCAAGGAATCCACTTTATCTACAACGACACCCGGAAGCGTGTCTTGCAGATACGCAAAATCAGGCCTCGAAACGTAAATATCCAAGAAATCGCCCGGAGTATTGGCGCCCTTCGTCCCCATGCTTCCGCCGTCAATCAAGTTGCTCGCTCCGGCATGCGCAATCATGAAGGCACGCCTGGTATTCGGATTCTTGGAAAGCGGAACCTTAAACGGGGAATTTTTGGACTCGTGAGCCTTCATCACGGCATCATAAACAAAGCGCATATAATCGCGGAATCGAGCCACGTCGTATTCGGCAGTCTTTTCGCCCTTCAACTTCTGCGTGCGATTGTAGTCGATTATCGGCTTGTCCAGTTCGTAAGCCGTTCCGTCTTCCGGGAACACCGTCGCCCTAACGACAAGTTCTCCGCCGCTCGCCGCCTGATAATAGGAGTTCGCAAAATCCAGATGCTTTTTCCAATAATGCTTGCTCCCGCGGCTGCCCGACGGGTCCAGTTTATACGTCGCCGTATCGGAATCGAAAACCCCCGTCCCCGTCGTAAGCGAGTTGTCCGGAGATTCCTTCTTGAACTGCACGCGCAGCACAAAAACGTCAAGTGTATCTACGGCATGTGCCAAAGAGAACACGCCAAAAAACAATGCAAGAACGGTAGCATTTAACTTCATGGTTATAATTTACAAAAAAAAGAACTTAGAACTTAGAGCTTAGGGCTTAGAAACGTCATCCTGAACGGTGTAAGCTGGGAAGCCACTTCTCAACTTTACCTTTTATAGTGATACAAGGGGATGTCTTTCGCCCGTTACTTAAATCTGCTTATAGCTTCTCGGGATATTCAGGCGCCAGGTGCCAAAACCAAATGATTTACCGCGGGTCACACGTTTTACGCGGAGTTCGAGGAATTTTGTCGTATCACGAACAAATAAAATATGCGAGGGGGTCTTTACTCCCTTGAATTCCTTGTATTCTTCAATGACAAGTTTTTCGTCCTTGCCGTCACGGCCAAGCGTCTGTAGCCAGAGCACTTCGCCGTCTTTTTCGGCGTAAGTATAACGGCGTGTCATCGCGTCACGAGCTTCGTGGATCTTCAAGACAACAGAATTTACCGAGCCAACAATCACGGAATCGCGCACAGAGATTTCTTCGAGATTGTCGGGGATAACTTTCCCGTCAAAAAGTCCGGCCACCTGATGGATATGTACTAGCGGAAGCGACGGATCGTTCAAAAGCCCAACCATGTAACCGGCTCCCTTCACGTACATTTTTTCTATCGGGAACACCATCTGCCAGCCTTCGGGGAGCCAGAGGAGCGATGCGACACCGATGCCAAGCGTACCCGTCAATTCCATGCGGTAGCGTTTGTTCGGAACCGAGAACAGCACGGCATCCAAATCATGTTCTACACCATCCGGGGATTGAATTGTAAGCGAAAAGACGGCCTTGAGGCTATCGAGCGGAGCTTCGACATTTTCTGCAGCTTTCGACGCAGCCTGACGCCCGCCGGTACAACCTGTCAAAAAGAGAGTGAGCAACAGCAGTAAAAAAAATTCCCGCCAAAATTTTTGCAAACAGGCACCCTTGTCAAATACCGCGGTCATACGAACCTACTTCTTTTTGCCAAAGAACTTCAATGCGGCAGGGTGCTTGGGGTTGAGTTTCAGCAATTTCTTATAGGACTTGCGAGCATTCTTTTTCAAACCAAGTGCATCCTGGATTGCGGCCATGTGTTCCCAGAAGACATCGTCACGATCCATCATCTTGCTATCAATCAGCTGCATCACCTGATAGGCTTCGTCAAAACGGCCCAGGCGGTACAGGCCCCACGCCTTGGAATCCAAATAGGCATCCTTCCCTTCACCGTCCTTTTCGAGAACGAGGGCTTCGAGAACAAGTTTGTAACCCTTCTCGACTTCATCCGTCGAGCGGTTCAAATCAATCAGCGAATAACCGTAATAGTTCAAGGTCGAAGCCGTCTCATGCGGAGAGAACCCAGGTTGTTTCAACAAGGCTTCAAATTGGAGGAACGATTCGTCGTAGCGTTTGAGACGTTCCAGGTTCATCGCCATCGAAAGGCGAACCCTCATATATGTCGAATCCTTCGCAAAGAAGGTTTCGAGCATTTGCTGCGCACGAGTGCGATTGTCGAGAGCACGAGCCTTCTTGAGAGAATCTGCGCGCACGTTCTTTTCGATATCCAAGGCTTCGCCGATGAGAGCTCTCGAATAAATGTCGAGGACCTGCAAATACTTTATCTGCGCTTCGTTCTGCATCTGCGCAAGATTTACGGAATCCACAACGCCAGGAAGCGGTTTCCATGTTCCCCAGAACTGCATGAGCGAATCAAGCAGGGGGTAAGCCTTGTCGTACTTGTCGGCCAACGCATACACAGACGCAAGCAGCATTCTCGTGTCGCCGTTGCTGACGGAATCGGACTTTTCGGCGTACTTGATGGCTTCGGCAAACTTTTGTTCGCTCGCAAAGATGTTCACGAGTCCAAGGTAGGCGCGGTTTGCGTATTTCGGTTGACCCTGCAACTTACCTACGGATTCTAGCAAGTGAACCTTCGCGCTATCGCGGTTGCCAATGTCATATTCATACTGGCCAATAAAGCAGAGAACCGCAGGCGTTTTCACGCCATCCTCATAATATTTCTTCATGGCAAATGCATAAGCACTATCACCCGGCATCGAAGAGAGCACCATAATTGTCATCTCCTCGTCTTCGGGTTTTGCGCTCGTGAGCGTATCCACAATGGCAATGGCTTCCTTGTAGCGTTTCATCGCCATGAGGCCGCGTACTTTCTGCAAAAGCATCTGCTTGTCGCCAGTGGCCTCGTGCGCCTTACCAAAAAGATCAACCACAGCAGAATCGCGCCCTAAATCCAGGAGAAGCGACAGCTGACGTTGAAACAAAGTAGGAATGTAATTGACCTTCGGCAAAAGCAGGTCGTAAATACGGACAAGTTCTTTCTCGTCACGGACAGCTTCGAGGTACAGGCTGTAATCGTAAAGCAAAGCCATGTCCTGGTAACGCGAAGAATCCAAACCCAAATTAAAATACTTGCGGCACGAATCGGATTCGCCGGTTTTCACATAAAGGCGGGCAAGCAACGCATATTGCGAAGCCGTGCGTTTACCCCTAAGCTTGGATGCCTTTTGCGCTTCGATTAAAGCCAAGGAATCTTCGCCAGCGGCAACGAGACGTTCGGCAACGCCAAAGCCCAAATAACGGCTCGTCGGGTCCGCCTTATAAGCCTGCTTCCAGAAGAAATCGGCCTGACGCTGGTCGCCATGCAATTCCATATTCTTCGCAAGGAAGAAAAATTCATGGGCGGCTTCCAAATCAACTTCGACCTTGGGCTTCGCGGCCACATCGGCCACCACCTTTTCGACCAAAGCGGAATCGGCCGCATTCATTGTAGTAGCGGGATGTACATCGTTCTTTTTTTTCGCAGGCGCAGAGCTGCAGGCGCACAAAGACACCATTCCCCAAAAAAGCAACCACGTAAAAAAGATACGAAGCATCAAAATCTCCCTAAACAGTTCTAGTCCGCAATGATAAAGTCAACCCTCGAACCCGGCTTCAGATAGTCGCCATATTTCGGAGAGGTTTCGATGACGGAACCAGGACGAGCGCCATCTTCACTTTTCATGCGCTTGATAGAACCCACCTTGAATCCAAGCCTATCCATGTGCGGATAAACTTCGTCCATGAGGATTCCTTCGAAATTGGGGAGCAAAATTCGACCTGTCGTAACGCCAGCAGAAATAACAACCTTCACCGTATCGCCTACGCGTACCGTGTCGCCAGCAATCGGAATCGTGCGAATCACAACACCGCGAGGAATACTCTGGTGGGCGCCCTTGACAACTTCACCTTGGACAAGACCTGCACGGGCAAGCGAAATATCCGCCTGCTTCTGGCTTTTGCCACGCAAGTCGGGAATCACGACCTTGCGAAGGCCGAGGCTCTTCGTGAGCTTCACCGTGCGGCCGATCTTTGCCGTACGCCCAGCCTTCGGCATCTGCACAAGCACCATGCCCGCCGGGACCTGAGCGCTGTAGCGGCCTTCTTCAGTCCATTCATACTTAAAGCCAGCCTTTTTCAACACGGAATCCGCGGCCTGTTCCGAAAGCCCTTCGAGATTCGGGACTGTACCCGTACTCGCAAACGCCCCGGCAAACGCAGGCATCAAAAGCTTATCGACCAAAAAGACAAGCACAACTACGACAACAATCCAGATGACAAAAGCCTTGAAAATGGCGGTTTGCCTAACCTTGTTCCAAAGCGACTTTATTTTATTCATATCAATTCTATTTAGCGGGCCTAGCCCTTGGTAGCTTTTTCCTGAAGCACGTCCTCGTCAAAGATGACGATATCCTTGCCGGTCATCGCAATCGCATTTGTACGCACCAACAAGGAACAGATACGGCTCACTGTTTCACGAGTCGTCCCAGACATGTCGGCGAGTTGCTGCTGCGTCGGGCGGTTGTGGATGACCGTCACCATGTTTCCGTTGTCCGTATGGATGCGCACACCGCGTTCCTGCATCAAGTTCAGGAGCGTACCGGCCACGCGGCCAGACACAGACATCGTCGAAAGTGAACCGATTTGCTTGTTCGCCTTGCGGAGCCTCTTGCAAAGTTCGCTCATGAGCGCCATCGCAATCTCCGGCGACTTGCGGATAAGGCTCAAGAAAGATTCACGGTGAATGACAAGCAACTTAGCGTCAGTCACGGTACGGACGGAGGCAGACCGGGGTTCGCCGTCGATAAGCGACATTTCCCCGAAAAAGTCCCCGCGTTCAAGGAAAGACAAAATGGTTTCGCGGCCGTCGATGCCCGTCATATAGACTTGCACGGAACCGGTGGCGATCAAGTACAGAGCCTGTACCGAATCGTCTCCTTCCAAGACCACAGTCTCATCACGATTGAAGTTTTTGACGATTACCAGATTGGCAATCATCCCCAACTGTTCTTCATTGAGCTCCGAAAAGAGTTCAACCCCCTTCAACAAATCAACTGTGGATGCGTCCATTTTATTTTCCCCTTGTTTTTGATTAATCCAGATCTACGACGATACTCTGGTCGCGCTTGGCACCGATAGAGACCATGCCAATCTTCACGCCCACGAGTTCCGCCATACGGTTTAAATACTTCTTTGCGTTTTCCGGAAGTTCATCGAACTTGCGGCACTTGCTCGTATCGACCTTCCAACCCGGCATTTCTTCATAGACCGGCGTGCAGCGTCCGACCTTGGAGAGCTGGTTCGGAATCAAATCGAGCTTTTCGCCATCGCACATGTAGTGCGTGCAAATCTTGATGGTGTCGAACGTGTCGAGCACATCGAGTTTGGTGATAGCGAGGTGAGTAAGACCATTCACGACCGTCGCCTTGCGGACCACCGGAGCATCGAACCAGCCGCAGCGGCGGTTGCGGCCCGTCGTTGCACCGAATTCGTTACCGATGTTGCGGAGCTTGTCGCCCGTCTCGTCCAGAAGTTCCGTCGGGAACGGACCGTTGCCCACGCGAGTCGTGTAAGCCTTGACGACACCGACAACCTGGTCGAGGACCGTGGGGCCGATGCCAGCGCCGCAGCTTGCGTAACCGGCAACAGTGTTGCTCGAAGTCACGAACGGGTACGTGCCCTGATCGACATCGAGGATAGTGCCCTGGGCGCCTTCGAACACGAGACGCTTGCCTTCCTTCACGGCCTTGTAGAGCATCTCGCTCACGTCGGCGACGAACGGCTTGATCTTCTGGCCCAGTTCGAGATAGTCCTTGATCACCACTTCCGGGTCGATTTCCGGAACATCGTACATCACCTTGAATTCTTCGTTGTGGACCTTCGCCATCGCTTCGACACGCGGGCGGAGTTCGCGTTCGTCCATGAGGTCACCCACGCGGACACCGATACGGTTCACCTTGTCGCTATAGCACGGACCGATACCGCGGCCCGTAGTACCGATAGCAGCCTTGCCCGCCTTCTTCTCCTTGGCCTTGTCGAGCGTGGAGTGGTACGGAAGCACAACATGAGCATTGTTCGCGATAAACAGACGACCTTCCGGGTTGATACCCTTCGTATGGAGGTCAGCAATTTCATTGAGAGTCTGAATCGGGTCGAGCACAACGCCGTTACCGATGACGCAAATCTTGTCCGGGTGCATAATGCCCGAGGGAATCAAGTGGAAGACGAACTTCTTGTCACCAACTTCCACAGTATGGCCGGCATTGGCGCCGCCCTGAAAACGCACGATGATATCTGCATCGAGCGTCAAGAAATCTACAACCTTGGCTTTTCCTTCGTCGCCCCACTGGGAGCCGATAACTACACGATTTGCCATATTTCCTTCGTTTTAATCTTAAAATCGAAACGGTTGCCCCAAGGTACCTCCCTGGAGCCCTTTTTCATTTTAAAGATAGTAAGTACAAGCCAAAAATGCGAACTTTCACCCCCGAATCTACCCCAAATTCACCCGAAAAAACGGGGGTATTTCAAGTCTCACCTTTTCCGGCAACCCTTACAAATTACAAATTTCTTATCTTTACGGCATGTCCGAAGAAATCAAAACGCTCATCAAAAATCATTCGCCACTCCTCGAAGAAGATTCAGACGTTTTCCGCGAACTCGAGACGTTCTTCAGCAAAAGCGCCAAAATCGAGATGCACCACGGCGATCTACCCAAGTTTCTTAAGGACAACAGAACGTACCAAGTCGTCCGTGTCAGCGGCAAAAGCTACAAGGACTGCGTCTATGAATTTGTCGATAACTATCCCGAAATGATGGACGCCATCGGCATGCTGCGCTACTACAAAGCACCCACAGGGAACATCCAGTGGGAAGAAATCGAAGCCGCCGAAATCGCCATGGGCAACGAGCTCACCATGAACGCTTACGGCTGGGCGCCCGATGCCTGGACCGTCTTTGCTCCAAGCGCCTTGGACGAAGCAACCGCACCAGAAGACAAAAAAGGCGACTACAGCCTCGTGGCGATTGTCGCTTTGGACTCGCTGTTGTAAACACAGTCCATGTTCTGTCACTGGATCCTTCACATTCGTTCAGGATGACGGATTGTATAAGCCGAGCCCGGAACAAGTCCGGGATGACAATTCAAATACAGCTCCGCCGGGATGACTGTTTAAAACTAATGTTGTATAAACTTAAAGAACGTAATTCCCGGAATTTTGCGGGTAGCGAGATAATCGGCAAGCGGGAGCTCGACAACCTGCTTCTTGATGGAAGACGCATGGCGTAGAACAGGCTTTTTCCCCGGCGTAAACACGACTAATCCCGTATGCGTCACATCGATTTTGTCGGAAGAAGCAACAAACGCCACACCGAGAACTTTCATCGCTCCGGTGTACGGCTTTTTCGCCATTTCGATTGCCTTGTCCAAAGGCATGTAGCGAATTTTGAGCGGCTTTTCCTTCCCCGTATATTTGAGGTTGTGGCTCTTGAAAAATTCCTTCTTGGGCATTGTGCGCGTCACCGAGACTTCGCCTTCCATCGGGACGACTTTCGCATATTTCCCTTCACCGACCCAGTCGTCGAGCATGTAATGTTTACGCGTCATATAGCTGATATTGCCGCCCTTATAGCGGAGGCGCTGGAGTTGCTTGAATAGCGACTTTTCGCTTTTCGCCATGGCAAGCGCAACGACGTTTTCCACGTACGTCATGCAATCGACGGAGTCTAAATAAACTAACGGTTTATCGTCAATGCGGTCAAAATGGCCTTCGCCCATCGGCCCAAGCTTGTAGGGGCGTCCCAAGAGTTGCTGCGAAAAATAATCCAGGCGCTTGTTCAATCCGATGATTCCCTGCGCTTCTAGCCACATGGTCTTCATCTCCATAAGCGACTGACGGCCTTTGTTCGTATAATCGATTATCCTCATCCAGAGCGTGTCGAGAACGTCCTTGCTCTTGATATCCGGAGTTTCATTCGTGCCGTTCAAATACATGGCAACAGCAAGCGTATCTTCGTCAATTGTGTAAATGTATCCGACCAAGCCATAGACTTCTGAAATAAAGCCCGTCTTGAAACGGGTAAGCCATATGGCGTCCAAATTCTGCATGCGCTTTGCTCCGGAACCCACGCCGGGACTCGCAAAACTGTTGATATAATATTGGCCCTTCGGATGTCGCGCCATTTTCGCGAGCATGTGCGCAATCGTAGAAGGCTGCACCTTGTTTTCAGGTGAAAGGCCGCTGCCGTCCCACACGTCAAAATGCGTCGGGTTCAGGTCCATTTCCAAAAGAAACCTGCGTTCCGCCTTGCGTCCACCTTCGACACTGCCCTCACCCACAACTTGCGCTCCGAGATTTCGCAAAAGCGTCTCGGCGTGGAAATTCTGGCTGCGCTGATTGATTTCGTCAAGGATACTCAACAAGGGCGCCGCCGAGAACGAAAACTTTTTCAATTCATTTTTTGATGTAACCAAGTTGTTTTCTTTAAAGACTATTCCACGATTCTTGAGCGCATACATGAACGCGGCCCTAAAATACCCCACCGGATTGCGAATCGGGAGTACCATGCTCGCCGAATCGACCCCTTCGCCGATTGTCCCGCCAAGCGTAATCACGGACTTTTCAGGATCAATTCCATATACCCACTTTTTCTTCCTTCCCTTGACGGTCTTTAAGTTGTTTACAACCTTGACATAACCTATATCGGGAATGATGCTAACATTTGCCGTATCTCCACGGCGTCCTGGCCAAAAGCGTATTGTCACGCAGTTGTCGTTAAATCCGAGAGGTCCGACTTCGGCACCGTACCAGGAATCGTAATAGTTCCTACGCCAATTTTCAGGTTTCCACGGACCCGTGTAATAGCTGGTATCCAAATCGATATGACCGTTGATAGTATCGATACCCATCGCACGGATGGAATCCGCCATGGAATTCAAGACAAAAAACATGTCATCGTAAAATCTAGCCGATATGTTCGGGTCCCCTTCACCGCGAATCTTGAGCGCCCCCGTCAACGTATGTTTTTTGATATCGCCAAGAACCGTTACATCTGTTTTTGGCCCGTAATCCAAGGGTAAAAAATGGAGCGCCGCCGCCGTCGTCAAAGTCTTGAGCGTACTTGCCGGGGTAAACTGTTCATCCCCATTGACGTTGCCAATTTCCTGCCCCGACTTGACAGAGCGAAGTGCCATTCCGTAACGCACTCCCGGAATAATCGAATCCACATAGCTCTTGAACGACGCCACATTCACATGGGCAAATAGAGGCACCACAAGGAACGGCAACAGCCGGAAAGTAACTTTAAACAACTTATTCATTGGCGAGACTTGATTTTCCTTTTTCTTGCAACGCAAAAAACAACTATGAAACAGATAACCAAAAATCCCGCACCAGCAACAATCAAGTATTTCGGAGAGACTACCTTATCCGAAATTTCACCGGCTATAGGCACTTCTTCGCGACTGATAAAATCGGCAGAATTCTTTGGATAAATTACATTGTAATTCTGTAAAAAGATATGCTGTATCCAGTGCAGCATTTCCGCTTCGTTCAATTCCTCGGAATGTTTCAAGGCTTCATTGATTTTCTTGTGGGCCTTATAGACCATCTGGGCAAGATGAGCGCTACGCGTTTTGCGGTTTGCCGTATTCAAGAACAAACTGCCCATATTGTTCGACAGTTCCATCAAGATGCTTTCGACCTCGCCCCATTCCGGAATATTAGGGAAACTGCGGCCATGTTCCAGCTCGGCAACCAATTTGGAGTAACGGGAATCGCGATTCCAAATATGGAGAATGCTCCTATCCGCCGGCAAGAACCCCACCTGGCGTGAATAGGCATCGATATTGTCCGCACGGAGCATGTAGGCTAGGAACCGCTCCGCCATGGCATTTTTGGAGGCATCCTTCTTTTTGCCAAGCGCCAAATGGCTTCCGCCCATAAACGAGAATCGGCCTGCGGGTCCCGAAAGCAGTTTCAACACCTTGATGCCGTCCTTTGCGATGGCAGAATTGGCAAGACCTCCGGCTTCTTCGGGGTAGTCCAGTTGCTTTATCAATTCCGATGTTCCGTAAAGGAATACACGTTCCGAACGAACAAAGCCATTCGCGTTGTCCGCGGAATTTTCGGACAAGCTATAAGGCGCCATTTGCGAATCGCCCATGATTTCGGCATAGAGAGCAAGACCGACAAGCGTATTCGAATCCAAAAGCGCACTGCGATAGCCCTTCTTGCCCGAAGGCAAAACAAAATCACCGCCATGTCCCCAAATAATCGGAGCCATACACTGTTGCCCAGACCAGTCATCCTTGCCAGGGACGGCAAAAGGAGTCACCTTGACGCCATCGGCATTTTTCAAATCGGCCTTCGCGATTGTCTTCAACACACCGACGAACTGTGCGTACGTTTCCACGTCAGAATCATCGAAACCGAGTTCCTGCCACAAGCGGTCGTTTACAAATAAGCCACGAACATCAATAAACCACGGAACCGCGTAAGTCAGCGAGCTCCCCGGGATATGCGAACTGCGGAAACCTTCACCCAAAAAACGGCTCGAATCAATTTCGGCCATCAAAAAATCAATCGGACGGATTACCCCCGCCTTTGCAAAATGTGGAACCCACGTCGAACCTAGCTGGAGGACATCGGGAGCCTGCGAAATCGAATCCGTAAACGTCCTCGTGATTTTGTCAAACGCCTCGCCCCAGCTAAGCGAAGTCAACTTCACCGGAATATGCGTCTCCCGATAGAACTTTTTCACAAGGCGATTCAACGCAATCTTTGAACCCCGACCGTTATCCATAACCCAAACAGAAAGCGAATCCGCAGCAACGGACGAAGTCACAAGGCCAAGCACAAGGCTTGCAAACAAAAGAAGCCTTGCGAGACCTGTGAATCCAGCCATCTTTCGGGTAAACTCTATCACTGGGCAAGTCTTCCGAAATCTTCAAAGAAATGGGGATAAGTCTTGTTCACGCACGCAGGGTCAAGAATCTTGATAGGCACGCCACCCAAGGACACAAGGCTAAAGCACATCGCCATGCGGTGGTCGTTGTAAGTTTCAATCGTCGCCGGCATCAACTGCTCCGGCGGTTCAATCGTAATCGTGTCCATGTCGGCCACAACACGGGCGCCCACTTTCTGTAGCTCCGCAGAAATAGCGGCAATGCGGTCGGTCTCCTTCACGCGCCAGCTGCCAATGCCGCGAATCGTAGTCGTACCCTTCGCAAAAAGCGCGAGCACGGAGACAGTCATCGCCGCATCCGGGATGTCGTTCAAGTTCATGTCAATCCCCGTGAGTTCGCAACCGCAACCGTCACATTCAATCCAGTCCGGGCCAATCGTCACCTTCGCGCCCATCTTTTCGAGAACCTTCGCAAAGCCCACATCGCCCTGGTGGCTGTTGCTACCGACGCCGAGCACGCGCACCTTGCCCTTCGCAATCGCCGCCGCCGCCAGCGGGTAACTCGCGGAACTCGCATCACCTTCAACAAAAAACTTTCCGGGAGACTTGTAGTGCCCCTGCGGAACATAAAATTCTCTCAAGTCGTCGTGCCGCACGACAATACCAAAGCGCTTCATCACGTCGAGCGTGAGCTCAATGTAAGGTGCCGAGATCAGTTCGCCATCCACATGGATGTGCAGCGGAGTCTTGCAGTACGGAGCACAAATCAAAAGCGCAGTGAGGTACTGGCTCGAAATATTCCCGCGGACACTCACGTCACCGCCATTGAGACCGTCCGCCTTGATGCGGACCGGAGGGTAGCCTTCGGATTCCAGATACTTTATATCGGCCCCGAGCGTGCGGAGCGCCTCGACAAGGTCTTGAATCGGGCGTTCGGCCATGCGTTCTTCGCCGCGCAATATGAACTTGCCCCAGCCAAGCGAAAGAGCCGCCGTCAACGAGCGCATCGCCGTACCGGCATTGCCAAGGAACAGTTCAATAGACGGACTCGGGCCGTCGAACGGGCCGCCATGGCCTTCCACAACGGCATTGGTAAAATCGTCCGTAAAATTGATTTTCGCACCCAGTCGCTGCAACGCCTCGCCCATGTAGCGCGTATCGTCACTTTTCAGCAAATTCGTCAGCGTGGTCGTTCCATCAGCCAAAGCCGAAATCAAAAAGACACGATTAGTAATACTCTTGGAACCCGGTAGGCAAAGAGACCCTTCGAAAGAATGATAAGCAGGAAGCTGGATAAAACTAGGGCGAAATTGAAAGTCGTTCATACAAGAAAAATTATACATTTTTATTAACACGGATTCGTTCGCATGTGACGAAAGCCACGCCAAAATTCAATAAACTACGTGAGGATAACCATGGAACAGGAAGTAACCACAAAAAACTTTGAAGTACGTTTCTCGGACTGCGACCACCACAGCCGACTCAAACTTTCAAACCTATTCCTATTCATGGAAGAAACCGCCATCGCCGATGCCGAGCAAAACGGATTCGGCATCTGGAAGATGATGAAGGCAGGCTACACCACGGTCATCACGCGCATGAAGATTCGCCTGTTGCACCACCCGGTGTGGGGCGAAAAGCTCTCCATCTCCACGTGGGCAAAAGACATCATCAAGGACAAAGTCTATCTCAAGGACTACTCCGTCCTCGATGCGCAAGGGCATTCCATCGCACAGGCGACATCGTCGTGGCTCTTGGTGAACATGAAAACCGGCAAGTCCGAAAACCCGGCAAACTCGCCCTACCCGATTCCGCTCATTCAAGGGAAGAACGCGCTCCCCGAGATGATGGACATACTCGACCCGCAAATCGAGCCCAAGATTGTGCGTACCGAAATGGCGAAATACAGCGACCTCGACATGAACAACCACGTGAACCACTGCCGCTATGTCGATTGGGTCACGGACACGCTCGACCCGCAAGAAATTAAAAGCCGCAGAATCCGCTCAATACAGATAAATTACATTTCACAGATTCCGCTCGGCGGCAAGGTGAATATCGTGCGGTTCAAGAACACGAACCACCACGCCTACATTTTCGGAATGAACGCCGACGACATGACGCAATGCCACTTCCAAGCGAGAATCGGATTCGCGGATTAACAAGTCACCGACTTTAAAATTTTTTCTTCAACCTCAAATGCGCTCGGTTTGTCTTTGGGCGTAAGGCGCGGGCCGGTGCCGTAGAGGTGGCGCATCATTTCGAACAGCGTATATTCACGGTCAAAGTAGCCGATGTCCGGATTCGGGCAAATGGTTACGGGTTCACGCACGCGGGCGGGTTGCGAACCGCGGGCGACAGCGACACACTCCGGCTGGTAATGGAGAGACGGACTTTTCTCGCGGATTTCTTCACGGCCCGCATTTCCGAGAAAACGACAGATGCATTCGCGTTCCAATGTTTTTCGGCGAAGGTCATTATACTTTCCATGAATTTTTGCAACATCTTTATGGAGCTTATCGAGGCCAGCAACCTCTTCAGGATAACAAGAAGCCGCGAGTTCATCGCGTTCCAGCTTGTCGATTTCGGCCAGGCGATGCATCACGTACTCGCGGGATGCCATGCAAACTGGATGGTCAAAGCCAGGTACCGCACGGCAAAGGTAATGCTGACAGCACGGGAATCCCGGTTTCAATTCCGGCGCCCCGGATTTTTCCCCTTGCGGGGCAAAATACTCCCGAATTTTTTCCTGACAAAGTTCCGCAGCAGTTGAAGTCCGCAAATTCACGAACGGAATTTCAAGTGGCGAAGCATTGCTTATATAGACATCTTCAGGCTTTGCAGCTACTAGCAAACTCCGCGTTTCTTTATCGACACTTGTCGCCTGCGGCACAAGTAAAAACGGAGTCCCGACACCCACACCGTCAATTCCAAACGACATGACTTTTTCGATATCTTCGGGAGAGCAAAGTCCACCCTGAGCCGTAATGCGGGCTGGAGACGGCGGCGGAACAATCATTTGCACCGGCGCATTTACAGCCGCACTAGACGATGCGAACTTCGCTATCATCGCACGCGTAGTTTCAAACAATTCTTCGCGTTTTTCGACAAATTCACGGACAACGTCAAGCAGCAATTTTTTCGACTCAAAGAACGCATGGCCGCCACAGTTCACGCCGGATTCAATGCGGTATTCATAAACCTCCACGCCCTTTTTCGCCAAATAGCGCCCCTGAACAAGCGCCGAACGGTAATCTGAAACCTTAAGGATAACTTTCTTCGTAGGCACATGCGTCGCCGTCCTGTAAAAGTCCTTGCATTTCGCGATTTCCTCGAATACAGCCAAATTCACGCCCGCACTCAGCACAAGCGAGCCCTTCACCTTCGAGGCAGCAAAGCCGCGAACCGCATCGAACGCCGCCTCCTCGTGATTCAACCCCACCATGATATTCGCCTGGATTTCGCCCGGTTCCATCTTCTCGGTGAGCGCAGCCTCGGCGGCAAGCCGTGCAAGCCCCGTCTTTGCAAAAACTCCATCATATTCCACGCGGAGCGGCGAATCCAACGGAAGCATCAAAAAATACAGATCCTTATCGCTCCCGCCATCAAACCGCCCCGCACAAAGCCTATTGAACTTGCGCTCCACCTCGTCTGCCACAAAATCCAAATAAGAACGGATGCGCCCAATCCGGGCCGTCTGCGGAGAACCCAAGTCAAGTCCCAGGCGTTCTGCATAAGCCATGCGGTATTCTTCAAGAAGCCCATCATCGACAAGCGAAATCACGGACGTAATGCCAAAATGAGCCACGCGAATCGGCGTGTCCGCCGTATAGCAAATTCCCATGACCGGTATGTGAATCTTGTGAACCATAAACCTCTCGAAATTGCGGAATCAATATATAAAAAGAACTTAGAACTTAGAGCCTAGAACTTAGAGAAGATAACCGGAAGTAGGAAGCGTGCTCGACAAGAAGGTGATTCCTGCTCAGTGGCGGGAATGACAAAGCCTCCTATAACCTCATAGCCCAAAGCGACCGAAGGGAGCGTGCCCATACCTCACCCCCCCATTCCCCTACGGCACCACCACACCCATCGCCGAATCCAATTCAAAAGCAACGCTCCCCCGCAAATCCGTGCGGAACAACTTCGCCGAATCCCCAAGCACCAAGTTCAGTTTACGAACAACAGACTCTACCGGGTGCCCATAACTGTTCCCCGCCCCCACGCTCACAAATGCATACTTCGGCGCCACCTGCGACAAGAACTTGAGCGTGCTGCTCCCTGCCGACCCGTGATGCCCGACCTGCAAAAGTTCCGCCGAAAGCGTCGGGTTCATCTCCAGCAACCGCCGCTCGCCAAGCGAATCCAAGTCGCCCGTCAACAGCACCCGCGCCTCGCCATAGCGCCCGAGCAACACCAAACTCGCCCCGTTCCCCTCCACCTTCGCGTAATCCGTCGGCCAAAGCACGTCAAACCGCGCCCCGCCAAACCAGACACGCTCCCCACGCACAAGCGTATCCACCGGTATAGCCAACCGACCCGCCACGCGATAGACACTGTCACGAAAAAAACTGCTCGACAAATCCGGCCCCACGTAAAGCCGCCGCACAAAAACGCCCCGCCCGACGAGTTCCATGAACCCGCCAATATGGTCGCGATGAAAATGGCTCAGCACCACCCATTCCAGCGTATCCGCCCCGCGATTCAAAAGCGTATCCACCACTCCCACCGAATCCGGCCCGAAATCGTAAAGTGCAAAACGCCCCTCCCGTTCCAGAAGCACCGCAAGCCCCTGCCCCACATCCACCGCCGTTAGCCTCACGGACGAATCTCCCTCCGGAGTTCCGCTCACGTACATGCAACCGACGAAAATTACCGATACAGCCACGACTAAAGTCCAAATTCCTTTCATAAGCATCCTTTTTTTGAAAGTTCCTCTTATATAACACGCTTTTTTCAGGAATTTTGACCAAAATTTCCACAACAAAATTGAAGTTTTTTACAAAAATCCCTTTTTTTATTATCTTTACCACTAATCGAGGTCACTATGCAATTACCTAAGTACAAAAAGAAAAAGCGCATCAAGCTCAAAGTTTGCCAGGAACCCGGCTGCGGCCGCGAATTCTGGGGCCACCCGATTGCCAAGTACTGCGAACTGCACCGCGACATCAAGCAGCGCCAGAAGCAGAAAAAAGATATCGAGAACATCGAATCCAAGAACATCATCTTCCGCCACAACTACGCCGAAGCCATGGACCTGGAATTCAAGTGCTGCCTCGACGGTTGCGACAACACCTTCACCATCCGCATTTTCCCGAAGCAATACGTTTACCCGCGCTTCTGCATGGAGCACAGGAACGACTTCAAACGCGCCAACTTCCTCAGAATCATGCAGAAAAAGTAACCGTTTGCGCCGCAAATACGGTTTTTTTGGAAAAAAGTTACCGCCATCCCTTGAAATTTGGGGTGGCTTTTTTATATTTGGTCTCGCTACATGGTGGATGTAGCTCAATTGGTTAGAGTCCCAGATTGTGATTCTGGATGTTGCCGGTTCGAGTCCGGTCATCCACCCGCAAAAAAGCCTCGCAGAAATGCGAGGTTTTTTGTTTTTTACAGTACCGAAGAAAAAGGCCCGCAACACAATTACGGGACTTTCTTCGAAGGTGTAAGAGTTTACTTTTTCAAGAGCATCGTCTTTTCGGTCGCCTTGCCGTTCACTTGCAGCACACCGACGTAGCGACCGCGAGGCAAATTTTCGACAGAACGAGTTTCAAAATGTGTACCGGCGGTTCGGTTCCCGAGATTAAACGCACGGACAACACGGCCCTGCATATCCACAAGCGAGAACTTTACCGCACCCGCAGCGGGGATTCCAAAACGGAGTGCAATGCTACAGTCTTGGAATACAGCACCGAAACGTAAACCAGATTTCGTCGCAAGTTCATGAGCGCGAATATCCGTCGTCTTTCCACTCAAATTAATTTTCGCTTGTGCAAGAGAACTCCAGATGGTATCTTGACCAAACAACATCCCGACGCGGTAACTTATGACAAACTCACCCACAGCTTTCCCTTCAACCTTTTCAAGAGAATCAAGCAGTTTTTCGCTAACAGACGCAAATTTTACCACCTTTGCATAAGATGAATCCATCACGAAAGCGTGGTCGAGCAAACTCTCGCGAACATCCTTCACTCGCATCGATTCACCGAAATTCATTTCAGCCTCCACTGCAAACGGGATATTCGGCATTCCACGCAACATCGGATAAGACACACCTTCCTTAATGTACCAAACGGAATCGAAATTGAAGCCTTCAAAAGTAGCCTGTTTTTTCATCTCGGAATCACTAAATCCATAACCGATCCTAGAGGAATCTTTTATCGTACCTTCATTACCTGCAATTCTTTGATCACTAGCCCCCAACATGTAGCAATTTTCGATGGTAGAATTTACATAATTCCAACTGGCAAATTGATTTCCCGTGACTATATAGGAATTCAATATAACGCCCCCATTTCGATTTTCACCGACAAAACCTCCATAGGTCTGTTCGCCCGCACAATAAGAATTAGCAATAGTGCCCTTATTCACTCCGGCAAAACCGTCACCATCCTTTACACGGCCCAAAGTATAGCTCGTACTAATTTTAGATAAATTCATTCCAACAAATCCACTTGCATATGAATACTCACCCGTTGTATAAGAACTGTCAATAGATGCGTTATTCAAGCCAACTAAACCACCCGCGTAATAAGCATTTGCAAATAAATACTCTTCACCTTCGCGACGGGCTCCACGAACGTTTCCCGTTGCATACGATCTTGAAATATGCACATTGTTTTCGCCAACCAAACCACCAATCCATTTTTTCCCTGAAACATTAACGGAGGCATGGGAATTCGTTATACTCTTACCACGAGCGACACCAATCAAGCCACCAGCATAATCAACTGCCGAAATAGAACCTGTTGCAGTCGAGGTTTCAACAAGTCCGCTATCAATTCCAGCAATGCCGCCAACGTAGGAAGCCTTCGAGACAATTTCCACTGAAGCAGAGCACACCGATACGGTTCCAAAGTTCTTCGCCGCGACACCACCCGCATAATCTGAGCCGACGTCCATTTTTACCAATACATTCGATTTTTCAATAGAACCGGCATTATCATACGAAACACCAGCTCCCCCATAAACGCTTTTTATTTCAGCGTCAACATTTACATTCTTTATTTTTCCGTTATTCCGAGTAGCAATTCCAGCGAGAGGATAATCATATGCAGAAATATATTTTTCAGTACTCAAAATAGTTCCCTTAAACGAACTATTTTCAATCGTACCTTCGTTCCAAACGACAAGTCCACCGCCACTTTCTTCCGCTTTCAACTGACCTGAAATAGACACATCCCTAAGAGTTCCCTCATTCTTGGCCGTAACGCCACCCACATTTTTTCCGTTGATGGAATAGCCCGTAAAGGACAAACTATCAACCAAACCCGAAGAAGCAATTCCATCAATAAAACCAGTCCAATATTTGAGGTAATCAACATAACCGACATTCAAGTCTTTAATGACATGTCCACCACCATGAATTTTTCCCGAGAATGCAGAAGTATCCTGTTTGCTGTCGTTTACTAAATAGTTTTCGTTAAGCAACAAATACTTGCCAATAGGCTTGAAACCTTTCCCGTATCCATTGCGGAAAGTTTCGGTCTGAGATGCAGACGCATCAATATCATTAGCAATTCTATAAACCGCTGAAAGTTTGTACTTACCCCATCCGATAGATTTCAAATCTGCATATGTCTTGACGAGGAACGGGTCTTTCTCTGTGCCAGAGCCCGTCATACGCATCAATGTCGAATCTTTATAGATATCTGCGTAGAGGGGGTCCTTTTTCCAAACAAGATATGGATACGTTGAATCAGCAAGCATATTCCATGTCTTGGCAAAATTCCAATTTTTGTAATTTTCCTTTCGGACCATATCCCATGTTCCTCGAAGGTCGCCCGCAGCCGTGACATTCACAAACCATGCGGTACTATCACCATAGACCGACGTAAAGGTTGAACCGGAAACATCGCCCACCAAGTTACCCCATTTCGAAGACCCCTTGACATTGTTAGCAGCAAAAGAATTTGAAACCGTCGCCGATTTTGCATAACCCACTAGGCCGCCAACATTCTTTGTTCCTGACACGTAGGCAAGGGAATAGCAATCCGAAACGGTTACTTTATTCAAATCACCTGCAAGTCCGCCAACATTATCACCACCTTCAACAGTTCCTTTTGAAGCTGAGCGCTGGATGGTTCCGCCATTTTTGGCACCTACAATAGCACCGACATCATTTGCGCCAAACATATTTACATGAATAAAGATACTGTCTAGCACGGCACCTTCATCGACACCAGCAATAGCGCCCACATTGTTTTTGCCACGAATAATCGGCTTGAATGTCTTTCTTTGGGTGTCAAAATTATCCCCGGTAAAGTTAGAAGACGAATCCACAACAATTCCCGTTACCTTAGCCGTTGAAGTCAATACACGGAAGAGTCCTACGGAATCCTCATCTGGGCGGTTGATATTCAGGTTCCCAATAATCCGGCCTCCACCAATGAATGTGCCGCTAAATTCAGGAATCGGTTCAAAGCCCTTGCAGACGCCTGCATTACAGTTTTCATTTAACGAGGCATAAGCATTAATATTTCCAGATAACTTGTAATAAAGATTTGTCGCATATTCATGCTTGCCGATAAGTTTGAGATCTTCGTAAGTCGATATTTTATACGGACTTTTTTCAGTTCCAAATCCAGCAAGAACATTTACCTTACCGTCATCCTTAAGCATTCCCGGAAGCATCGGATCCATGCCCTTGAAGTACGGATAGGATTTTCCTTCTTGGATTTCCCAAACGTTTTCAAAATCGAATGTCTCATAAGTCGTCTTTTTCAGCATCGCGTTAGTGCTGAGACCGCCGCTTGCAATTTTAGCAACAGTGCTGTCGAAGAAGCAGTATTCGGGATCGCCGCTCCACCAGAAATCAGAAGCAATAATTCCGCTAGCCTTGAAAGCTTTGAGCATGCTGGCCGAATAAACTCGTTCGACCACAGGCGTTATATCAAAATGCTGCATGTGCGCAATAGCACCTGCTACCGGTTCATGTCCCTTAACAACATCAATCGCAAAGGCATCGCGCAGTACTGACGAACTCGCCCCGATAAGCCCTCCAACCCCTTCTACGCCTGTAACGTTTCCGGTTGTCGCCACCACTTCAATCGAGTCTTCGCGAGCAGACCCAATCAAGCCGCCCACATATGAATCTCCAACGACATCGCCATTCAACGAAACGACATTTTTAACAACAGTCCGCTTCATCTCGCCACCCAAAGCACCGACATACCATGAACCTGTCACTTTCGCATTCTTTAACGTCAAATTCTTGATGCGCGCCATCTGTGTATAGCCGAACATACCCGTAAAGTCGCGGTTCGGTTCGTCTATAGTCAGGTTACTGATGGTATGGTTCTTGCCATCGAACATTCCCGAAAAAGCATGGACACCGTCTCCAATCGGTTTAAAATTCGAACCCGAAGCATCAATATCTTTTATAAGTTCATAGTTCGCCGTGAGCGGATACGCAATATCGTTTCCGATTTTCTGAAGTTCTTCAAAAGATGAAATTTCAATCTTGTTCGGAACGGCCATGTAGCTCGATGTACCCCAAATCGTATCCTTACCAGCAACCACACCGATTCGATAGCCATAGTAAAGCGAATCGCGTTCAATCGGATCTCCTGGCATGTTTGGCTTTGCCCAACCAAGCCATTTGCCAACAAGTTCACCATCAACTTTCATAAGAGACGCGACTACAGGAATTTCTTGCCACTTTGCTGCTACGGTCGGCACCGCTATCGGAACCAAAGTTTTTTTCAAGAAAGGATGATTTGCCAAGTAGGGGAAAGATTTTCCTTCGTCAATGGCCCAATGGCGAATAAATTTTCCCGTAGGGCTATAGCAGACTCCGAAATCCTTATAATAATCGCAAGTATCTGTACCGTCAATGACATATTCATTATAACCTAAAGTATCCCAGCCTGCAAACGAAGAAAACTTCATCATCTTTGCAGTCGTAAGCCCCGTGCCGCCAGCACTCGTATCGAGCCCAGAAATATCGGTATTCCAGTACGAACTCACAACAGTATCGGCAGCCATTCCGATGAGCCCACCAACGCGACTATCCCCCTGAACGATATTCGCAGCATAGGAATTTCGGACCGTTCCGTATCCCACAAGGCCACCTACATATTCACTGCCATGTACCGTGCCCATCGCATAAGAATACTCCACCGCACCATTTCCGGCAATGCCACCCACATACCGTTTGCCTTCGACGGTTCCAAGGGCATAAGACGCACTGACTAAACCACCTTCACCGACAATACCGCCAATACTCTCATCAAGATAAAAGCTTCCCGAACGTATCAGGTCCATTGTCGAAACACATTCACTGATTCCGCCTTTAGAATAACCAGCGATACCGCCGACTTCGTCCACCTCATACGCATCTGGAGTAATCGTTCCGCTAGAACGAGACTGAAATACATGACCGGTCAAATATCCGACAATGCCACCCGCATCCTGATCCATAACGACGATGTTCACATCGGTTTCTGCACGTAAAACATCCATATCCGTTTCACCGACAATGCCACCGACCCTTTGCGAACCCTTGATGTCGCCTTGGAAGGAGACGCTGTCTATAATGGCGTTCTCATCATAGCGTCTCGTACCCTCACCAACAATACCACCAACATAATTTTGCCCTTGGACAAAGCCGTTCGTCACATGCACATTCCTGATAGTACCCATCTGCTTAGCGGCAACACTTGCCACAAAATTCGATTCTGTTACGCGACCGGTCACATGAATACGGTCGAATTTCAAGTTAGAAACAGAACCACCCAAATAAGAGATAAATGCAACATCATTTTCACACGGAAGCCAAATGGTCAAGTCGCTGATAGTATGGTTTTGGCCATCAATATTCCCCCAGAATATAATGCTATCGGCGGCATCTTTGTACTTACCGATTGAAATAAAGCCATTGCAGCCGTCCTCGTTACACATTTCGTTCTTGGAGGCCGAAGCGTCGATATCTTTTGTCAGAACGTAATCCAAAGAGTATAGATAAGCGCCCTTGCCTATCGCCTTGAGGTCTTCATAGTCCTCGATTTGGAATGGGCTAGTTGCAGAGCCGTCACCCTTCATGGAGCCGTTTGCCGCAAAAGAGTGAATCGCAAACAGCGATAAAACAACAGTAAAAATAAATCGCGGTTTCATGGTCTTCCTCATAGGTTTAAACAACATAAAAGCTCCTAGTTTTTAAGGCAACGGACCGAGAATCCGTTATTCTTCGGGAAATTTTTCACAGAAACGGAACCGTCGTTTCCAAAATAAATGGCGTATGCAGCATTCTCGCTAGCCTCTGGATATTCAGCGGAACTCCAGATATAAGCTTTAAGCCCCTCAGAATCGAAGGAGCCGCTACGATACCTTTCGCCATCGGCAACAACCGAAAAGCCATAATCGTTCGTACCGCCCAAAGCATCCCAGCCAAATTGCGACTTGAGCACAGCAGCCGCCTTGGCCTCTCCGCCAGCCACAACAATCAACGTATTCCACGCAGTCGTATCCGGCAAGCGGTAACCATCAGGGCAAAGCGAATCTTTTGCCACATTCCAAGTGTAAAGACGGCCCATCAGGCTACACTTTTCGGGATTGTTATCATAGCACCACATATTCCCTTTCAATTCCGGCATTTTTACGTCATCTGCATAGTTCAAGTTCTGGGCCATCCAAACTTGCTCACCGATTTTTACGGTTTTATAAACTTGTCCATCGCGGTTATCGACAATGGAATCGTACTGCAATTGCGGATTTAAAAAAGATTCCCGTGTCAAGCCTTCGCCAAAGCTTTCCACATACGTTTCAAACGCAGGAATCTCGCTTGCATAATTCAAGCTTTCGAGATTTTGGCGGATTTTTTCAATTTGACCGTTTTCTTTTGCGGCGGCGACCCATTCTGCGACTTCCGACTTCGTTTCTTCATCGTCCCACAAACCGTTTTTCGCAATGGCGGAGCTGACTTCGTTTGTACGTTCTTCAAGCTTTGCTACATCCGCATCGGTTTGCATCAGCACGCTCACCGCAAGGAGAGCCGCGTTTCCGTCGCCCTTTTCGAAGATGTTCAAGTTTTCAAATTCGTCAACATTATTCGCAATATCAAACGATGTGAGCACCTCGCGTTCCGCTTGGGCTTTTGCCACCGCAAAGTCCATTTTTTCAACCGTCACGAGGTACTTCACACGTTCGTACTCCAAATGCGTGAGCAAGTTGACGTTCACAGTCTTTCGAACGCTAAGGTCGGTCAGAGCCTTGAGCGAGAGCTTACCCGAAGACTCTTTTCCGGTCACTTCGTTAAGGTAATAGCCCGTCACTTCGAACAAAGCACACGAAGATTTGAGATTGACGCCATCTATAGCAAAGTCGCCCTTGTCGCTTTTAACGTTGCCTGTAAATTTTTCGCCCGTCAGCTCTAGCGTCTTGCAATCCACGCCCTGCACGCTCACAACAGACCCCGTCGCAAACGGACCCTTCTGCGAAACGCCCGCCACGTCCAAATCCTTGACAGCGTAAATGCCGGCATCGTCCGAAGAACCGCCCGCGACCTCGGAATCCGAGCACGCCACAAAAATGCCCGAAATCAGCGCAAACAAAAAAGTAAATAGTTTATTCAAATTCATAAAAATTTCTTTCACTTTCGTCACTCCCAACTATCTCACTCCATTCTTGAGCCAACTGATCCCGGAACAAGTCCGGGATGACATCCAGACTCATCGACTTTCTCGTTTTCTTCACATTGATCAAGCCGTTCACTTATCGGGAACAGTTGCAAGTTCAAGCGATAAACCCTCTGCGTTTTGTCGCTTTCCGTAGCAATCGCGATAATGCGGCGACGGAATTCCAGAAGCTCTTTCTTAATCTGTTCATAAGATTCCTCCGTAAGCCCAAGCACAACACCCGACATCGCGCGCTCCGCAAGCGGCAAGTCCAAAGCCTTCACGGCAAGTTCACCCATCTGCCGTTGCAAATCCTTCGCGGCAAGCGGCACAGCATCCACAGAACCCATCGAAATAGACTTGTCCGTCTGCACGTAATTCCCATCTCTGTTCTTTCTCAAAAGATTTGCATCTTCCAGAAAGTCGAGCGTTTCAGAGACTTCTGCCGCAGAAATTTTCGGTTTGCACGCACGAGCCATTTCAGCAGGCCTAGCTCCCGGCATGTGTGGAGCGAGTTCACGGAGCAACGGATTTTTCCAGGACTTGTAATAATCGAATTCTTCACCCCCAAGCACACGAACCTTATGCGACCTCGCCAATGCACAGCGTTTTTCAAAAGCCTCCATTTTCGCCTCGTCCCCTTTTGCATGGGCATACGTAACCATCAGAACAAAATACGTCTTCTCGAAACCGGCAAGCCCCATGGCATTTGCGACCGACCCTGCGGCACTGATGCTCAGATTCTTTTTCCCTTCACAAACGTACTTCAAAAAAACTGCCGACGAAAATCCGGCATTCCGAGCAAACTCACGCCAAGTAAAAGCGGAGCTGCGCTTACGTTCATCATAGTAATCCTGAATGAACTTGCGATAATCTGTATATTCAATAATCGCCTTCATGAATACAAATATAGCTTTTCAATAACATTGGAATACAAATATTGCCGTTTTTAGCTTAAATTTTACGTTTTAGCCATTTTTATACAAAATACGACATATTTCAGAATACAAAATGTATCCTAAGAACACAAAAAAGCCCCGCAGAAATGCGAGGTTTTTGCGATTAGCACCACACAAATTCAAAAGAACTTCATTTAGAGGTGAAAGTATTCAAAATTTAAATTGTTTTTAAAGACTTTCACCCTTATACCATCAACCAACCCAAAATTTAGGGTTTATTTCACAGTCACCCTTTGCATTTGCATGCCGACGCGAAGCAAATAGGTTCCCGCCCTCGGCACAGCAATTTGCCAAGAACCATTTTCAACAGAACCTGATAAAAGAATCTTCCCTTGCAAATCGAACAACGTATAATTTGCATCAGACTGTACTCCGTCAATTTGGATGTAGCGGCCAATAACATCTATTTTCACGTTAGAGTTAACGACATAATCAATGGCATCTGTTTTGCTAGACGAAGACGATTTCTTGACGCTGCTAGAGCTGGATTTTGCTTTCGACGAGCTAGACTTTGCGACGTTGGATGACGAAGATACTTTAGTCGAAGACGACGATTTTGCAACACCGCTACTGGACAGATTCTCGATCAGTGTCGAGGATGACGACGATGTTTGAATCGAAGACGACGACGATTTTGCAACACTGCTACTGGACAGATTTTCGATCAGTGTCGAGGATGACGACGATGTTTGAATCGAGGACGACGATGATTCCAAGCATTCCGAAGCATTCTCTTTCCACTTGGGCCAGAATTTTCTGTCGCCATAAGCGCCTTTGCTTATGTTTTTAACGGGGGAGCCTTCCAGGTTTTCATTGTCGTACCATCCCTCAAATTCATAGCATTGCTTTGAAGGAATCGGCAATGTAACTGCATCTTCCAAGGTGCGTGTATTGGTGGCGTTTGGCAACGATACATCTTCATCTACGTAATACCAGATTTTATAAACGCCCTTGCCAATGTGGACATTGTAGGATTCATTCTTTGTAACTTTGTCTATAGTATATACCCCAAATTCATCAAATGGTGTATGAATGTAACTAGACGACAATCCGCATCCTGAATCGGGAACCACTTTCAACACAGTCTTTGTTCCGTAGTCGAAATAACCTGTTCCTTCTACGTATCCAGAACAGCCATCCTCTACAAAAATCCTTGTGGATATAACGAATTTTTTAATTTGGAGTTTTGCGTAAAGTTCCAAATCTCCGGAAGCTGAGGAATCAATGAACAGCAGCGAGTCCTCCAAGAATTGGGGTTCTGTAAACCAACCATGGAAAATGTGTCCTTCTCGTGCAACAGTGGGCAACGAAGTGACTTGACCTTCTGTGTAATGGTTGATGTAGTTGTTGGAATCGCCCTCAAACGTGTGCAAAACCAAGTTTGAAACTTTCTTGTCTGTTTGGTAGCCATCTACTTTGGAGGTGAACACGGGGTAGGGATCTACTCCAACCTTTTGTCCCCAAATAGCGCCTGTCATGCTTCCGTTATCGTAATTGTGCAAGTTATGTGCAACAGAGCCATTCGCAAACATCGCAGAATCTGCTGCGTTTGCAGGGAATTCCGAATATAACGACGACGGGTAGAATACGTTATCAATATGCACTTCGTCGGAATGATTGACGCCAATGACGCCATCTATACTACGGTAGTCGTTTACTGCAGTAACATCGCCCATGTGGTACGAATTTACAAGGTGAATATTTGCATACGATTCGTTGACGCCGACAATACCACCAACGGCAACGCCACGAACATTTCCTGCGCCATCAAAGTTAGAAATATTGCTAGAGACTTTACCGATATGGTAGGAATTTTCTATGCGAACATCACCACCGGCACTACCGAGAATGCCTCCCGCATAGCTCTCCGCTTCAATGTCACTTTCCGCATAGAACTGGCTAATGTAAGTATCTGCATCATCGATGCCAACAGCGGCACCGATCCCGCAATTCCAAGCTAACAGTTTACCCTTGACATAGTTATTGACAATGCGCACATGCGAATGGTTCGTGATGGTGCTGATAAGGCCACCGATATTGTATGTACCATACAAACTTTTTTCGATGCTTGGCTCATCGCCAGGATAATATGCCGGTATCATTTTTGCATTGCTAAAAATCTTGCGGGAATTGGTCAAAGAGACCGTCGATGATGAGATAACACCTACGATTCCGCCGACTTTAATGTAGCCAGAAACATAAAGGTCTGCGGTAATGCTATCCAAGATAACATTGGATTCGTTAATGAGACCGGCGATGGATCCTGTGTTCCATCCACCATCGATGTAGCCTTCGTAGAGTGTCAGATTCTTGATGACAACCGGTTTTTCAGCCGTACCGCCAGAAATTGTTCCGAACAGGCCTGCTCCTTCAGTATCTTCCGGATAATAGTTGCTGGGATTACTGATGAAAATGTTCTTGATGGAAAATCCGTTTCCGTCAAAGGATCCCGCAAAATTCCACATCGGAACCCAAACCAAGAGGCTGTCCGTCCAGAGTTCTCCGATCTCTTTAAATTCGATATCCGCAACAAGTTTTCCGCAAGCCGTGGAATCTTTTTTCGCACCGATATTTCCGTTCACGATTGCCGCAAAGCCGAACAAATCATCAACAGAACCAATTTCGTAACACCCTGCTTTCTGTTTCGGGAGCGGCCACCATTTACCATAAAGTTTTACGTCTCCGGAATCGTTCGGGGTGATTTTCTTGATGGCATGGCCCAAATAGCTGGGGTTCTTGAACCAGCCACCAAAGGCATATCCCTTCTTTGGCGACGGATTCTGTAGCGTCAAGCCTATTCCCTTAGCATAGACTTTTTTGTACTGAGTCGTGTCTTCGCTATGAGTGACCATTTCTATAGAATAAAGTCCCGTCGTAGAATCGTTTGCTCCGGCAATTTTCTTGCTGAAATTCGGACTTAAGTCGGTACCGACTTTTTGCCCCCAAATGGAGCCGTCGTAGTCATAATCATAATGCAATTTTACAGCGATTGTTCCATTCGCGAATTCTTCTGCAGTGGCCTGTGTACCGCCAAAACGAGATTTAAGGGTGTCCAGATAATAAGAATTGATAATCGAAACCTTTTTCGAATATTTTGTGGAATCAATAAATCCGACTTTTTGATTTTTGGATAAACTATAGGAATTTTCAATTTTTACACTATCGTTGGCTATCCCCACAATACCATTGGAACTTCCAACATCATAGAAATTTAGGAAAGAAACCTGTCCCCAAACATAATCAATGAAATAACCGTTTTTCCCAGAGAAGCTTCCGGTGTTATAGGAGTTGGATATGGTTAAATGAGAATTTTCGCCAGTGGAACCTATGAATCTTGCGTTTTCACTAAAATTAATGCCGTTATGGATGGAGTCTATTATGACGTAAGAACTATCCCTTATGTAATCTATCAAATCTGCTCCAAATAAACCATCAGCGGATGCGTTCTTCCAATCTATATTTTTTATGATTATAGGCTTGTCTTTTGAGCCTCCGCTAATAGAACTGATAAACGACTTATTGCCATCGCTCTTTTGGAGCTTTGTCCACGTGAACGAAATTGAATGTCCCTGACCGTCTAATGAACCCGCAAATTCTTCAAGTGGAGTCCACTGCAAGAACTTGCTCGAATCAAGAACGATGTCTGCGGTTAATATTGCGCATGCCGTAGAATCTTTCTTTATGCCGAGGCCTCCGTTCACAATGGCGCTAAATCCAAGCATTTCTTCTGCCGAATTGATTTTATAGCACTTGCCATCACGTGTTGGTAATGGCCACCACCTTGTATAGTAAGTCAGGTCTTCTTCAGCAAAAGAGATGCCTATACGATTGTCGATAGGCACAGAACTCGTAGTATCATCGAACCAACCGGCAAAAGCGTAGCCCGTTCGAGGTGTTGGATCTGGCAATGTTAATACCGTTTGGGATACATAGTATCGCGGATAATTCGTTTTATCGCCACTATAAGAAACAACATTTAGCGAAACAACCTTTGAATAGGGTCTTACATCTCCCGTGATAACTCCGCTAAAGTTAGGGTTTGCATCTACACCGATGTTCTGCCCCCATTCCATTCCGTCATAACCGTAACCATTGAAATGGTAATGCAATCTCATGGCTACATAACCGTCAGCAAATTCGTCTTTATGCACGTTTGAGGAACGGCGGCGGCAGAAATCTGTTGACGCTTGCATGATATATGAATTTTCTATGATAACGTCGTTCTTATTTTCTTCGCAAAAGCCAAGTAGCAATGAATAGCTGAAGTTTTTCGGGTTGTTATAAGAATTGATGATTGTAACACTATCACGAGCAGTTCCAATGAGGCTTTCTCCGGTACCTGTATTATACACATTCTTTAATGTTACTTTGCCATTTGCAACGTTAACAATGCAGCCAAAATAAGAGGAGGAATTGTTTTTGATATTCCCGGTATTGTAGGAATACGAAATATTCAAGTCAGAATTTTCTTCTGTAGTTGCTATAAACGCAGCGACACGCCCGCTATCTATTGTAAAGTCCATTCCATTATGGACATGATCTATTTCGACATAGGAGCCTGTTTTCACCGTATTGATTAGCGCGGCTCCGGTTTTGGCTGAAATCGTCGAGTTATCCCACGCAATGTTCTTTATAGCAACAGGATTTTTCTTTGTCCCGCCGTTAATGGAGGCGATAAACGAAGCGTTGGCTCCGTAGCGATAGGCATCGATTTCCAAGTTGGAAATCGTATGGCCCTGACCGTCTAGGGAACCTGCAAAATTTTCGATAGGTTCCCAGAGGCCGTATTTGCTGGCGTCAAGAGCGATGTCTGATGTCAAGATGCCGCAAGCTGCGGAATTCTTTTTTGCCCCATGTGTTCCGTTTACAATGGTTGCAAAGCCATGCAATTCTTGAGCTGTTGATACCTGATAGCATCCGTCAACCACTTTGGGCAAAACAAAAGAATATTCAACACTAATGCTACTGCTAGATTCTACGCTCGACGAAGAACTTGAAATGGCCATTGACGAACTAGAAGGCATAATGATATCACCTTCGTTTGCCTTTTCTGCAACGCCAACCAATTTTCCTTTGAATACCGGCAAAGAATCTTTGCCGACTTCTTGACCCCAAATTTCACCATTAATGCCACCTTTGACAACATTGCCATCAGCGTCTTTTTGCACGTAATCGTGAAGAAGTTTTGCGACGTAGCCGTTCTTGAACACGGCAGGCGATGCCTGTATGCTCAGCTGCGTATGATCCTCAAGTCCCATGAGCGAAAATACATTGTACATATAAACGGCGTATTTGTCATCGTGAACAAGTTTGTCGTATTCGTGGGTCTTGCTGTTCCAGCTATTATAAACTTCTGCCATTCCGACAATACCATAGTTGTGTTCGGAATATGCATCCTTTACCGGGCCTGCATTGTAAGAGTTTATGATAGTCAATGTGTCTGTCCAATGAGCCCCGACAAGGCCGCCGACAACGGCATATCCATAAACCGGTGCTGCATTAAAGCAGTTGATAATAGTCGTTTTGCCTTTGCTGTATCCCACTAAACCGGCTGTAGATTTCTCCCGTAACGTTTCATCACTGATTGAGCCGACGTTATAGGAATTGCTAATAATTGCGGTTCCCAAATTGGTGCTGATGATACCTGCACCACGTTGTACCGCGCCGGAATTATAGACATTGTCAAGGACGGCTTTTTTGTTGTTGGTACCAATCATGCTGGCACCAACACGAATTAACCCAGTATTGTAGGAGTCCGATATATAAACTTCGCCACTATTTGTTCCGACAAAGCCATTGCTGATTGCTGTACTATAGCTATGGGTTATATTAAGAACACCGTTGTTTTGCTCGACAAAAACAGGTGCATTCTTAAAGGCTGAATTTACGATACCTAAATTCTTGATAGTGAGCGTATCGCCTTTATTGACTTCCGAGAAAAAGACTTTATTGTACAACCCGGATATCTTATGCCCTTGTCCATCAAAGACTCCATTAAAGCCTTTGATTCCATCCCACGATCTTTGGGGATTAGGATCGCCTGTATACAAACCATCAAGAATCATGTTTTCCATATTCTGATTGACAACTATGTCATTCACGAGCTTTACGCATTTTTTATCTGGTGCAATTCCAATCCCGTAAAGATCACTGATGGTTGAAATCAGATAGCAACCATCTTTATCTTTTGGCGGCACCTTTGCATCACCATCCCACCTGTTAAAAAGTTCAATATCGCCATAAGAATCTTTGCTAATCGATACCAAAATGGAATCTTGTTTGTTTTCATAGCTCCAACCCAAGAACTTGTAGCCGTACTTTGTATGAACCGGCAGCTGGGCAATACCTTTCCCGTAAGTGTAGGTTGTTATGGAAGTGTCCGGACGGCAACTTGGCCCGTTTATCTCGAAATCGTGATAGTACGCCGTTGTGCAAAGATTCAACTTAAACGAAAAAGGTCCAAAAGCCACATTTTGCTTGGGCCAGTTGTCTCTAGCGGCATTGTCTTGCCCCCAAACTTCGCCACCCTTGTAATTGTGCAACATAATCGTCAACACGCCATTGGAAACTTCTTGAGAGGATATGGGTTTTGCTCCGTATTTCTTGGCGCAAGAATACGTATTGGAATTATCTTTATAGAATGTGTTCTTGAGCGAAACATGGCCAACGCGGCATTCGCCAACAACCGGGTCCTTTGTTTTAAGATCACTAAGGCAATCGCTGTAGGAGTTGGTTACAGAAAGCGAATCCTGGTTAAGTCCGACAAAGCAACCTGAAGAAATTCCAGCTACGGGCCCCTTGGCGTAGGAGTTCGTTATATCCACCGTTCCTCGATTTATACCCACAAAACCGCCAATATAAGGCCGATTCTCTCCGCCAAGAGTAGAAATTTTCAGCATAGATGACGCTGAAATGGTAATTGTAGCGTTTTTATCGTTTAAACCAACAAAACCTCCCAATACAGAATCGGCATCTACGAAAGCGTCCTCTACAATGTAGGAGTCGTCAATACCTGTTGTGACATTCTTTATGTTTACTTTTGCTGATTTTTCATTGACGCCGAGAATCAGGCCTACGTGACTGACTCCTATTAAATCGGTTCTATAAACTATTGGATAGGCACTTCCTTCAACATTAAACTTATGAATGAAAGATAAACTGTCGATGTCGATTGTCCCGGAATTGGAACCGACCGCGCTACCAATAAACTTTTGACCAGTGACGTTTGTGGCAACCCCTTTTTTGATGGTAAGTTGATTTTCGTTTCGGCCAACAAGGGATGCAACTTGTCTACGACCCTTTACCTGAGACAGATACATCACGTTATCTAACAGGAGGTTGCCGCTATTCTTGGCGACAATACCACCCACGGTATCGTGTCCATAGAACTTGGTATGCCTGATGGTTAAATCCTTGATGACAACAGGGCTAGCTTCTGTCCCGCCAGAGACCAAGGCGATAAAGCCCAGGTTGTTTTGGGTGGAATCTTTAATATTTTCAAGTTTCCAAATCGTATGGCCCTGGCCGTCAAATCGTCCGGAGAAATTCTTGAGCGGAGTCCACTGGGTGTGGGGTACGATTGTCGCGGGGTCGATATCAATTCTTTTGGAATCGTTCTCGTAATCAATCTTATAGCAAGTGTAAACGGAATCTTTGCTATTGGTTTCTTTTTTATAATAGCATTCGATTGTCGTTGTATCGTTTGCCAAAATGTCTTGGGTAAGCATACCGCAGGCAGAACTTTCTGCAGCGCGTCCTGCTTCGAGTGTTCCGTTAACAATGGCGGCGAAACCATACAGTTCATCCGCAGTCGAAATGGAATAGCAACCATCCTTTACGGTGGGCGCAGTCGGGGTCACTTTCGCACCGACAATTGCACAAGCCATACAAATAAGCAAAACTATTCTTTTCATTTACAAGCTCCTTTTTGCGTAAGACACAATCTTTTAGTTCTCTACGCAACGATTAAAATATTTGACTTTCATATCATACCTCATCCATCTTTAATCCTTGATACAACGAATGGAGTATCCGTTATCCTTATAGCCATCGACAAATGAATTTATCCTATTATTTCCTATGTGAATGCTATAAACTTGAGTCGTATTTTCCGATGTTTTTTCAGTAGCAGCCCAAAAATAAGTGCTACCATCAATCGATTCAAAATCCTTATTATGATGTCTTATACCTCCAGCAAGCGCCGAGAAACCGTAATCATCAGAACCTTTAAAATAAGGCCAGCCTACTCGCGACTTTAGAACCTTACCCGCATTATTCCAGCCTCCAACAGTCGTCACCAAAGTACTCCACTCGGTCGTATCAGGCAAATGGTAACCTTCAGGACAAATTCCCTGTACACGCCCCCAAAGGAAGCATCGTTTCGCATATCCACAATCAAGCGGATCATCTGGATCTTGTGAAAGTTTCACAGAATCTATTGCTGCAGTCCATGAGTAAAGTCGTCCATAAGTCTTGCAATTTTCTGGATTATCGCCATAGCACCAGTTTCGATTTAAAAGGCTCGGCGTTTGAGCACTATCCGCATAATTCAAATTTTCCGCCATCCAAGTTTGGTCTCCAATTTTCACAGTCCTGTAAGTTTTTCCGTCACGAGCATCCGTCAATGAACCGTATTCACAACTATCTTCTGTTGCAGTCTTGCAAGCGGGCAAAGACGATTGAGTTTGAGGAACAATTTCATTCTTGACGCAACGAATATACTTACCGCAATCCTTGAACGAACTTGTAATATCCACCATGTTATACGTATGGGCCAGGGCACCATCATTCCCTTGATATTGTTCAGCAGTCCAAAAATCAGACCTCATTCCGCTATAAGAATAAGTTCCATCTCTGTATCTATCACCAGCATAAATCACAGAAAAGCCATATTCATCAGCATACTCTCCATAATTCCATCCAATCTGCGATCTAAGCAAATCACCATAATGATTTTTCGCACCAATCGAAGTAAGCAAAATACTCCACTCCGTTGTATCCGGCAAATGGAACCCATCAGGACAAATCCCCTGCAATTGATATGGAAGCGTACACTGTTTAAATATGCCACATTTTTGCGGTGCGTCAGCATCAGTATCGTTCGAAGCAAGTTTTACAGAATCAATCGCGGCAGTCCACGAATACAAACGCCCCACAACTTTGCACTTCTGGGGATCATCTTCATAGCACCAATTGTTATTCAAAAGACTCGGCGTTTGTGTACTATCCGCATAGTTCAAATTCTCCGCCATCCATGTCTGGTTTCCAATTTTCACAGTTTTGTAAACATTTCCATCGCGAGCATCAACAATAGAATCATACTCTACACTTTGATTCAAATAAGTTTCTTTGGGAATACTCCAGTTAAAGCCGCTGCTACTACTGGATTTAGAATCACTGGACGCATTCGCTTTCACGGAGCTGCTGCTAGACCCTTCGACACCGCCGCTCTCCGTAAATTCTTTCACGAATGTTTCGAATTCGGCAACTTTTTCGCCGTCGTTCATACTTTCGATGTTCTTGCGGATAGCATCGAGTTTGCCATTGGCCTTAGCGGTTGCAGCCCATTGCGCAATTTCATTTTTCATTTTTTCATCGTCCCATTTGCCGTCTTCTGCAAAATCGTCAGCAAAGTTTTCCAAACGTTTTGCAAGCGTATCTACATTTTCATCGCCTTGCATCATTACGCTCACAGCCAAGAGCGCCGCATTGCCATCGCCTTTTTCAAAAATGTTCAAGTTTTCGAATTCCGAGACACCACTTGCAACATCATCAACATTAAATGCCGAAAGGATTTCTTTCTCTGCCTGATTTTTTGCATCATCAAAATCAACCACCTTATTATCCACCAGTTTCTTCACACGTTCGTATTCCAAGTTCGTAAGAATGTTGACGTTCACTTTTTTTCGATTCTTGAGATTGGTTGCCACACGAAGTATCAATTCGCCTTTAGTCTTTTCGCCTGTAACTTCGTTGAAGTAATAGCCCGAAACTTCAAACACGGCACACGTCGAGGACAAATTAACATTATTAACAGCAAATTCACCTTTATCGTTTTCAACTTTACCTTCGAACACTTCGCCCGTCAATGCCATCGTCTTGCAATCAATACCCTGCACCGTCACAGCGGAACCCTTTGCAAACGGACCTTTCTGCGTTACGCCAGCCACGTTCAAGTCCGCGATGATGCCCGCATCTTCCGTGGTGCCGCCAGCACTCTTGTCGCCGTCGGAACACGCCACAAAAAACATCGGCACAACAGCAAACGCAACGAATGCACTCAGATGGCGGATCGAGCCCGCCATGACGTTAAATAGTTTATTCAATTTCATACGCATTTCCATCTAATGACTATAGACCAACAACTAACGGACTTCGACCTACTATTAACTAGTCCTTGAGGCAGCGGACAGAATAGCCGTTTGCCTTACTATAAGCATACAACGCCGAAGCATCATAGTCGTTCCCCAATCGATTACGATACGCCGTATCAGTACCACCTTCAGAAGCACTCCAGAAGAAGGCATATACCCCATCATCATCGCTAAACGACAATCCCTCCCATCCACCTACCGGCATTGCCGAAAAACCGTAAGCATCTGTGCCATTGCCGCCAACTCCAACATAACCGGAATTTTTCCATCCCGATTGCGATTTGAGAGCCTTGCCAGCAGTCTCCTTACCAGTTCTTTCATTCCCTCCCACCTTGGCAAACAAGACATTCCATTCATCGTCCGTCGGCAAATGAAAACCTTCAGGACAAATTCCACGAATCGGTTCCGGGAGTTCAAAGCGACAACTTTTACCCATGCCACAATCCAACGGATTTTTCGGATCATTCACAAGCGAAACCGAATCAATAGCAGCCGCCCATGTATATAAACGCCCTGCAACGGCACAAGACTTAGAGTCATCAAGGAATATAGCAGCCCCATTACGATAAATAATCTTTCTGCACCAACTACTCCCCTTGAGGCTCGGAGTTTTAACGCTATCAGAATAATTCAAATTCTGAGCCATCCAAATCTGATCCCCGATTTTCACGGTCTTGTAAACTTGTCCGTCACGGCTATCGACAATGGAATCGTAATTGATATTAGGATTCAAATAAGAATCTCTAGAAAGTTCCCAATCAAAACCTTCGTCAGGAACAGTTGAGGCAATAACGCCTCCATCTTCGACACAACGAACGCTATAGCCATTAGTTTTTTCTACTGAATACAAGAATACATAGGAGTTAGATGTTTCCATATGTACAAAATAAGCGTCATCACCATCATAAATTTCTGTCGCCGTCCAAAAATAAGCATCGCGGCCTTCAGAAGAAAATCTATATCCATTTTGGGTAGAGGAACCTGCAGGCAACACAGAAAAACCAACGCTATCCGTTCCATTCCACTTCATCATTGACTTGAGATATTTTGCCGCGCTCCCCTGACCCCCAACTTCAGTAAACAAGACACTCCATTCATCTGAAGTTGGCAAATGCCATCCGTCCGGACAAACGCCCTGAACAACCTCCGGGAGTTTGCAGGTTTTACCATAACCGCAATCTTGAGGATTCGCTTTATCAATTGCAAGCTTCGCCGAATCAATAGCCGAAGCCCACGAATAAAGGCGACCATACACATCGCAATATTTCAAAGAATCGTCATAACAATGACTATCTTTAGCCTCGTAATTCAAATTCTGCGCCATCCAATTTAGATTTCCGATTTTCACGGTCTTATAGACCTGCCCGTCACGAGAATCAACGATTGAATCGTATTTAATGCTAGGACGAGGCGTTGGAACATAAGATTCGTCATTCACACAACGAATATTAAAGAAATACTCTTTGGCGTAACCCGTAAGAAATGATGACAAATAATCAAGATTATCCAAATTCATAAGTTTTGCAGTAGTAAAGCCATTCTCTGAAGCACTCCAGAAGAACGCTTCATGACCTTCACGGTCGAAATTGGCATCGTTTCTGCCACCACCAGGGGCCGCTGAAAATCCATAATCGTCCGAGCCAGCGACATAATCTTTATCATCACTACTTTTGTACCAACCTTCTTTAGACTTAAGTTTCGTACTTGCTACAGATTTTCCGCCTGCCTCAGCAATCAAAATATTCCATTCCGTCGAGTCGGGCAAATGAAAACCTTCAGGACAAATGCCTCGCACGGGATAAGTCGGCAAACACCTCTTGTTATCGCCACAATCCTTGCCGTTCGGGCTATACACTCCGGCAACATCCATCGCCGTCATCCAATCATAATAGCGTCCAAATTCTGCACAAGTCGTTGTCGTATCCCATAGACAATGGCTATTTTTCGTTTCAAAATTCAAATTTTCAGCCATCCAAACTTGATTACCTATTTTAACAGTCCTGTAAACATGCCCGTCGCGGGAATCAACGATGGAATCATATTTGATATTTGGATTCAAATATTCCCCTGTACCATAAGTTAATTTACCTGTCCAAGACGACGAAGATACTTTCTTACTGTCACTGGATTCTTCGCGGCTACCGCTGCTCAGAACGTTTTTGGAGGAGGACGAGTTCAAGGTCACTGAGCCTGCCGAAGTGACCGAACTACTAGACGTTCCCGGAACACATTCGGCAGACTCAGTGCAGGCTCCGTCCGAGGCGACATTCTCAGCAAACTTTTCTACAACGGTTTCAAACGCAGAGACATCATCTGAACCGCCCCATTTCTCGATGTTCTTGCCAACATTTGCAAGTTCTCCATTCTTGTCGGCAGTTGCAGCCCATTCCGCAATTTCCGTTTTAGTCTTATCGTCGTCCCACGAACCGTCTTTCGCAATGTCCGCGGCAACATCGTTCACGCGTTCAACAAGCTTTGCGACTTTCAAATCCGATTGCACCATCACGCTTACCGCCAAGAGTGCCGCATTGTCATCGCCTTTTTCCAAGATGCTCAGGTCTTCAAACTGCGCAAATTCACCGTCTTTCGATTTCACGTTAAATGCGGCGAGCACTTCTTTCTCGGCCTGCTCCTTCGCATCGGCAAAAGACATTTTCTCAACCATAACCAAGTTCATTACACGTTCGTATTCCAGTTCCGTAAGCAAGTTGATGTTCACATTCTTGCGGTCCTTCAAATCGGTCAATGCATGGAGCG
>CAMKLO010000004.1 GCA_946413655.1 uncultured Fibrobacter sp. | reverse complement strand
ACCATAGTGGCAAGAATTTAGCAAACTACTTAATCCGAATCAACTGCACGTCCTTTATCCATATCGTTCTTTCACTCTTGCCCAAATTCAAATCCAGGCGAGCAAACGGATCCGTCCGCACAGTCTTAAACTCTTTTTCATACGACTGGCCAGTCGTCGTGACATTGACATGCTCCTGGAAGCCATTGGTGCTGTCATTGTAAATATAGCCTCCCAATCGCGCAGTAATTATCCCTTCGACATCAGACCAGACCGTAAAAATAAACTTGTACGTACCTCCAGCCACCACAGGAATATTTTCATGCAACAGCTGCACACTGTACGAGAAAGCGCCACCTTTCGTTACGTGGACACGCATCACATTTTCGCCATTTTCTTTCAGGATAGAGGTGTCGGCGGCGCCATTCAGCTGAGTGAGGAAAACCCAGTTGCTGTCACCATTTTTAAAGTTCCCATTATCAACAAGGTTTTTGTTCTTTTCCCCACTAATTACATCCCAAATGTCATCAACGTAGTCATCAACAGATGAACCGTCAGCTTTTGTATAATCGTAGCGCAAGGCCTGGAAACTCGGTACAAAGCGTTCATTCATCGATTTCCAAAGATCCGAATTTTCTTCTTTGTTTATATGTATTATTCCGTCCTCGCCCACTGTCGCAGAGGTCAAATCCAATCCACCGACGAAGCGTCGTACGCGGAACGCTACAGACAAATTCACCATCGAATCCTGAACATCGATCTGCGAATAATGGTAGCGCAGAGAGAACAGCTGAATACCGGACAATTCATAAACAAACGGGATATTCTTGTTTTTCTTGCGAATGTGCCCGTAAATCGAGTTGTGGCCTTTTTTCTTGTTGACCTCGAATGAAACTCCAATTTCCTTCAAGCGTCCTTCGGTCTGCAAGTTGATGTTCTTGAACGCATCCTCGACAAATTCGCCATCCGTGAACGAAATGGGGAGCACCGCCGCCGGATCATCCTCATACGGCCAAAGCAGTAGCCCATCTTCTTGCTTGACAGAAACGCCCACATAGAAGCTGCAGAAAGAACGGACCTCAGTCAATGTAAGCTGGAACGTATCGATGACAACGCTTTCATCCGCGGAGGCCTCCTTGGCAAGCGATATCTGCTTTGCATCTGAATAATCAATCGAAAAATCGGCGGTCAACCCGATGTTCTGCGCCATTTCGGGGTTTCCAATTTCAATACCGGCCGTGGTGTCGGATTCAGAACACCCGACAAACAGCAATGCCACAAGCACGCAACCGATTATTGAACTCAAAAAACGCATCATACTCCTCGTGTTAGAGGGTACAGCTGGATATTGATTTGCACAACGTCCTCAGCTTCCCCCGCTTTTGCTGAGAAATCTAGTAGTTCTTTGCGCATGAGTTGCAAATGTTTTTTCAAATTGGGGAAATCTTCGCGTTTTATGCTGAATGTCAGGGCAGAAACATCCCTTTGCGGGCCCGGAAGCGTCGAAAGCATGTCCGCCGAGAGCTTGAGCATCTGGAGATGGTACATCTTGACCATCATGTCCTGGACTTCGTCGTCGGTAGTAATCAGCGGGTCGCGCTGGCGGTAGCCGTTGGCAGTCTTTACCAGAAGCCCCAGTTCTACGAGAAGCTTGAGAGATTCGGTCACCTGGGCCGGCGTCACAAGTCCACCGAGGCGTTTCGAAATCCAATCGGGAATCGGGCGGAAATCCTTGAGGGCCACCATTTCGAGAATAGCGGAGTGGTGCCATTCGCGGAAAATGCGGAACTGCACCGCATCCATCTTGTGCAGTTTGGAACGTGGGCTTGCCTTCAGAAGCTGAGCGTAGTAAACCTGCTTGTCGGTATCGGTCTGGGCCTGATTGAAGAAAACGAGACTTTCGAAATATGCGGCTCGCTGGTTTTGAAGACCGAGACCATGAATGAGCTTAACAACCGTATTCTTTGTAATGTTTCGCTTTCCATCGATAGTAAGCTTCAAATGGGCATGGCTCGACAGCCCAGCCTTCTCAGCGAAGAAACGGAGGCTGAACGCCGGAACCGTCTTCTTCTTGAACTCATAGTAGTCACGCAAATACACACGGTAGTTGGTGTATTGCAAGACATCAGGTTCAACTATACGATTTTCTCCTGTTTCCATACTCTATAAGATAGAAGTGTTTGAAAGCGATATCAAACAATAAATGTACTTTCGCGTTTACTCAAGTAACCATGTGAGGGTGTGGGGTGTGAGGGCGGCGCAGAGCGCCTTTGGGGTGTGGAGTAGTTAGTAGGAAGTAGATTGTTGGTTTGGTGGGGGAAAGGCTTTCCCCTGATTGCAGCCTTGCCCTATTGTGCCCGGCTTGACTGAGCACCTCATTCTAGTGCAAGTCTTCCATCACCCCTTCTAGCGGGGGCCCCCGCAACGCCCCGAACGCAGAAAGCGCAGCAAACGCTCAGCAAAAATCTTTCGCGAGAAGCGAGAAGCGCATATGGTCCTCGAAATGCCCGTGGATACGTTCGTATTCGCGGCAAATTCCCTCTTCGCTAAATCCGGCACGGCGGGCGACTGCGGCACTTTTCGGGTTATTGACCGACGCCGATAGTTCAAGGCGGTTCAGTCCCATCGCAAAAGCCTCGCCAGCGACCAACAGCAACGCTTCCGTCGCAAGGCCGCGACCGCAATAACTTGCGCCAAGCCAATAACTTACCGTCGCCGACCGGTGTTTCCACTGCACCCAGCCTAGCATAATGCAGCCTGCGATTTTTTCGTGCGGCTCACCCGTTTTTTCAGCCGGAATCTTTTCGAAAATGCCCCAACAGGCGCCGTTCGCCATCTGCGCCTGCATGTCCCAAGATTCAATCCTAGAGGCGACGTCCTCTGCGGAGCGGCATTCGTCCGGCCACGGCAAGTGTTTCGACAAGAAATCGCGCGATCCGTCAATGAGTTCAAACAACGACTGCACGTCCGGTTCGCCAAGCGGGCGCAACACGACACGCTCGCCCACAACCTCTTGCAGCACAAATTCGCAAGGTTCGTTATCGAATTCCATATCGTTCAAAGAAGCTCTCATTACGTTTCAATGCTAGTAAAAAGGAATGTCACTGGACCCTTCACTCCGTTCAGGGTGACGCAAAAAGGAACCGTGTAAGGCGGCCCCGGAACAGAGTTCGAGGGGGGACAACGCAAAAACGAAAAACCCGATAGCGAACTACCGGGTTTTTCAGTGCGGATGAAAGGACTTGAACCTTCATGCCCTTGCAGGCACTAGAACCTGAATCTAGCGTGTCTACCAGTTCCACCACATCCGCGTGGTGCACCAAATTTTGAAAAAAAATCCCCTTTTGTCAAGGGGAGACGTTTATAAATAAGGCTATTTATGAAGACCGTCAAAGGAAATGCAAAATGAACGTCATGCGGGCGGGGCCCCAGCTCGGAGTTTTTTACCCATCCTGGCGCAAGCGCCAACCTTACGGCTCAGCAATGGGGCTGCAAGCAGCCCCGCTGCGTTCGCCTTTTAAGGTTGTGGCCGACGCTCTATTCTCACACCGATAAATATCATTCCCTTTACTAAACAATAAAACTCGCTTTTCACAAAAAAAGCAATTGCATTTTCACAATTTTAAAGTTGCTTTAATTTTGGCACTTATTTACGGATGGCGTCGCGGATCCAGTCCATGCGATAATTCTTCCAGTACGACCAGTCATGCTCACCTTCGGGGTCGAACCGCAGTTCGCAGTCCACCTGAACCGCCTTGCAGAATTCCGTTATCCAAGACACCGTTTTATCCGACGGATAAAGCCGGTCCTTACCGCCTTGCAAAAAGCGAAACCTCCCCGACTGCATTTTCTTCTGCGACGCAATCGCCTGAGGTTCACCTAAAAAGCCCCCGAACGAGCTCATGAGCAAACGGTTTTCCACTGCCCGACGGCCTTCCAGCGAATAAGTGAGCACGCCAAGAGAACCATCCGAAATACCCACCAGCGAAACCTTTTCTATAGGCGATTTTCGACGGGCGGCAACGGAATCCAATGCCGCATCAACAGCATCGATCATCCCCTTCGTGACCCAATGATTTTCGCGGCATGCGGAAACGCTCACCACAATTTTTCCCGGATAAAAATCCGCAAAATCTTCACCGGCGACAAGCCCCTTCGCACAATTCGAACTCCCCATGCCGCCATGAAACCATACAACCACGGACGATTGACGAGCACTTTCGCGAGCAGTCCGCACTGTAAGGGGGCGCTTTACCGTCCGCGTTTTTTTCCCTTTAGCCGATGCATTTTCCAGCGCCTTCGGCCACCAGATTCCCGTCGGACTTTGGAAAGACAAAGTCCCCGTCGCCCCCCGAACATCAACCATCAGCGAATCAGGCGAGGCAAACGCATTTGCGACAAAAGCACACGCCAACAAAAACGCCACAGCAAAATAACGCTTCATCATTCCGCATTCTCAACCGAAACCGGCGATATCGCAGGTCTCGGCTTATGCACAATCCCGACGACCACAAGCACTAGCCCCACAATCATCATAAAGGCAACTAGGCTAAGCCCCATAAAGCACCAATAAAAATGATAATCGACGGAGAGCTCTTCCCAACTCAGTTCACCATCCGTCGAAGCCATCGACTTCACGATAAACTTGTCCCCCACTTTCACCGCATAGATTTCGAGCGGCACCTCGCTTGCGTTCGATGCAGAAAAATCGTACCATTCCGCCATGCGATCGAGAATTTCGTCATTTGCATAAAGGACAAACGTAGCTCCCGAATCCCCGTTAATTTGGAAAAAAATCTTGTCAAAAAAAGGAATATTCGAGCCACCAAACAGGCTCGGTATGGCGGCATAGCTCACCTTGCCATAAAAGACATGGTCTTCAAATTCAGCAGCGGCAAAGCCATACTCCGTAGAGAATTCCTTTGTAATGCTCCTCGCCACCGGATAAATGTACCACGAAATCCAACTCGCAAGAAAAATTAACAATAGACCAAAATTGATAAAGGCAACTTTACGGACACGGAAAACAGACATTTAAAAACCTACTCTCTAGACTTGAACAAGAAGAAGAACGTCGCAAGCAAAAGTACCAAAGACAAGAAATAGAACGCCAACGGGACTTTTGCCGACAAAGAAATTTCCTTCAAGTTTTCCATCTGGAAAAAATGCAGGAGTTCGTCACTCGAACTTAGCGCCTTGTCATTGTCAAACTGGTTCCAGGCGTTATGAAGTTCCAAATTTTTCTGGAGCAGCAATTCTACGCTTCGTTCAACAGGCATCGGCATTTCCACCACACCGGGCAAAACGGCATACCCCACCTTGGCAGAATCAAGTTTGCGCACAAGCGGCATGTCGGCATCCACAGATACAAGTTCCATCGCGCGATAGAGATTGTCTAGTTCGACAAACCAAGCGTGACGTTCCGAAAGATAGCGCCGCTGACAAGAAACTTTCGCCAGGACGTTCGCCTTGAACTGCGAGACCAAGGTCGAAGGCGGAGACGAAAAACCCGCATGCTCCAATTTTTTTATTCCTTCGTCAAACGACAGCGCCACCTCGCGGAGAGTCATCATTTGCGAAATGACGACCGACGTATCGACATCGGAACCGTTCCGGACCCGTTCCATGGAACGCATGAGAGAGGCCTCGGCAAACTGGTAATCGCAAAGCGACTTGACATATTGGGAATAAACGGCCACCTGCGGTTTTTGCGAAACATAAAACAACGCCGTCAGGCAAATCGTAAGGACAAAGACAAGCCAAACCCACGGGGTTTGAATCTTTAGATGCAGAGTTTCTGCAATTGTCTTTTTCTTCGACTCGTTCACAACTAGAAATTACCTTTTTTTCTACTTTACGAACAATGAAGCTCCGCTATTTACTCGTTTTTTTACCCCTTTTATGCAGTTTCGCCGGCTGTACCGTCGAACGTGCCGAAGAACAGATTATCGCAAGGCATGTCAACGGTGTCAAGAAGACCTCTATCTGGGTCTATCCGGACGGGACAATACTCAAACGCAACGAGTGGTACAACGACGGCATCAAGGAGCTCGAAATTCCATACGACGACAGCGTTCCGCACGGAGAATTCAAGCGCTGGACGGGCTTTGGCGATGTCGCCATGATCGGTCACTACAAGAAAGGACTCCGCGACGGCAAATGGACAAGCTACTTTGTGGACAGATTGAACAGCCGCAAAAAAGAAGCCGAACGCTACTACAAGGACGACCACCCCGTTGGCGACTGGATAGGCTGGCACTACAACGGCGAAAAAGCATTCGAGGAACATTATGACGACAATGGAAACCCCACAGGCGTGTGGAAAAAGTGGCACGACAATGGAGTGCTTGCCGAAGAAAAATACAACTGTCATGACTTGACGAGAAGCATTTCTGGCGAATCGCCAATACTAGGGTACATCAAGCGTTACGGACGAAACTGCAAAATTATAGAGCACTTTAAATGTTCCGATGACCATTTAGACGGAGAATACAAGAAATACTACGAATCATACGGACCAGTCGATTCAATCGCAGGAAATTGCGAACAAGCGCAACTCAAGGAAGAAGGGCTCATCGATTCCGAAGTCGACTTCGGTGCACACACCACCTACAGGGCGGATGGTTCCCTTATCAAAAAAATAAAGTCGGATTATTTCAAGGGGCGTGAAAAAATACAGTGGTTCGACGAGAACAACAACGTTGTCCGAGAAAGCAATTTTATTACCGAAGAAACAGACGGACCTACAGAAAGCTCAGGCATTTCTTACGGGACTTGTGCCAATTCTTCTACGCTGTTCTGCGCCGAGACTTCGTTTGTCCGCTCTGCAGCTCCAAGCGGAACACTTGACAGTTGTACCTTAAGCTACAAAGACGCATTCAAACAGAATATCGGAAAGTACCCAGCATCGCTACGCTACATCAAGGCTGGACACGTTCTTTTATACGAAGAATTTTGGGCATACGACGATCCACCGACAAGCTATGGCGATCCAGCACTTCGCGTGAGTCGCAGTTTCTACCCAGACAGCATGGGTGGCAAAATGGCAAGCGAAGGTTTTTGGCAAAGAACTCTTGACGGCAAATCCAAACCTCACGGCATCTGGCGCAACTGGTACCCGAGCGGCATACTGCGCGACAGCCTTACGTACGTGAACGGGGAGCGCGTCGGAGAACAGTTCAGCTACGACAGCACAGGCAAGTTAACAATCCACAAAACCGAGAACGGCAAGAACCGCCCCGTCATTATGCACCTTTTAGGGGATAGGTGATAGAGGTTAGGATTTATCTTATAATGCTTGAGACTTCAATGGACTGCGTGGAGCCTTTGAAGTTCCAGGAGACTTTGACCTTCACCTGCTTGGCATAAATATGGCGAATCGTCTCGAACTGCGACGAGTCCTGCGATGTGTAATTCTGCGTTGCCGAAACAGTCACCTCAGGAGTATATGTTACCGTAGCAGAATCGCCAAGGCCGCGAGCCCACTTGCGGTTAATGTCGTTTACCAAAAAAGTCGTATCAAGGTTCGGGTCAGAGCTAGACGGAATAGACGCACTACCGATAGCCTTGAGGGAGTCGAGCACCTGCTGGGCCACATCGACAGCGCCGTCACGACCGCGAATACGCAACAAGGCGTCGTGGTTTCCGCCCTGCATATTCAAAATGGCCATATACATAAAACCGAGGACAGCCGCGGCGACCAAGATTTCTACAATACCAAACCCTTTTTTATTCTTCAAAAGATTCGTCATAGCGCACCTACAATTCCTGCCAACCGACACCCACATGCCATATCGGGACAAGCTGGTTCTTGTCAGCGGTCTTTTTCACGCCCGCAAAAGTACGGGAACCACCATACTGGATGCAAACAAATCCCTTGCTGGGCATCGCCGAAAGTCCTATACGCGGCCTAAATTCAACGCCGCTTGAGCGAGTCCAGTCATTATCATCAGCTGAGCCATCTCCCACGTTGATATCGCCTCGATAATCACTTAAGCAACTGAATGTTGCTGGGGATTCCAGTTCAAAGCGGTCATGTAAAACAGGAGTTGCAGAGGAAGAACTGCTGCACTCCCCTTCATAAACCTTGAGCGTATCATTGTCTGCCTTGAGGCAAAGTGTCTTGGACATTCTGTTGGCATCATTGGCGACACGTTCCAAAAAGGCGGCCGTATTCAGCGCATAACCCCGGACTCGATTATTGACGACGGCACTATGCAAGCTCGCAACGCCCATCGAAGACAAAATGCCCAAAATCGACACAACGACGAGGACTTCTACCAGCGTATAGCCTTTCTTTTTGATATCGACATTCAGCATACCGAAATCTCCACGCAACAAGTCTCCATTGACAATATCGTTTCAAAGTTAACAATAAAAACGACCTTTTTCATTAAGGCCAATTCATAATATATATTAAAGAACCCCAAAAGTAAACATTTATAAACAGAAAATATGCTAATATTGAAAAATGTGATAAATTCCATATACGTTTTTTTAATTTTCCCAAATAAAGTCCTCTAAATTTTCTATATTACGCACGCACAACCTGCCCAGGTGGTGGAATGGTAGACACTGGGGACTTAAAATCCCTTGGGGGCAACCTCGTGCGGGTTCAAGTCCCGCCCCGGGCATTGTTTTTTTAACATGGCTTCAACTTCGCACAAGGCGGGAAATCATGATTGAATTCTATCCAAACAGCATCTATTACCCGCGTGAAGCGGTTGATGAAAAACTGGCCAAAGGCGAACTCGAAAAGACGAAAAAATACCTGATTGGCTGGACGGAGCGCCATCGCGACGAAATTTGGGAATGCGCCCGCGAAGATGCGGAAAACCCGTCCGACGAGATTTTACTCGACAACCTGCGCGCGCTTCTCCTCTGCAAGGGATCTGTACAGCCGGCTGCCGAAATGGGCGCCATGATTCGCGAAATCACGAAGGAAGTCTGGTACCAGAACGAAAATGGTCCCAAGGATCCGGCATCCATTGCTGTCGATTGGCAGACGAAATACTTGACCAAGTGGCGCGAGGCCCGCATGTTCGAAGCATTCGTGCTTATCGAAAAAAACGCGAAGCAACTCATCGAAATACTCCGCGCATAATAATTCTTTATGGACGATGAAAAGACTCGACTTTTTAGGCCGAGTTTTTGTTTTAGCCAAGCTGTATGCCTGAGCCGTCTTTGCCCCCCAAGCTTACCTGCATAAGGTTTGCCTGACGCTTAAGTTCGACGGAACGCATTTGTGGCGCCTTGTATTCTTTTTTCTGCTCTGTTTTCATTTTTCCCTTTCCTTTATTTTTTTGCACTAATCTTTTTTTCGCCAGCTGTTTGCCGTTGACTTGCAGATGCATGGAACCGAATGGGAATCCACATTTCAAGTTTACCCTGCTTGCTCGGAGGCAAACGCCAGAAATATTCGACATGCTTCAACAGCTTGACCTTGAAAACATCGTCATCCGTATCCGAAAACAGAATTTGCGGATTCATGAACCGTCCCAAACTGTCCAGCGTCAAGCGAAGCCCAAGGAAAACGTCGTCATCGGACTTGGAAAGCAGACGCCCCTTACGGCTCGACTTGAGCTTTTTGAAATACTCCGATGACAGATAATGTAAACCGGCAGCACGGCCCTCAAAAAAGAGCACAAGTTTGTTCAAATCACGTTCTGCAGTATTTTCGAGCACGTAGATTTCGTCAATCGAAGGCATATCAACACGCCCCCTGAACGTATCATTGACAGGCTCTTCTTTCACGTTTTCTTCGGCTTCGACAATGGGTTCATAACGCGGAACGCTGTATATAAAGTACAGCATGGCAATAAAAACAAACAAAAAGGCTATCATTGGAGCGTTGCGTCTAATCATGGCCTCACTCGATCGACTTTATGCAAAGTTGCACAGTCTTTGTATTGTTGAAATAATTCCAGATAGGTTCAAAAACGACTGTCACAGGACGGGAACGGCCCAGCAGAGCCTTGCTCTTGCGGAGTCCAAAGGCAATCGCAGGGAACACGTTGCTGCCCGCCTGCGAGATTTCCATTTGCAAATGCCCACCGCGAAGTTCACGCACGCGATGCACAGTCACGCCTTCGGCACGGAATGTCGGATACGGGAAGTTCCCGCCGAACGGTTCCAGCAAATCGATGTAGTCGAGAATCGAGCGTTCACGTACCGGGTACCTGCCGCTCGGAGCGCGAGATTCAACCACAAGTTCACTGAGAGCGATCTTGATATCGTATGGATAAGATTCGTCCGTATTGACAACATCGCCCGTATAGCCCTGCTCCGCCGCCGACTGCAACAGACGACCGCGGAGTTCATCGATTCTCGACGATTCCAGCGAAAAGCCAGCCGCATTGGCATGGCCGCCCCAGCGATCAAAAAGTTCACGGCTTTCGAACAAGGCCTTGTGCCAGTTGAATCCGGGAACAGCACGTGCACTTGCATGCGCCATACCGTCGATAATCGAAAGCACGGCAGACGGCCTGTGGAATTCCTGCGCGAGTTTTGCAGCGACAATGCCAATCACGCCAACATGCCAATTTTCACCAGCGACAACGATGACGGTCGGAATGGTATCGCCATAAAGCGTCTTGACCTGTTCCATCGCCATTTCGGTAATTTCAGCCTCTTTCTCCTTGCGACGCACATTCCATTCTTTCAGTTCCGCGAGCAGTTGCGGCGCCTCGCTCTTGTTTTCGCATAAAAGAAGTTTAAGAGCCGGATCCGGGCGTTCCATGCGGCCAGGAGCATTCAGAAGCGGCGCTAGTTTGTACATCACGTCAATGCCGCCCACGCAACTGTGGGGTTTCATGAGGGAGGCGTACATTTCTTGCACACCGGGCCAACGGCTGTTTTTCAAGCATTCCAGTCCGGACCGCGTAAAGAACCTGTTCTCGGGCGTCATCTGCACGAGGTCAGCAAGAGTTCCTAGCGCAACCAAGTCCAGGTATTCCACCGGATTCGGGAGTCCAAGACGACTGTACAACGCACAAATAAACTTGTACGAAACACCGACACCGCAAAGTTCCGGATTCGGATAATTGTCGCCGTCCTGATGCGGGTCCAAAAGCACGTCGCTGACCGGGAGCCCGTCACCAGACGGTTGATGATGGTCCATCACCATGACCGCCATGCCGAGTTCCTTGGCATGGGCAATTTCTGCATTCGCGGTAATGCCCGTATCCACCGTAATCAAATTACGTCCGCCAGCTTCGTACATTTCGTCAACGGCGGAAACAGAAAGCCCGTAGCCGTCTCCAAAGCGGTTCGGAAGTCGCCATTCGGATTCAACCCCCACGGTCTTTAAGCAGCGCGTCAAAAGCGTCACGGAAGTCATGCCGTCCAAATCGTAGTCGCCAAAGATGAACACGCGTTCGCCCCGTTCGCGAACAGCCAGTATCCACTCCACAGCCTTGTCCATCCCCATCATGAGGAACGGATCATGCACGTCGTTTTCGCTGGAACGAAGCATGTGGTATGCATCGGACACCGTCCTAATGCCACGCGAAACGAGGAACCTCGCCACCGCATGCGGGATCTTTAACGAAGAGGACAATGTCGAAGCTACAAGATCATCCATTTTACTTGTAGCCTTCAAAAAGTTTCATCGAGAGATTCTGGAGGCAGATTACCGCCGCCATTCGCCTCGAAGCTATTCTCGACATGGTTTCCTGGACGCTCACGAGCGCAAGTTCCAAGGCCGAAGCCCCCACCTGCGGGTAACGTTCGAGGTTCACGCGGCCCGTCGCCTCCGGAATGCGGAGCGGAGCACCCGATTGTTGGCGCAGCAAGTCCGAAATCAAAAACGACAAGATTTCCAGGAAACGGTTCACGATGGCCGGGTCTTCAAGTTCGGAATCTTCCAGTTCAAAAAACAAATCCGTGTAGTCCTGCGAAAGTGATTTTTCGATAAAATCGACCGCAAGCGGACACCAGTTCTTGGCATGTTCGGCATAGTAAAGCGCCATACCGGGGGAACCCACGGCAAGACCGATCACATCGTCAGTCAGTGTCGATTCGTCAAAATCTTCGCCACCCACGCGGATTGCCTCCTGCCGGACCTCGTCGTCCGTAAGGGGCGGCAGGTGGAGCGCCAGGCAGCGCGAACGGATTGTCTGCAAAAGTTTTTCGCGGGACGAGGTCGTCAAAATAAAATACGTGTTCGGGGGGACTTCTTCGAGGGTCTTGAGGAAGGCGTTTGCAGCGGAATCGTTCATGCGGTCGGCTTCCGCGATAATCACCACGCGGACGCGGTCACCCTTCATCGCGAAGGATGCGGTCATCGTGCGGATGAGTTCCACCGAAATAAGTGCACCTGCACTGAAAATATCGACGCGGTACGGGTTCTTTGTAATTTCTTCGATGTACGCCTGCTTGAAATCCTGAATCGTCTTTGCGGAACTCCCGGCAGAGACGTCAGCTGCGTTGCGGGCACTGGCCTCTTTCGCTTCCATCGGCACGACCCAGTTGTCCGTCACGCCAGAATCTGCGGCCATCTTGCAACCGAAGCATTTGCCGCATGGGCGGACACTTGAGTTCGTGCACTGCAACGCCTGGGCAATTTCCATCGCCAACGCCTTCTTGCCGATGCCTACAGGGCCGTCGATAAGAATCGACTGCGGGAACCGGTTCTCACGCAACGCCGCCATGAGGCGGATGCGGATTCGTTCCTGAGAGGCAGGGCCATTTAAGCGATATTCTATCATTTCTGTTTTAACCATTGCAAAGGATCCACGGTCTGGGTCCCTTCGCTCACTTGGAAATACAATTTAATTCCATTTAACGATGCGATATCGCCCACTTCTCCAATTTCTTCGCATTTTTTGACACTTTTGCCCTCTTGGACATTAATCGTTTTCATGTGACCATATACGGTGTAAATTCCTCCTTCGTGTTCTATAATCACAGAAGGGCCGCGGCCATCAATTTCGGATACCATAGCCACAGTTCCCGCGGCGGCAGCACGGATGCGTCCACCACGCTTTCCGCGGATTTCGACGCCCAAGTTGCGCGTCATAATGTGGAGCACCGGATGTTCCTGCAAGCCATATTCACTAATGACGGGACCATCGAGAGGCATGCACTTCGGTCCCTTGAACGGCACCACCTGAACCGTCTTTTGGGCCATTTCGCTCTGGCGCGTTTTTTCCGCTTCGCGCTTCTTCTCGGCGGCCTTCTCCTTTTTCTTGAGGGCGGCAAGGCGGGCCGCTTCGGCCTTTTTGGCCTCCTCGATTTCGCGTTTGCGGCGTTCTTCGAGTTTTTTAATGAGCGCAAGCATCGTCTTCTGGTTCCGTTCGAATTCCTTGAGCGCCATGCGCTGCACGGCCTTGTCGTGCTTGAGGGATGACAACATGCGTTCCTGACCGCTCATTTGCGTCACCAAGCGGCGTTCCTCGACGGCCTTTCTATTCCTGAGTTTCGTAAGTTCCGCAAGATGGCTCTCTTGCACATGCTGTTTCTGCATGCGTTCTTTCACAAGATGACGGAGCATTTCCACGTCTTCGCGGTCACGGGTCAGCAAGTGGTGGACCCAGTAAACTTTACGCTCGGGATTTCCGTCCTTCGTCAGCAGTTCATACAGAATTTCAGCATCGTTACTGCGGCCATATACATACAAATTACGGACACGTTTTTTCATAGCCCGTTTGCGACTCTTGATTTTTGCGTCCAGCGAATCAATATCCAGCACAAGTTGTTTTACTGCCCCTTGCAACAAGTCCTCATTGCGCGAAAGTTCCGAGAGGTACGACCTTGTGCGGTTCAGGTTCTGGTCCAAAAGGGAAATCGTATTCAAGACGCCTTTTTCTTCGGTTTCTAGGACGGCAAGTTCCTCACGCTTTTTTGCCAAGTCCACTTCCAGTTTTTTAAGCGCCGTTTTCTGTTCGTCAATCTGCGCATCCGTTTTCTTAGGAGCCCCCCAAGCAAGAACGGCAAAGGCGAACATCAAGCACGGAAACAATAACGAAAAAAGGCGCATCGGCTATTCCTGCTCAGCTTTCTTTTCGAACAAGAAACCACGCACCGTACGGAAACTGAAATAACCGGAGAGCGCCGTTTCCAGGAGCACCGTAAAGAGGACGATAACGCCGAAGTAAGACACGCTAGACTCTACGATAGGGAACATCCGCACCACGGACTGGATGATCATCCAAAGGAGAACCACAGCAAGACCGCTCCCGATAAATCCCTGCATAGCTCCTTCCAGCACAAAGGGGAACTCGATGAACACGTAACTGCCACCGGCATACTTCATGTTATCGACGAGAAGTTTTCTTGACATGAGCGAAAGCCGCACGGAATTGCAGATGATGAGCGAAAGCGTAATGAGCAAGAGGATGCTCACGCAAACCGGCCAGAATATCATCTTGAACTTCCAGGACGCAATTCTCGAAGCCCATTTTAACGGAGCCTGCACCTCTTCAAAATATGGTTCTTCGGCAATCGCGTTGCGCACCTCGGAAAGGTCTGCCGGGTTATGCGCCTCGCTGCGGAGAGACACGCGGAAGAATGCCGGAATCGGGTTTCCTTCGACAAGTTCCAGCATATCCGGAGAAAAATGCCTGTTGAAGTCGGCAAGCGCAGAATCAGCACTCACGAATTTCACCGATTCCACATGACGAGAATGCTCAAGCCGCGTCTGGATTATCGAAATGGAATCCTCGGGAACATTCTCGTTCAAGAACGCCTCGACGACGTACAGCGATTTTTCGGCAGAAAGCAGTTTAAAGGAAACTCCCAAAGCCGTGAAAGAGAGGGCAAGCAAAAGCGAACAGAGGAAAATCGTCACAAGAGACGGGAGAATCACCGTCCTGTGCTGTTTCCATCCGCGAAAAGATTCCGATATTAAGTAACCTAATTGTCCGAACACGCCTCGAATATAATTAAATTTACTGAGGTTCTTTACGGGGCTTTTATGGGAAACATCATATTAAAGATTACCGCATTGATTTGCGCGATGGCCCTCTGGTTCTATGTCATCTCGCTGAAGGACTTCCAACTGACGATGGAAGTACCGCTTACGTTCGTGAAGTTGCCCGAAGCGCTCGCGATTGCGTCCAAGCCGCCCAGCACGGTTTCCGTAACAGTCGAAGGCAAACCCCTCGACTTAATCCGCCTCCAGTCGCAAAAACAGTCGGCCATGGTCGTCGATATGCACAACGCCGAGCTTGGCTCCAAGCGCATTCATCTGGACGCAAAGAACTTTACCGCCCCGAACTTTTCATCGGTCCACTACATCGAACCCGACAACCAGTACCTCTTCATTGACGTTGCAGTCGATACGCGAATTGAACGAAGCATTCCCATCAAGAACAACGTGACATTCAGCGCCGCTCCGGGTTACGCCCTAGTCCAACCGCCCAAACTGATCAAGGAAGAATTGATGGTTTCCGGCGCAAGGAACGCCCTCACCCGCATTATCGACATCCCGACAGACTCGTTGTTTTTTGACAGCATCAAGGTGAGCAAAACCTATTCGGTACCGCTTGAAACGGAACAGCTGCCGCCCTTCGTGACGCCAAGCGATTCCGTGGCAAAAATTGTTGTCGATGTACAAAAAATCAAGTCCAAGGCCTTCAACAGTATCCCAATCCAGCTGATTGGTTTCTACGACCGTGCCCTGAATTCGCTTTCCCCGCAACAGGCAACCGTCGAAATCACAGGCGGCGAAAAAGTGATTGAGTCCATTAAAAGCAACGACATTGAACTGTTCATCGAATACAACCGTTTCGCCATCGAAGACGCAGATAGCCTTGCCCCCACAATCAAGTTGACCTTGCCTCCTGACGTTGACCGCAATATGTCCATCAAGGCAGTACTTGTCAAACCTGACAAGATTAAGCTCATCAAGCAGCACAACGAGGACGAAGACAAAGACGAGGAATACGGAATATGATTTGGCTTGGAATTGAATCCAGCTGCGACGAGACAGCGTGCGCCATTTTACAGGACGACCCGCTCAAAGTACTTTCTAACCCGCTCTACAGCCAAATTGACGAGCACGCTCTCTACGGAGGCGTTGTTCCAGAAATCGCCGCTCGGGCGCACCTGCAAAAGATAGCGCCCATCGCCGAAGCCGCCGTCAAGGAAGCGGGCATCGAACTCAAAGACATTGACGCCATCGCCTACACCACGGGACCAGGACTGATGGGCCCGCTTCTTGTTGGCGCCAGTTTTGCCAAAGGGCTTGCCCGCGACTTGAACATCCCAGCTTACGGCATGAACCATCTTGAAGGCCACCTCGCCGCCGCCTGGCTCAGTAACCCGGACATCGAGCCGCCATTCCTTACGCTCACCGTCTCGGGCGGGCACACAGAACTCGTGATGGAAGAGCCCGGATTCAAATACACGAGCATCGGACGCACCCGCGACGATGCCGCTGGCGAAGCGTTCGACAAGTGCGGGAAGCTCATCGGTCTCAAGTACCCCGCAGGCGCCACCATCAGCCGCCTCGGCAAGGACTGCAACCGCCAATTCGTGGAGTTTCCGCGGGCGCTCCATACGCACGACAACTGCGAATTCTCGTTCAGCGGACTAAAAACCGCCGTGCTCCGTTACACCGAAACCCACGACCCGCAGTTCATCCAGGATAACCTCGGCGACATCTGCGCCTCCCTCGAAGACGCTATCGTCGATAGCCTCGTCACAAAGACCATCAACGCCCTCAAGAAGACGAAGATGAAAACGCTCGTCATGGGTGGAGGCGTGAGCGCGAACAGTTGGTTGCGCACTCGCTTGCAGGACTACTGCGACAAAAAAGGCATCCGTTTTTGCGTCCCGGACCGTAGCCTCAGTACAGACAACGGAGCGATGATTGCCGCCGCCGCTATCCGCCGCAAATTGCAAGGAAAACTCGAATCTATTGACGTGGTCAAGCCGTGGATGCCGCTGGCGGTTTAGGCCATAGGACTTAGGTTTTAGGTTGTAGGCAGTAGGGACATAGACGAGAGAACGGCGCTACGCGCCTACAGACGAGAGACGAGAGACTCGTCATCCTGAGCATCGCGATATAGAATTGTCGGCAGCTTGCTGCCCTACAATTCTTAGGTTCGTAGGAGCAGGATCCAGTGATGTTTTTAGTTGGTAGAGCTTAGAACTTAGAGCTTAGTAGGCAGTAGTTTATAAACGAGCTATATAATACTCTTCGTACGACAAAAGCGTATCATAACAGTAGCATGACTTTTTTCGCCGTATTTTCAGCTAAGCTTTTTAGCATTCCCTGTATTTTTCATGAATTTTCATTGTATATTATGGATATGATTTTATCCTTCAAACATAAGGTAATGCTATTTCTCTGCGCTTCGGTTCTCTGCGGAGCTCAGGATTTAAGCAAACCCGTTAGCGATGTTGACGTGTTCCGCCCTGAAAAACGCGAAACGAAAGTGGAATTGGTGGATTCTACGGTAAGTAATTCCTTGAAGTTGAACGTCGATATTTTTGCCGATGGCTTTATCGGTTCGTACTACATCCTCTGGGACAATGTCGATCTTTCTGAAGATATTAAGAAACTCATGACAACCCGCGATTTCGCCCGCGACGAATTCTTTATGCAGAACATCGACCGCGAGCAGTTCGAGCAAGAGCGTATGTTGCAGCTTTTCGAAGACAAGAAGCGCGAGTTCTTCAACATCTTCCCTGAAGAAGCCCTCAAGGAACTTCAGGAGAAACAAGCGGACGAATAGGTGTTTTAGCAACCAAGCAAATGTTTTCGCAAGAACGTTCATTCACAGACTGGCAACTCTCGGGTTTCGGTAACGCACCCGCATTCCTTTTCCGCACCATCGAAAGTACACACAGTTTGATGAAGCAACGCGCCTCTGCAGGTGAAATTGCGCCGGGCACGCTCTTTGTCGCCGACACGCAAACCAAAGGCCGCGGTCGCCACGAACGCACCTGGGACTCCCCTGCCGGCAAGAACATCTACTTCAACATTCTGATTCCGCTGGACGGGATTCCGCTCAACAGCGCCCCGCAAATCACGCAAGTCGCAGCGCTCACTTTCGCCGAAGTTTTTCGCGACCTGCAAGAAAACGCCAACGCGCAGGGATTCGGCAACCGGGATATCGGCAAAGTCACCGTCAAGTGGCCAAACGACATCCTTTGTGGCAAAAGCAAATTCTGCGGGATTCTTGCAGAAATAGTCTTTATGCAGGCACAGCGTTCCGGGCAGCCTCAAGAAGCCGCGCGCCCAGCGCTCTCGATGGGAGTCGGCATAAACGTCAACAGTGAGCCCAAGGACTACGCCCATCTAAATCGTGCAGTCACCTCGCTAAAAGATATTTGCGGACAAAATATCAACCGCGAAAAACTTTTGCAAATGCTCATCGGCAATTTCGAACGCGCTATCGGGCAATTCAAGGCATTTGGCATCCGCCCATGGGTCGAGGCTTGGAAACGCATGGACCAGTTCATCGGCGCCCGCGGGACCATCGTTGTAAATAACCGCTGCACTGACCAAAACCGAGACGGCAACAGTGCCGGTGCCATCAAAAAAACAGGCCGCATCATCGACATGAACGATGACGGCAGCCTGCTCTTTGAATGCGATGACGGCAAAATCGAAACCGTCATCTCCGCCGATTTGGAAATTTAAGACAAGCGCTACTTTTTAAAATACATGCTGCCAATGAGCGAAACGGCAAGCATCACAATCATTGCAGTAAGGCCCATATCAACGAGTTCCCGGCGTTCGCCCGCAAGGCCTGTTTCCAAGAGAATCACGAGCACAAGAGCAATAACAGCGGCGGTGGCCCCCATCGTATGGAACATCTTCACTTTTTCTTCGTTCGTCATCTTTCCGTTCGGTCGATTAGTAAAGGGCATTGGCATCACCTCCCATGCAAATCCAGACGATAAGTCCAGCCATCACAAGAGCGCTTATCGCCACGTTGGCGAGGAAAAAATCGCGATTCATGGCATCTAAATCATTGGATTTTCTGAACAAATGAATATAGACGATAGCAGCGGTCATAAGTCCCGTAATGGTCCACCAGACCCAGCCCATGTCCCAGAAAAAGCCAAACACTACACAGAGCACAAGCATTGCCAAATGGCTTGCTAGCGCAATGCGTAAGGATTTTTCAAGGCCGAATCGGGCAGGAACGGAATGCAAACCTTGCTTACGGTCGATTTCGATATCCTGCGTCGCATAAATGATATCGAAACCACCCATCCAGAGCATCAGAATAAACAAAAGGAAAATCGGGAACACGGCAAATTCACCACGCACTGCAATCCAGGCGCCAAGCGGGCTCATGCCTATTGCAAAGCCGAGGAACCAGTGGCAAAGCCACGAGAAGCGTTTCCAGTAAGAATATGAGAGCAACAAGAACCACACCGGTAACGCAAACATACCCGCCAGCGGCTGGAGCATCCATGCAAACGTAACAAACAGAATTCCGTTCAACACCAAGAAAGCGATTACCGATTTGCGACTCAAACGCCCCGCCGGCAAATGGCGTTTCGCCGTGCGCGGGTTTTCGGCATCGAACTTGGCGTCCGCAATGCGGTTAAAGCTCATGGCGCTATTGCGGGCAGTCACCATGCAAAGGACAATCAAAATGATGATGCGGGCTGTTTCGTAGGCGCTCATATCGCGAAAGCCGTTCGCCGCGACCCACATGGAACCAATCGCAAAAGGCATCGCAAATAGCGAATGGCTCAACCGAACAAGATGTGTAAATTCGAGGAGTTTATTCATTTTTAGGGGATAGGTTTTAGGGATTAGGTTTTAGACAGTAGGAAGTTGTTAGTGGTTAGTGGTTAGTCATTGGTCGTTAGTCATTAGTTGTTTGTCGTTGAGTGCGGAGCAAAAGCCCAAAGCGGAGCGACCCCATACCTCATACCCCACCCCAAGCATGTGCGACGGTAGCCACTTGAGTCGCATCCACGCCCAAGTGCTTGAGAATTTTCGCAACCACGGTATCCACGAGTTCTTCCATCGTCGCGGGTTTGCTGTAGAACTGGGGCGATGCAGGAATCACGACCGCGCCCGCAAGCGCCACCCGTTTCATGTTTTCGATGTGGATTAGATTGTAAGGCATTTCTCGCGGCACAATCACAAGCGGCCTGCGTTCCTTGAGGCAAACATCCGCCGCCCGCACAAGCAAATTGTCCGACGTTCCCCCAGCAATGCGGCCAAGCGTTCCCATGGAGCAAGGCACCACGGCCATACCGGCATAATCTGCGCTACCGCTTGCACACTCCGCAAAAAAATCATCCACATTGCAGACATCCTTGCTATAGCCATACAAAGCACTTTGCCCTTCGTATTCCAGAACCTGCTTTCCCGGGTGCGTTACAATGAGAGTCACCTCATGGCCAAAGCGTTGCAAGTACATCGCCGTACGGGTCGCGTAAACGACACCGCTCGCCCCCGTCACTCCAAGCACGAACCGACTCATGGCGTACCTACCGGCTTGCGCAGGAACACGCCAAATGAAATTCCGCCATCGAACATCTTGACTTTCTTGACTTCAAAGCCGCATTCCTCGGCCAACTTGCAAAATTCATCTACCGGCAAAAAACGGATAATCGAATTCACCAAGTATTCGTAGGCATCTCGCTTGCCACTAAAGAACGCGCCCATCACCGGGATGAACAGCGGAGCCAGCACTTTATAGAAAAATTTATTGAAAAAATTCCTCGGCGAGAAAAATTCCAGAACGCAAAGGTAGCCACCCGCATCCAGCACACGGTACGATTCCATCAAGGCGCCCCGCGCATCCGGCACGTTACGCATTCCAAAGCCATTCAGAATAACATCAAACTGGCATTCGGCAAAGGGCATTTTCATCGCATCGAGCTGCACCGCATGAGCATCTATTTTCTTCGGCTTGACTTCGGCGAGCATCCCGTACGAAAAGTCGCCAATCACCGCCGGATCCACAACAAGGCCGTGCGACGTTTCCTTTTGCGAAGAACATTTGCATGCACAGCGACCTTCAAAAATCTTGCGGAATGTATTGGCAAAGTCGCCCGTGCCGCCACACAAGTCCAACAAACGAACCTTCCGCGCAAAACCTTGCGCATCATCCGACGCCGAGTCCGCACCGTCCGCCGCAACCATCTTCTTCAAGCACTTGCAACAATACCTACGCCACAACACGTCTTGATAACAGCTCAAGAAATGATTCAAAAAATCATAGCGGCTCGCAATGCCATCGAACATCTTACGCACGGGACTTTTCATGTAACAAAATGTAGAAATAAAAAAGCGACCTGAATTTTCATCCAGGCCGCGAATTTCATTTCAGAGCTACAGCTAATTTATTTAAAGTTAGCCGTAAAGGAATCGCCATCCTTCGGAGTCACAATGCGCGGATTGTCGTTCACGCCATCGCTCCAGCCAGTAAACGTACCGCCATCAGAAACGGCCGTCAGTTCCATCTTAACGCCGCCAAAGAACTTGCCCTTGAAATCCTTGCTCGGAAGCGTCATGCCTTCCATAAGCACAGCACCGTTTCCACTAGCCTTGAGGCTCACAGAAATCGTGCCGCTCAAGCCGAATTCTTCCTGATATTCCTGAAGTACTTTCGGATCGCGTTTTTCAGCCCACTGCTTCAAGCAAGAACCTGTCTTGCTGAAACCGTCTCCGCAAGAGTTCTGGTAATATTTTTCATTCTGCTTGAACTTTTCAAGGTCACGATTCATTTCAGATTCGTCAATCTTGCTTACCATATCATTGACAATCTTTTCCACCTTCTTGCCGTTCGTGAAGCTATTGAACATCACAGCAGAACGGTTAATGAACATGCGCTTGAAATCCGGATTCTTGATAAGAGTGTTGTAAAGTCCTGCAAAACAGAGACTATCTGCCGATTTACAAGGCTTGTTTCCACCACCCTTCTTGATCCAGGCAAACATATTGGATTCCTGGGTGAATTCCTTATTGTTCACGCCCCACGTCCAATCAAAGCCATGGTCAAGGTCATAGACCATGAACTTCCACGGATGTCCCGGAGCGGACCAAGCGCGCACATTGTTGTTCGGCCAGTCACCATTGTGCATATAGATTTCAGCAGCCATGTAATCCGCCAGGTTGCCCACATCGAGCATCGTCTTGACCTTGGCATAGTTAGCATTGTTTTCGCCGGAGAAGTCATTCGAAGCCACAAACTTAAACATTTCTACATAACCGTCCGCCGTTCCGTTGCTAACTTCAACTTCGTGGCCCAAATGCTTGATAAAGTTCACCGAATTCGCATCAATCTTGTAATTCGTTTCGACAAAGTGCTTGTTGAAACGTTCACGCATATCATGGATGCCGTAATACTTGCCGTTATAGAACACGACCACCTGACGGCTTCTCTGGTAATCAACACTAGTTCCTTCAAGGAGAGCGCCACCCATGGCGTCTTCAATGTAGTCGCTCACGAAACGGTTACCATTATTACGCAAGTTGAAAGACTTATACTTGTCATTAACGCCCTTGCGAGTTTCGAACAAAGGATAATTGATGCTTCCGTCTTCATATTCTTCGCGGAGTCGGATAGAAACGGACTTCTTGTCATTTAAGCGGCTGTAGCCACCCATCAAAGAAATACCGGCATCCTTTTCCCAAGTGGAGCCGTTCTTCGTAGAAGAACCGTTTTCAAAGTATTCCACATGGACCGGGAACTCGACATCGGCATAGAGGCCAGCACTGTCTGCGCATCCCTTCGGAGCGTCACAGCTAGTCTTGATGTAATGCTTATGGAAGAAGCTGGAATCAACGCTAATGGCCACAATTGGCATTTTCACAGACTCTTGGTCAATGAAGAACGTACGTGTTATAACCTTATTCGAAAGAGCACCCTTCTTGAACGTAGCGCAACGGAAGGCTATACTATGGTCAATACGCATCGGAGAATTAAATTCTGGAGAATTTTCCGTAGGAACAGAACCGTTCGTCGTGCAACGGAGCTTCACGCCTTCATCAAGAGCCGGCGGATTCAAAGTAAATGCATCATTGTAAAAACCGGACTTGATGCCGCCCATATCCGCAGGCGGAACAATCTCCTCGTATGCGGTCGCAGCCGTATTCGGTTTTTCCGGAGTCGGCTTGTTAAAGTACTGCCAGTAACCGCCATCGACAATGCCCCAGCTAAGGCCAGCCGTCAATTCCGGATATTCAACCTGGTCACGGATTCCGTTAAATTTATCCAACAAGTAAATCGTACCGCCCTTTTTGTCCAGTTTCCAGTCTGCATGCGGACGTGTATGGCGGCCATCCTTGTCTTCGCTCTTTACAGCGGAAATGTTCTTGCCGTCGCAAAAGACCACCTTAAAGGACTTAGCCTTGATGATGTCGCTTCCGAAAACGAACTTGCGGATATTCTTTTGCTCTTCGAGACGTTTCGGCAAGTTTTCAATAAGAGCAAACCCCTGCAGGTCTACATCTTCATTGCTCGTATTGTAAAGTTCCACCCAAGCCGGGTCATTTCCTTCTTCGTCCAAAAAATCCACATTCAACGGAGCGACTTCCGTTATACGCAACGCGGACTGGCCCACCCATTGAATCAAGGTATCAGGCGGCAAATAAACTATAGTCGTATCATAAATAGTGTCCGTACCTTCGACTCTGCGAGTAATTTCCTCACTTGCAGATAACGGAATATCCACCATAGAGGAATTACCTTTATTACCATTTTGACAAGATGGTGAATTGCATTGAGTCCCCGCCGATGACGAAACAGGGCCCAGCGGCTCGGGCGCATTAAATGCGTTATCGTTAGTATCATCGGCACAACCTACTATAAACGCTGTACCAAAAGCTGCAGCCAGAGAAAGAATCTCTCGAATCCAATTTTTTGAGCGAATCACGACGACCACCTAAACTAAAAAGAACAGTTACCCCATAGAAAACCCATGGGCACCTTTACCATCCAACAACATTAAATTTAGTAGTTTTTTTTAAAAATAACAGTAATATTCTATTTACCCTTGACAAGGATCAAAAATTAATCTATAATTGGGCTACCAAAATGGTTCTGTAGCTCAGTTGGTAGAGCAGTGGACTGAAAATCCGCGTGTCGTTGGTTCAATTCCAATCGGAACCACGAAAAGACCTCGATGAAAATCGAGGTTTTTTCTTTATTTTTGGTAATTTTTACTATTCCGTCCCCAAAAAACATCAATGTAAATAAAAAAAAACTCTGACGTGACATGGCTCACATCAGAATTCCTAAGTTCTACCGACTACGCTTTTACAGGAGGCAAAAGCCCTTTTTTGACGAATTCGCCATCGGGCTTATAGCAAGAATAGAACTCGTCCCAGCGGTCCATCAAGATATCTATCAGCTCCGGCTGGAAATATGTTCCCCTGGACCTCAGCATTTCTTCTTTCACGCGTTCTTCGGACCAGGCAGGCTTGTAGCAGCGAGGGCTCGAAAGAGCGTCCAGGACGTCCGCCACAGAGCAAATGCGCGCCGCCCGCGGAATCTGTTCGCCCTTGACCCCATCCGGATAGCCAGTCCCGTCCCAGCGTTCATGGTGGGCGCCAGCAATATCGGCAGCCATGCAAAGCAAATCTGTCTTAGAATCGCGGAGCAAAGTCCGCCCAATAGCGGAATGGCACTTCATTTGGCAGAATTCTTCCGGAGTGAGGCGCCCAGCCTTTTTCAGCACCATGTCCGAAATACCGACCTTCCCAAGATCGTGCAAGAGAGAGGCGTAATAAATCAGTTCCTGCTGTTCCTCGGAAAGACCGAAATAGCGGGCCAATTTCAATGAAATTTCTGCAACGCGATGAATATGGTCCCCGACCTCTTGGCTGCGGAATTCGGACACTTCACCCAAAATGCGGATGAGTTCCATGTGTGCAGACTTCAATTCTTCGGCCTTGCGTTCCAGTTCCCTCGCGTAACGTTCCATGGTTTCCGCACGTACAGCCGATTCTATAGTCTTTGCAGAATAAACCGAAATCAGTTTAAGGCGTTCCAAATCTTTCTTGGAAAAGAAAACGTTTTCGCCAACTTTGTTGATGGCCTGGAACACGCCCATGACGCGCCCGTCACTTTCCAAGGGCATCGTCATCACCGATGTCGTATGGTAGTGGTTCTTGAGATCGCTACGGCGGTCGAACCTGGAATCGCGGTAAGCGTCGTCAATCAAGAGGGGTTCGCCCGTTTTCAAGGAATACCCGACAAAGCCAGCCGAAAGCGGAATGCGCAATTCATCTACACCATGGGCGACCTTGGTCCACAGTTCGTTCCGCTCCTCATCAATCAGCCAAAGAGAGCAGCGGTCCGCCTGGACAATCTGGCGTCCCAAATCCGCCATGAGCACCAAGAGACTGTCCGTCCTATGCTCTGCGGCAATCTTGGGCATATACTCAAACAGGAGGGCAGCGACCTTGCTGTCCCCGAGATCGGTATATTCGTCTTGATTCCTCATCGTGTGTAAAAAATAGTTAATCTTGCTTAAAATGCAACGTATTATTGACGATAACTCACAAATTTTTCTATTCTTTGGCGCACCCATTGGAGGAATAGGCTAATTGGTAAGTCAGCGGTCTTGAAAACCGCCGCCGTAAGGCTTGGGGGTTCGAGTCCCTCTTCCTCCGTAAAAGGCTCCCTTCGGGGAGCTTTTTTCAATTCTCGCAAAGTATCCAACCCACTGTTTACCGCCTACTGCCTACTACAGTTCCGCAGGAACCTCTCGTCTCTAGTCTCTCGTCTTTCGTCTAAACACATCCCAGTCCGCACGGATGTCCGCAGCAAAGTCCGCGACCGCCGTCGAGGGTTCGTCGTAAAGCAGCGTGCAAACTTTAAGCGGAATCGGGAAATCATCCCCAAACGCAGCCAAACATGCCGAAGTCGTCGCCCCCGTCGTAAACACATCATCGACCACGACCACACTCCCCCGCTCCGGGCACTTCCGCAACCGCGCAGCCTCAAACGCCCCCGCCACATTCAGTTCGCGCTCTTCCTTCGAAAGTTTCGTCTGCGAAACAATGAACGACTTGCGCTTGAGCCACCGGCAAACCTTACCGTCAGTTGCAGTCGCAAGCGCCGCCGCCAAAAGCTCCGCCTGGTTGTACCCCCGTTCGCGATACCTAGCATGATGGAGCGGGACCGGCACAAAATAAAGCGGTTGCGCAAGCATCGTGAGTTCCTGCCCCACAAGCCCATGCCTTACCGCCGATGAACGGCGCACCATGTACGACGCAAGCCCCGGAATGTTGCGGTACTTGAGCGCATGCACAAGGCGCCTAGTCAAGGGCCGCATCGGGAAAAGGCAAAACGCATCTTCATTCGGGAATTTCGGCGAACACGACTCCCGCGCAAGTTCCGCCGCACAAGCCGGGCAAAGCCACGGGTCCAACCGCTCCGACGAAGTCCCGCACCCCAAGCACTCCATCCCAAAAACAAAATTTGCAACGGTCCGCAAAACGTCCATTCAAGCCTCCTGTTATAACGGAGACGCAAAACACGCCCCTTCTTTATAACACGCTTTTTTCAGGCATTTGGACTGTAAAAAAATTTCAGCAATGAGCGATGAGCTGTGAGAGATGAGTAATGAGACGAAAGAAATATAACTCTAACAATCAACAACCCACTGCTTACTAGCCACTAACCACTGCAGCTCCGCTGCATCTCTCGTCTTTCGTCTTTCGTCTTTCGTCTAATACCCTACTTACTCCCCTGATACCTCAGGCACACCAAAAGTCCGACAAGGAACAGGCATACTAGCGCAAACGATCCGCCATAAGAGAGAAACGGCAACGGAAGTCCGGTCACCGGCATAAGCCCAATGGTCATCGCTATATTCACCGTAATGTGGAACAGGAAAATCGTACATGCCCCCATCGTCAAAAGCGTCACGAACGGATCGTCGTTCGTCTTGCAAATAGATGACGCACGCCACAGGAAGAGCGCAAAAAGGCAAAGAATCGCGGCACACCCGACAAAGCCGAACTGTTCACCCAGCACGCTGAAAATAAAGTCCGTATGTTCTTCGGGCAAAAACGAAAGATTCGTCTGCGAACCATTGCCAAAGCCCTTGCCGCCAATACCCCCGCTGCCTATAGCCGTCAACGACTGGAGCACTTGGTAACCATCACCCAGCGGGTCGCTCATCGGATTGAGGAACGTGTTCACGCGCTTCTGTTGGTGCGGTTCCAGCATATTCCAGACCATCGAACTTGCATATCCCGCCAAGATGTTCGTTGCGACAATCACGCCCGAAAGCCTTTTGGGCAAATGCCTGCGGACCACCGACAACACGACCAAACAAATGAGCACACCCCATAACACCTGGAACACCATGGACTGCGAATGAGAAAACAGCACCGAAAGCACTGGACTCAAAATCAGGAACATGTCTGTAAATGTCAGCCCCGCAAAAAAGAACCCCACCAGCGTCACCGCCGTAAACACAAGTGCCGTACTCAAATCCGGCTGCTTGAGCACAAGCGCGAAAGGTACAATAAAAAGTCCTAGCGGAACGGCGAACGTCTTGAGTTTAAACAAACTAACCGGATGTTTGGATAGCCAATACGAAATCGTGATGAGGTAAGCTATTTTGGCAAATTCCGAAGGCTGGAGTTTAATGACCTTCAAGTCTATCCAACGCCCAGCCCCTTTAACGTCTCCAGCAAAAAAAAGCACGAACACCAACATGACAAGCGCAAACACGTAAGACGGTACCGCCGCCCGTTTGAGCCAGTCAATTTTTACAAACACAAGTCCAACAGCGATAGCTATCCCCGTCACGAAAAAGATAATCTGCCTGAACCAGTGGGTTTCGTAAAAAACGAGTTCCTCGTTGACCGTTGCCGAATAGACTAACGAAACGCCGCAAATCATGAGCGTAATCGTCACCCCGATAAAGAGCCAGTCGAACTTCAGCGACTTATCTAAAAAACGACCGGAACTCATTTTTTCTCTTCCTCCTTTCCGAAGAAAGCCATCAGCACCTTGCGGGCAATTGGAGCCGCCACGCTGCCACCGCCACCGGCCGCTTCCATAACAACGGCCACCGCAATTTGCGGATCATCAAGCGGAGCAACGGCAGCAAACCAGGCATGAGTTTTCTGCCCCTTTTTCCATTCGCCAGAACCTGTCTTTCCACCGACACGGATACCAGGAACAGCGCCTCTCTTTCCGGTTCCGCCCGGATGATTCACCACGGAATCCATAGCGTTCATCAACACGCGGTGCGTCTCGGGCTTCATTGTCCCTGAACGGATGATTTCAGGTTCAAAGCGACGCACCACATTGCCCTGGGCGTCACGCAGTTCTTTCATAAAGTGCGGGCGATAGACGCCCTTGTTTGTCGCTAGCGAACCGACAAAGACGGCCTGCTGCAAAGGAGTCACCATCTGCCCCTGCCCAATTGAAAGATTCAGGATAAGCCCGCGCGCCCAACGCCACCCCAACCGCTTATTCCTGCGATTGAACGACGCCGAATCCGGGAGCCAGCCCGCACGTTCACCGGGGATATCCACGCCAAGTAGTTTTTCACCATAACCGAAACGGCGTGCGAATTCGTTTATACGAGTCATATCGATTTCAAGGCCCGCCTGGTAAAAATACACGTCGCAAGAAAGGCGAAGTGCATGCACCACGTTCAAGTTTCCATGTACACCCCAGCATTTCTGATAACGTGCTCCGTACTGATAGCCGCCAATACAGGGCCTCGGGTAATACTTCGTCTCCGAGATGATTCCGTTTTCGAGACCTGCACCGGCCGTCGCCAATTTGAACACGGAGGCCGGAGGGTAAATACCGGCAATCGCTCGATTATTGAGCGGACGCAGCGTATCAAGAGCCACATGAGCCCAGCCCTTGTTGCGCTCACGGCGCTTCAGCGAAAAGATGTTCGGGTCTAGGCGCGGCGAAGAAACCATCGCCAAGATTTCACCATTCCGCGGATCAATCGCGACCAAGGCACCCCTTGCCGTATCGGGAATCGCAGCTTCGGCCACCTTCTGCAATTTCAAATCGATGGTCGAAATCATATGAAGCCCAGACTTAGGCTCAATCAACGCCCCCACATCCGAAAGCGTACGCACTTCGCGCCCCGAAGCATTGACCTCGACAAGTTTGAGGCCATTCGTCCCGCGGAATTCCTTGTCGTATTCCTGCTCCAGTCCCTTTTGACCGATACGGTCGCCCTGCGAATAAGACGCATACTCCGGAAGTTTCAGCTGCTCTTCCGAAATTTCGCTCGTGTAGCCCAGCACGTGCGAAGCAAGCGTTCCATACGGGTACTCTCGACGAGACTCGATAATCACGGAAACACCAGGCAATTCCGTCGAATGTTCTTCAATAACCGCCACCTGCTCCATCGTTGCATCTTCCAGAATACGGACCGGATGCGTCCTCACCCAGCGAATCCTCTGGAATGCCGTATCGAGCGACAGCGAATCAAAGAGACGCGTTCCCGTCGAGTCGCGAATATCGAGGAGCCTCCTGAATACCGAATCCCTGTCGGCCTTCTTTTTCGGCATTTCAAGCGCCTGGAGCGCAATCTGGTACGAAGGACGGTTCCGCACCAGCACATTCCCGTTCCTGTCGTAAATATAGCCGCGGTCCGCAATCAGCTCTATTCGGCGCAAGCGGTTATTCTCGGAGCGCTGGAAGTTCTCTTCGTAATGGATGTACTGTAACGAAAAAAGCTTGAACAGAATAACTAGAAAAAGAATGAACGCCCCGGTCAGAAAAATCAGGACATTCCAGTTCCTGCGGACGCGCGCCTCGTTCTCCGAAGTATCGTTATACATTCGACTTTTTCCCCGAAGAGAGATAGAACAAGATTCCGCCGATAATCAAGGTGTAAAGGCATTCCGGAACCGTTTTCGTCAAGAAGAGGTTCGTCACGACATCCTTATCAAGCCCCGTAATGAGGAAATAGAACAAGTCGTTCACAAAGAACGCAAGCGCAAGAACACCGATTTTTGCAGGCACGTACAAGGTGAGAAAATGTTCTTCGAGCTGCCCCACGGCAAACCCCACGATAGTCATCGCGATTGAATTGGCGCCAAGCCATTCCACCGGAGCATAGACATCTTGCGTAAACCCCGCCAGAAAGCCCCATAAACAGCCCGTAGCGGCCCCAAAACGAAGAGCAACGGACACCACGAAGATTACCACGAAATCAGGCCCTATGCCTAATATCTGGAGCCATTCGCCAGCAGTCGATTGCACGGCGAACACCAGAACAAACAGCAAAAGAGTCTTGAGCCACCCACCGTTACTCATTGAGCAGCTCCTGGATAATCCAATCCGGTTCCTTTTGCATCACGAACACTTCTTCCAAGGTGGAAAATTCCTGGAACGGCTCCACGTCCATAAGACTCATCACATCCAAATCCGCCTTGCGGACCTTATGTACCGTTCCCACAGGAATACCCTTCGGGAAAATGCCGCCAAGCCCCGACGTAATGAGCGTATCGCCCTCAGCAACGCCCGCATGGGAGGGAATCATCGCCGAAAGCAAATGTCCATCTACGGATTCCAAAAAGCCAACAACGCGAGTACGGCGCTCCAGCACAGAAAGTTTCAAGTTCGGATCAACAAGGAGCTGCACCCTGGAATGCGTCAGCATCGCCTTTGAGATTTTCCCGACAAGCCCGTTCATCGACATCACCGGCATGTTCTCCTTGACACCATGATGCGTTCCGCGGTTGATGACAAGCGTCGTCAGGAAACGCCCGGGGTTATGCCCCACCACGCGAGACGTCACAATCGGGAAGTCCCACTTGTCGTCAAAGCGTACGAGCGTGTGAAGCCTGGCCAGTTCCTGCAAGCCCTCACTCGCATGGTAAGTCTCTTGGCGCAGCCTTGCGTTTTCCGCCTTCAGATGGTCGTTTTCGGCCTGCAAGGACTTAAAGTCGTTGACAGACGATATCAGCAGTTGCACGGGATAGAACACCGTCGAAAGCGCCTTATCGACAACGCTCTCGCGCACCTCCGTGGAGGCCTCGTGCATAAGAATCCCTAAAACGAGAAAAAAGGCAAAAGCGACAACGCCATGCCTTTGAGTAAACAAATCGACAATAAAGCGAAAAGCTCTAAGCATCGAAGTGGATTTTCAAAAATTACGTCGATGAAGCTATCAAGACCGGACGGTACTTGTCCAAGTCCTCAAGAATACGGGCCGCACCCTTGCAAACGCACGTCATCGGATCGTCAATCACATTCACCGAGAGTCCCGTTTCCTTGCGGATACGTTCGTCAAGACCGCGCAATTGCGAGCCACCACCCGTGAGGATAATGCCCTTGTCGTAAATATCGGCAGAAAGTTCCGGGAGCGTAATGCTCAACGCCTGCTTCACGGCTTCGATAATCGCGGTCACCGGCTCGTTGATGGCTTCGCGGATTTCGGCACTCCCGATAGGAATTGTGCGCGGCATACCGGCGATAAAGTCTAGGCCCTTGACCTGCATCGTCAATTCTTCTTCAAGCGGACTTGCAGAACCAATCTGGATCTTGATTTGTTCCGCAGTGCTTTCGCCCACGCAGAGGTTGTACATTGTACGCAGGTAACGCACAATGGCTTCGTCCATTTCGTCACCGCCCACGCGCACGGAACCGTTGCAGTCGGACTTGTTGAGGGCAATCACGGCGATATCGGACGTACCGCCGCCAATATCGACAATCATGTTGCCGACAGGTTCTTCGACCGGGATGCCCATACCGATAGCGGCCGCCATCGGTTCGTGGACCAGATGGACTTCCTTTGCGCCTGCCATCTTGATGGCGTCAATCACGGCACGCGTTTCCACTTCGGTAATTCCGTTCGGAACGCCAACCACCACACGCGGTTTTACCACCCACAACGGATAGCGCAAAACACGCTTGATAAACGTCTGCAAGAGCGTCTCGACAAGTTCGAAATCCGCAATCACGCCGTCTCGCATAGGACGTATCGCACGGCTCTCGCCAGACGTACGGCCGAGCATTTTCTTCGCTTCGCCACCAATGGCAGTCACTCGATTGCTCTTGCGGTCAACAGCAATCACGGTCGGTTCGTTAATAACAATGCCCTGTCCAGCCACATGGACAAGCGTATTCGCGGTACCCAAATCGATACCGATATCGCAAGAAAAAAGTCCAAACAAAATTTAATCCTCTAAAGAAATATCCCGTCTTGAAATATAATTAAAAACAATCCCAATTTAACAATCAAGGCGTTTTATCTTTACCAAATTTTAGAACTTTGTAATAGCGGTCCCAATGCCTGCCATGAACCTCATAACGATACTTGCGTTTGGCGTAAAGGGCCATGTTCCTGTAGATGTAAAAATCGACTTCGACATACGCCGCATAAATCTCCGCCTCGGCGCCTTCGAACAACCTAAAATCACGAATCTTGTAGTACGGCTCTTCGAGCAAATCCTCTTTTTTCGTGTTCGCATTCAGGGCTTCCGCCACCATGAATTTCAAGTCTTCCTGCAAGTACGGAAGGAGTTTCTTTTCGATGCGTTCCGTCGGTTCAGAACACGACGAAAAAAACAAAGCGAGAATCAGGAGGGATAAAATCTTTTTCATGGCTATAAAATAAAAAAAAAAAGAAAAGCTCTAGATTGAGCTTTTCTTTTTTAGTTACTAGTTAATAGTTACTTCGCCCTACGGGCTAGTTACTAGTGATAGTTAAGAGTTACCGGAACTTAGTTACTAGCTAATAGTTAGTAGTTACTAGAGAATCTTGAAGATGCAATCTAGTAACTAGTAACTTCAAACTCCTAACTGTGCCGAAGGCACCCTAGAACGAATACGTTGCAGAGATTCTGGAGAAGAGTCTGCCTTCGCCCTGGAACGGATTCCTAAAGAGCAGGTCTTCAGCAACGGTCACGTCGATCTTCAACTTTTCTTCGATGTTGATGCCGAAACCGAAACCGATGTGGTCCTTGGAGGTTCCGTCACCAAGCGGGTTCGTGCTGAAGAAGTTGCCGTCATCCTTGCAGATGCCGTACTGCTTGTCGTTATACTTGTCCGCATTCTTGTTGTTGACTTCGCAATCCGTGTAAAGGATGGATTTCTGACCACCGACGCGGATAACGAACCAATCCCACCAGATGTTACGTTCGATACCGAAGCTGATCAAGCCACCGACATCGGTACGTTCATCCCAGTGTTTGTGGTCTTCGTTACGGGAATCGTAAGTCCAAGTCTTGGATTCGGAATCGAAGATCCAGTCATGAGCCTTTCTCTTGTTCCAAATAAAGTCCAAGCCCATCCAGAAGAAGCCTCGGTCAAGGGCGACGTTGATACCGACACCCACCTGAGCATGCTTTTCATCCAAGCCCGGAGCATCAATGAACTTGAGGTTCAAGGCCGGAACGAGTTCGCCATTAATAGCATCCATCGTAAAGAAGGCACGAGACTTGATGAGGAACGAGAAGTTTCCGTCATCGAAGAAGCTGTGGTGTTCCGGACCGTACTGGATACGGGCCAAAGCGAGAGAGCCTTCCAAGTCGAAGGAGTTCGAAATCTGGAAGTTGAAACCACCGTCCGCCTGAACGATAGAAGCGTAGGCGCCATCTTTAGCCTGATAGTTGCCGTCTTCGCCCATGTCGCCGCCGTCCTGCTGTGCAATATACACATGCAAACCCCAAGCATTGCCGTTAGAGAGCGTACCACCCAAGAAACCGTCAAAGTTCGTGACCGTTTCAGGAACTGCAGTGCGTTCGCCGCGTTCGCCAATCACAACATCCGGCAAGTACTGGATGAGTTCGGAATTGATGCGGCCAAAGAGACCACCGATAGAGATACGCGGATCCGGATTGTTGGCATCGCCAAGAGAAATGGCGAAAATGCCTCCGAAGTTCGGATGCTGCGGATCGCGGTTCGTTCCGATCTCGACATCCTGCGTATAGGGACCGAATTCCCCAATCAAGTAGTTGGAATAGAGGTTGATGTTTGCCGGGTTATCAAAGATGCTCACGTCATCCATGATGTAAGTCGTATTCTTACCCATAGATTCGATACGAGCGAATGTTGCAAAGGCAGACCCTACACCAAGGATCCCGAATGCGGTGCCCACGGCGGCTACAGTTTTTAAGTTCATGGAATAACTCCTATTGAAAATTCTTTTATAAAGTTAGTTTTATAAAATAAAAAACGCAACAAGAATTTAAGAAAATATGATTTTTTTTAGAGATTCTATAAAAACAAAAAAAGGCCAGACTTTCGTCTAGCCTTTTTTCAAGCTTTCCAAGTGAATTATTCGGAGAACGTGAACGGAATTGTAACCGTCGTGTTACCGGATTTCACCTTGCTGAAGGTCCAGCGGCTGACAGCGTTCTTGATTTCGTTGTCAAATTCAGGATAACCCGTCGTAGAAGACACGTTAGAAATGCTGATGATTTCGCCACCCGGAGCAATCGTGAATCTCAAGGTAACCTTACCCTGGAATCCCGGTTTCTTCTTCAAGCACTTGTTGTAGATGTGGCGAAGGCCCGGAGTACGCTGACGCACGACCTTCATGATGTCCGCTGCGGAACGGGATCCGCCACCGGCACCCATGTCGATATCGCGCATGGACGGCGTCTTGATGGAACCCTTAGCCTTGGTAGCGATACCACCGCCACCACCGCCAAGGAGGCCTGCGAGGCCGTCACCGATACCACCGGAACCACCTTCTGCGTAACCTTCGTTGAAGCCACCATCAGCCTTACCGCGACGGCCACCGAGAACGGTCTTACCCGTCGTCTGGAGACCAGCCACGTCCTTGAGCACCTTATCGATGTCCTTGGTGAACTTCTGGTTCTTCATCAAGTCATAAGCAGCAGCGGAGGCGTTCTTGGTCTGAGCGGTGAGGAGCTTGAGCACGCCGCGAGTCTGCGGAGCGTTCGGCTGACCCTTACCACGCGGCTTACCACCGCCACCAGCTTTCTTACGAGGCTTCTTCGGTTCAGGCTTCTTTTCTTCCTTCTTTTCTTCCTTCTGCTCAATCTGCATGGAAGTAGTAAGGTCAACAGAGTCTGCGTTGTCGAAAACGACTTCAGCCACGACCTGTTCGTACATGGAAGCCCAAATACACATCGCCAAAGCAATCACAAGAGAGACACCGGCAATCGCGCCCATCTTCTTGTCGGATTCCGGCATAAGCGACGCAATAAACGGATCTATATTCTTCTTTGCCATTGATTATTCCTCCCCGCCGTTCTTTTGCATCACGGCGAATGCGATATTCGTGTAACCGGAGTAGCCACAGGTGGCCATCACCTTGTACATCGCATCATACGGGATGTTCTTGTCAATCTGGACAATGATGTGACCGGCTTCATCGGCAGGAAGACCCATCTTGAGGGCATGTTCCTGTTCGATAGCGCGACGGTCCTTCAAGACTTCATCAACCTTGGTGACAAGGAGATCTTCTTGAGCGAGAACGTCGGCAGTCGGAACCACCTGTTCATTGTCAACGAGAACGTAGTTAGCATCGACCACGACAGTCAAAGAAACTTCCTTCGGCTGGACCTTGGAGGTCGAGATCGGAAGAATCAAGTTTTCAGCCTGGGTCAAAAGCTGACCTTCAGCGTCCATGTTCTTGATCATGAACACCAAGATGATGGTCATCATGTCCATCATGGACGTCAAGGAGAAAGGTACGTCTTCGCTATATTTACGAGTTTTTCTAGCCATGATTAACCTCCCAACTTAGCAAGGTTGATCTTGCTGAAACCAGCTTCCTTGGCACGGTCCATGAGCTGGATGATCTTATCGAACTGAGAGTCGTCGTTTGCAACGATGATGATATTATCAACGTCGTCCAAATCGATGAACTGAGTATGGATAGCGATCAAATCCTTAGCAATGAGATCGTATGCGGAAAGCGGGTAAATCATAGTCTTGTCACCCGGCTTGAGAGTACGGGCAGAGTTCGGCTGCAATGTAGCAAGAGCCATGCCAGGAGTCGGAGCCTTGAGGGCAGCCGGCTTCTGAAGACCACCAGGGCCTTCACCCGGGAGAGACAAGAAGTTGTTAGCGCCATCGACGAAAGCACTGTCGGCGTGAGCTTCTTCAGCACTACCGTCATTCTTGTATGCAGCCCAGATCACGCGACCCGGATCTTCTTCAGATTCCTTCTGAATGGCCCACAGTTCGATGGTTTCGATTTCGTAGAGATACTTCTCTTTGTCCATCTCTGTGCCATTCTTGCACTTCGGTCCATGTCCACTTTCAACTGCACTCTTGACATCTTCCATCGCATAAGTAACAAGCTGGGCATCGGACTTGCAACGGAACGTCCACATTTCCTTAAAATAGACGTTCGGTTGGAAACCACCACGTGCACCGATAACGAGGTATTCGCTAGCGATGGCGAGTGACAAGTTCAAAGCCTGCTCATCCGGTGGAGGAGGCGTCTGATCGTCCATAATCATCTGGCTGCGTTCAGGCAGATTGACTTCGACGATAGCGAGCTTGGAGAAAGCAGTCATGGTCAGAAGCATAGGAATCAAGATGGTAAACAAGCCCATCGCCGGAAGCAAATCCGGTTCTTCGACTTTTTTTGGTTTCTTGATTTGTTTTGCCATGTTTTATAAACTCCAGTTTAAATGAACTTTCTCTATCAAATTAGGAAAGGGAGTTGATAATCTTGAGACCCTTTTCTTCCATTTCCTGGATGAGACGTTCGGAGTTCATGTTGAGAAGACCGACGATAACGAGGAGAGGAACTGCAGAGAGAAGTCCGAGGAGCGTAGTACCCATAGCGATAGCAATACCGTCAGCAAGAGCCTTAGCACGTTCAGAAGCCGGTTTGTTAGCCACAGCGTCGAATGTATAGATCAGACCGTAAATCGTACCCATAAGTCCGAGCAACGTAGAGATGGAAGCCATAACGGAAATGATGGAGATGTAACGAGTGAGGCGCGGAGCTTCAGTGAGGAACACAGCGTCAGAAGCAGCAACCATCATATCGCGAGCCTTGTCAGCATCCTTGCAGTTGAGCTTGGCACCAACGATAGCGTCCATAACCTTAGCAATCGGGAGATTCGAGCTCTTAGCGAACTGGAGAGCCTGTTCCAGCTGGTTTTGCATAACGAGCTTACCGAAATCAGCCATGAACTTGGCACGGCCCTTAGAGCTCTTCACCATGATGTAGAAGAAACGTTCAAGAGAGAAACCAAGGCCGATAACGAACACGACCAAGATGATCCACATGAACTGGTAACCATCAGATTCAGGGCTGAAGGATTGAAGCATTTTAGACATTAGAGACTCCTTTAATTGAGTTATTGTTTTTTTGTTGTTTTTGATAATCTTTGTTCATATTTATTTTTTTTTGAACCATTATGGGAGATTATTTGTAGTAAAACTTTCTTTACCGCATAGCAATCGCCCTCAAGCCCAATGAAATAAGGGAATCCCATGAACAAGGATTCCCCGTAAAATAGTTTTTACCGCTATTTTTTCTTGCCTTTTTTGGCTTTTTTCTTGGCCTTCTTTTCCTTTTTGGACTTCTTAGACTTCTTAGAAGTCTGTTCAACAGCGGAATCGTCGGACACAGATTCAGAAGTAGCTTCCACACCCCTTTCAGAGGCCGGGATCAAGCTCGGGTTAGCGGTCCATTCCTTAAGCTTGGCGAGTTCTTCTTCAAGCTTGGTACGTTCGTCCTTAGTTTCCTTGACGATGTTACGGAAGGTGGTAACCTTTTCTTCCAAGGTCATAGCGTCAGACTTTTCAATCTGTTCGATACGGGCCTTGAGCTTGAAGTAAGACGGGTCAGCAAAGAGGGTCGAAGGATCGAACTTTTCGATCTTCGTATTGAGATCTTCGTTGTTTTCGTCCAACTTTCTCAAGGTTTCGTAGAGCTTGGTCGTCCATTCGTTATCGATGCCGTAATGAGCAGAGGCCTTGATACCCGTAGCGCACTGCGGGATGGCGAGCTGCTTGGCAGCGTCAGAACGGTTGTTCAATTCTTCGCGGTAGGCTTCCAAGTCTTCGTGGGCAGCCGTAATAGCGTCATCCTTCACCATGCCCTGACCGATATATTCGCGGACAATCAAAGCACTATCCGGAATCGGAGAGCTGGCAAACGCATCGGCAACTTCGACGAACACAGCGCAACCCTGGTAGTACATTTCGATGTAGCCCATTTCTGCGGCAATCACATCCTTGTTGTAGAAGCCCTGGTCACGAGCGAGGTCAATGTTCTTCTGGAAGATCGGACGAGCCTGTTCATAGTAAGCCGGGAGCTGTTGCACGATACCGATACGTTCGGCGAACTTTTCTTCTTCCTTCTTACCGTTGAGCTGCTGTTCACGAATCTTTGCAGCCATCGTCACGAAGAGCATACCCATCTTGTTCGTGGCACGGAAGGTCCACTTTTCAGATGCGTAGGCAGCAGACTTGGAGTAGTGACCCATAGCCTTCTGGAGGATATCAACCAAGCTCTTGACGATCTTGGCCTTTTCCTTTTCCTTGCCCTTCAAAACAACCGGAGTCATCTTGTTGTATTCGTGTTCACCCATGTAGTAAGCGGCTTCAGCCGGGATAGCGGCATCGGCGTTCTTGATCTGCAAGCCGTACTTGTCGTAGGCTTCGAGGGTCTTCACGTAAGCATCAACAGAGTTGTCTTCGTCCTTGAGAGCGCGGTAGGCACGAGCCATGCCGATATAGGCGGCAATCAGCTTTTCCTTGTCATCCGGGTACATCTTCACGAAGTTGCGGTATTCCTGAATGGCGAGGTCCCACTTCTTGGCGTTAGCGTATGCCATCGGGATAGAGAAGGCAGCGTCAACAGCGTAGGAGCTCTTCGGGTAATCGCGAACGAGGTCCTTGGAGCAGCGAATAGCTTCATTTGTCATCTTAGCTTCGTCGTAGCTCAAGCAAGCGCTATAGAGGAAGGACGGAGTTTCTTCGTTTTTCGGATAACGTTTGTATGCAAGTTCGAAGGTTATAGCAGCCTGCTTCTTATCCGGGATGGAGTCATAGGTCTGAGCGGCAAAGCCAATTGCCGGGAAAGCCATGGAATCCTGCGGGAAGTTGTCTGTAATGAACAAGAACGTCTGGGCAGCAACCACCGGCTTCTTGTCTTTCTTGTAGTTGCTAGCGGCACGCAAGATACCCTTGACCGTAAGCGGAGAGCTCTTGTAGTTCTTCGGGAGGAGCATGAAGGTTTCAGCAGCCTTGTTGAACTGGTTCAGGCTTTCGTAAGCGGCAGCGGCTTCGAAGATTGCCTTGTCGGCAATGTCGATGGTCGGATAACGCTTGACGAGGTCTAAGTAAGCCTTGGCACCGGCTTCAGTCTTGCCGTTCTTCACAGAGGTTTCAGCCTTCTGGAAGAGAACGTAAGCGATAGCCTTTTCAATTTCAGCAGCCATGGAGTCATTGCGAGTTTCCTTGGCCTTGTACTGCTTGAGGAGCCATTCAAATTCGGTGAGAGATTCATCGAGCTGGTTGGATTCCAGGAGAGACTGAGCAAGCATACGGCTGATGAGCAAAATGTACTGGTGTTTCGGGAAGTCCTGCTTCAGCTTGCGGAGGACGTTCACAGCAACACTGAACTGCTTGGCGTCGTAATGGACGATAGCAGCGTTGTATGCAAGTTCTGCGGCTTCCTTGTTCTTGCCGAACTTAGCCATGTACTTATCGACCTGGTCGAAGTAAGCCTTGGTTTCCGGCAAGCTGTATGCCTGGACAGCATCGTCATTAGCCTTGGTCTTGCGAGCATTTTCGCGAGCCTGGTCCATCATGAGAACGGCGTTGTAACCAGCTTCATCCTTCGAGAGGAGGTTGGCAGAACCCATTTCACGGCGGCCATAACGAGTCGTATCCGTTTCGACGATCCAGTTGAACATCTTGGCAGCGTTAGCATGCTGGCCCATTTCCTGATAAACGAGAGCGAGGTTGATGTGAACCTTGTATTCGTCCCAGGTCGGTTCCTTGGCATAGCGCTTCAAGAATGCTTCGTAAGCTTCGATAGCCTTGGTATATTGCTTCTTGCCACCTTCGATGTCACCTTCCTTGGTGAGCTTGGCAGCCTGAGCATGGTGATACTGCGGAATGTCGAGCATAGCACCACGGATGGCCTTTTCAGCATTCTTCACAGATTCCGGATACTTCTGGTTCTTCTTGTACCAAGAGGAGTTGCGGTCATAACGCTTCACGACTTCGTAACGGTGAGCCTGAGCGTCTTCGAACTTCTGCTGGACAATCAAGATTTCAATCATGGCGATATCGGCGAGCGGAGCGTCGATATAGTCCGGGTTGATGTTCATCAATCGCTTGAAGGACTGGACAGCTTCTTCGTTACGGTCATGGTCCTTGTTCTTCATACCGATACGGTAATAGACAGAGTCCTTGAACGGAACTTTCTTGTCCTTCAAGAAAGCTTCAGCTTCGGCAACACCACCACCTTCGAGGTCGGAGAAGGAGGCTGCCATGAAGTCCATAGCTTCACCACGCAAGTCAGCAGGATATTTACCCTTGTCTGCACCGACGATGTAATCGTAGTACTGCTTAGCTGCGATTTCGTATTCAGCGGTGTTGTAGTAAGATTCCGCCAAGTGGTACATGGCAAGAGCCGCTTCCTTACCCGTAAGGTTCTCGAAGCCCGTCACCTTCTTATAGGCGGCGATAGCGTCCTTGAACTTGCGGTTCATGAAGTGGTATTCAGCGATACGGAGCCATGCCTTCGGCACAAGACCGTGATCCGGGAAGTCCTTGACAAGCTGCATACGGAGCTTGTAAGCCTTTTCATCTTCGCCACTAGCTTCCTGCACAGCTGCGGCCTGATAAATCACAGTCGGAGCCTTGGCTTCTTTCGGGTACTTGTCGATGTATTCGAGGAAGTAACCAAGAGACTTTTGGTGATCGGCCTTCGGGAACTGATTTATGTTAGCGCACTTTGGCGGTTTGTTATCGCGGTCGGCGCACCATGCGACATCTTCTTCATACTGGGCGTTCTTGTCGAGGAACTGCTTTTCTTCGAGCTGGAACTGGTAGTGACCGAGCTGTTGCAAGGAGCTTGCGCAACGGTTGCTGATTTTACCTTTGCAGCGTTCAACCTGTTTTTCCCACTGCGCAATAGCATCGCGCATACCCTGTTCATCAAGGCCACCTGAGCGGCAGGCTTGTTCGGCCTGGTTCTTGAGAACTCTATAGGAACTGGCGCACTGTTCATAACCAGAATTGCCTTTTCCAATGGATTTACACTTTGCGTATAGATTCTTTGCTTCGGTCGTTTTTTCTTTACACGGATCCGATGCAGCAAATGATGTTCCGACTAAGGAGCAAACAATTGCCGAGACGAGCATTAGATTTTTCATCGTTCTCTATCCACCTATGATTTCATATAATAAGGGAAAAAACCCGTATTTCTACAGGTCATCTCCCAATTGTTCAACGTCAGACGGCAACGCAGGTTTCGATCCGCCGCCAACACCGCCCATCTTGGACAAGAGGGTGGCCTTAGTAAAGCCAGCATCATCCAAAATACGCTTGCGGTTAGATTCGAAGCGGTCACTCTGGATAGATCTCTGCATGAACGATGCATAATCTTCAATAGCCTGATTAGCCTTGTCGAACGTCGGACGCAAAGCTTCACGCTTGCTTTCCACACGCGGAGTCGGCAACTGACGAGCGAGATCCAAGGCAAGAACCTGAACGGAGTCGAACTGGCTCTGCATGGCATCATACGCTTGACGAGCACTGTCGCGAGCGGCAACAGACACAATCGGCTGTTCAGTGCGTTTTTCAGCCTCAGTCAAAGCTTCAAGAGCGTTCTGATAATCTTTCTTCATGAAGTAGCAGTAACCTACCACGAGATAAGCTTCAGAAACGAGGAAGGATTCCGGAAGATTGCTGATGATCCATTTTGCGGGCTTGATAGCGTCATCCGGTTTGTGAACCTTGAGGAAGGACCATGCGATACCGAGCATAGCTTCGTCAAACACCGGAGAACCCTTCTGCACTTGACCATACATCTGGGCAGCCTGAGCAATGTCCGGCTTTTCACCAGAGAAGAACAAGTGACCGAGCTTCACCTTCGCGGCATCCTGCAAGTCGCGTTCGGACTGGTTGGAAACCGGCTGTTCCGTAATATCGCGGAAGCAGTTTTCAGCTTCATCAAACTTGCCCATGCGGCTGTTAGCGATACCCATGGTATAGCGAGCATAGAAGTAGTTTGCGTTACCCGGAAGGATCGAGGCGAGCAAGTCAACAGCTTCCTGATAGAGACCCTGTTCGAACTTGATCTGGCCGGCAACGTAGTCAGCGTCAGCCTTCACGTCGCTTTCGCCGAACTTCTGCGCAATGTTCTGATACTTGTTCATGGCTTCCGTATACTTGCCTTCCTTATAGTCGATGTTCATCAACTGGAAGTGATACTTAGCACGCTGGTCACTCTGCGGATAACGCTTGATAGCGTCTTCATACACATTCTTAGCGGCCTTATGCATACGGAGGTTTTCGAAAGACTTTGCCTTGTAGAACGCAGCCTGGTCCACCAAGTGGAATGCCGGGTACTTGGTCTGGACCTTACCGAAGGCATAAGCAGCTTCGAGGAACTGACGGTTCAAGTACAGACGCATAGCAGCGCGGTAGTCGTTTTCAGGTTCGATCTTCAAGCGGCGATAACGTTCTTCACCGATTTTCTCTTCACGAGTGTCACCGAAGCGGCTGGTCAGCTTGACAGCCCAAACGAAGCCACGGTTCTTCTTGGCCCAAAGGTCGTCATGAGACATTTCAAGGTCAAGAGCGAGGTAACGGAAGATGCTCACATCCTTCACGTTGACCGTAGCACCGATGACCGGATAGCCTTCCTTCGTGAAGCGGGCGCGAACGCCGAGGTGAGAAGAGAGGTAGTAGGTCAAGGTGAAGCTCATTTCAAGATTGGCACCCTTACCACCTTCATCAGCATCGTGGATGATGTCGATCAAGGAGAGTTCTGCCTTCATTTCGAGGAGACGGTTGAAACCGCGCCAGAAGAGGGAGAAGTTGAGGTTCGTCGGAATCTTGTAGGCGTCCTTTGCAGTCATGAGAACGAACTTGAAGCTTCCGTCGCCTTCAGCTTCGCTGACGGCCGGGGCAAGGAGGTTCTGGACGGCAACGCCGATGAGCAAGTAACCGTACTTCGAAGAAGCGAGCGGGTTCCAGCTCAAACCTACGTCAGCACCGACAGTGAGCTGCTTGAGTTCATCAAACTGGTTGATGTACAAGACAGAGAGGTCGATACCGAGAGAGAGGAAATGCATCAGTCTATAGGAGTAACCGAACAATGCGGCAATTTCGCTATAGGACTGGCCACCTTCAATGGAAGCACCGTTTTCGAAAAGGGAGATGCCCCAAGTGTGCTTGTAGTCAATCGGGTATGTCAAGCTGACATATTCCTGGCTGGCTTCACCACTGATGGTGCTAAAAAATGCTGCGCTGAATTCAAGCTGATCAGTTTCAGAAATACCAGCGGGGTTCACATACATGGAAGTGTTACCACCAAATTCTGCAAACCAGTCATTCTGCTGATACTTATTCGGCGTGTAGGTTGCCTCAGCGAACAAAGAAGTGCTTGCTACGGCAAGTCCAATTGCGGACGTTTTGATGAAACTCTTATGCAACATCACCTACTCCTTTTACTTAATATCCGTGCGGATGAATTCGATACGACGATTCTGCGCACGTCCTTCAGGTGTTTTGTTGGATGCAACAGGCTTTGTATCGCCCAAGCCTTGCGTTGTCATACGGCTTTCGGCAATGCCCTTTTCGACAAGGAAGTTTTTCACTGCGTTTGCACGGTCTGCAGACAAAGTCATGTTCTTGTCCTTGCTACCGATGTTGTCGGTATGACCGACAATGTCAAACGTAGATTCCGGGAAGGTTTCCATGATATCGACCACCTTCATCAAGGAGACGTAGGAGTCTTGAGTAATGGTGGACTTACCGGATTCGAAGTTCACACCTTCAAGAACGAAGACTTTCTTCGGCGGCTGCGGGACTTCGTCCGGGCAACCATCTTCGTCCTTGTAGCTATTCAAGGATTCAGCCTGTTCCGGGCAGAGGTCAACGCCCTTACAGATGTGAGCATACTGAGAAAGCATACCCTTAGCTTCAACCCACGGGTCGCAAAGACCGTCGCGGTCGTTGTCAGCATCCGGGCAACCGTCGTCGTCCTGGTAGCCGTCAAAGTCTTCGGCTTCTTCCGGGCAGTTATCGAAGCCCGTGCAGGTGCCGGCATACTTTTCGGCAAGGCCTTCTTCAGAAACCCACGGATCGCAAAGGCCATCGCCATCGGTATCCGGATTGCGGGTTTCCTCGACGACTTCTTCTTCCTTCACGACTTCCGTTGCCGTAAGACCGATATCCAGCTTGCCCTTACCGCGCTTGATCATCGGCGAGGTGGACTGGCAGAAGAAGTTCGGTTTGCCGAGAGACGGGCTGATGAACTTCGGGTCCAAGGACACGTTCGTGCGGTTCACCTTGATGAACTGGTTGAACGGGTAGTAGTTCTTGTAGATGTTGTTGTACTCCACCTTCGTCTGACCGGCAGCCGGGTCAGCAAACACACCGTAGTAGTGGTTTTCCATAAAGATGTTGTTACGGGCAATAATGTTGGTCGGGCCCTTCAGAGCAAGGCCAGAGTAGCCGTTGCGGAGCACGACGTTCTGTTCGACGTAGGCGTCGAGCGACTTTGCACCCCAGGCGAGAATGCCGGACCAGCGGTTGCCATAGACCACGTTATTGCGGAGCCAAGGCAAGGAAATAAAAGCACCGATACCAGTTGCGTGGTTATCGATCACATAGCAATGATGAATGTAGGGAGCTGCGTTTTCGCAAAGGATACCTTCGAGACCGTTCCTCACTGTGAAGTGCGACATTTCGGCGCCCGAAGTACCCATGACGGTCGGACCTCGACGCCCACCATCAATGATGGTAGTCAAGGGGTCCTCGCCCTTGAGGACAACACCCATGATAAGGGTGATGTTTTCATTATAAACACCGCGTTTGACAAGGATGGTATCCCCGGCATCCGCATTTCCGAGAGCATCAGCAATCTTAGCGAAATCGCCCGGCACATTGATATTCTTGGCCATGGCGGTTCCAGAAAGAAGCATCGCCCCGGCCGTAATTAAGACCAGTTTCTTTAGGGTCATACTGCTACGTTTCTCCAATCATAGAACACTTAAATTCGTTAAACATACGCTTGCCAGTTTGGCAAACACAAAACCCATGTGGGAATATACCTTCAAAAATGACTTTAGTCAAATGATTTTCTTCAAAAACGCCATTTTTCGTGTAAAAAAAAACACAGGTATAGCCTTTCATGGAAAATTTATCTGTCAATCCTCGCTAGGAAGATCGTCCTTTTCCTCCTCCTTCTTTGCACCTTGAATTGAAACACGGATTTCTTGACAGGTTTTCTTGATACTCTGCAAGACCTTGCGGGCACGCGTGCCAGCTGATTTGTTACCGCGTTCGAACTTTTCATATTCGCGCTTGAAATTTTCGATTTCTTGTTCAAGATCGTTCACTAAACTCATAAGCAAACTCCAAAAAAAGATGCTTTTTGGAAAATAAATAAAGTTTTTGCTAAAAATTCGCCGTTTTGCAAAATTACGTTTACGTTTACAAACTATTACATAGCTTTTAGACAACTCAACAGCTTATCAACAGTGTGATAACCGCCACACATTTTCAAGAGCCCTCCAACCCGCCTCTCCGACATTTTCGGAGAAATCATTCACGAACATCGCGATGTGCGACTTGATGACTTCATCGTCATCAATTTGCGCTTTTTCGACAATAAAAGGCGTCAAAGGATTGCTCCTCTGGCGAGCTATTTGGAGACTGCGGAGAATTTCATTTTCGACGGATTCAATAGTCGCATAGCCCAGTTCCTTTTTCGCAACGGCAATACCCAGCGGAATCGGCGCTCCCGTTTCCTGTTCCCAAAATGCGCCCAAATCCTGCAACAGATGGAGACCATCGCGTTTCCACGTAAAACGGTGTTCGTGGATAGTAACTCCTTGAGGCATGTTTTTGCTAAGCAGTCCCTGATAGACCTCGTTAAAAAGCGCATATCGAAGCTTGGGAGCGTCCTTATAGCGGCGGGAATACCAGAACTTGAAAAGGAGCGCAGCGGTCGTATTTGAGCCAGGAAGCGTCGTCGGAAGTGCCGGGTCGAACGCATTCCCCGATGAAGAGAGCAAAAGTGGGCCGCAACCATAGCCTATAGCGCCGCCACAGCCGAGACAACGGTACGTCTCTCTAATTCCAGGATAAACCTGCGCACTGATTTTAGCGACATCCAGTTCACCGCGCAGCACCATTTCGTTGAGCGTCTGCACGTCGGCGTACGTGACCTTCCATTCGAACGGGGAATTTTCAAGCCCGTGAATCAAGGCCTCGTAAATGAAAGTGTCGTTAGGGCAAGTGGAAATACCGAGAGATAGTTGCATGTTTTTAGACGAAAGACGAAAGACGAGAGACGAGAGACGAGAGAAAACAAGACTATCACTTGAATAATCCCGTTATCTATCGCCAGCAGCACCAATAGTTCGTCTTTCAGTCTGTTCATAGTGGTTAGTGGGTGGTATGGGGTCGGGCCTACGGCCCTTTGAGGTTAAGCAATTAGAAATTAGCAAAAAAGCCCGAAGCTATACGAAACTTAGAACTTTAGTTCTCTAGTTGAGTCATGCTCTTTGAGTAGAAGCGAGCCCAATGGGGCTTTAGCCCCGAACTCATAGCCCATTGCCTCCAGAGAGACCAATTGCGGAGCAAAGTCAACGATTCAAAGACCGTTTACAAGCGAGTTCAGTGCTTTTAAAGCATCAGCGATGCGCCAGGTGGACTTGTCGCGGTCGGTCGCAAGATTGCTCACGGCACGGACTTCGAAGCAGGGCATGCCAAAAGCCCGGCAAATGGAAAAGCAGGCCGCCCCTTCCATCGATTCCACGTCCACATCGAAGTTCTGGATGCGTTCTGCAGCCATGACGGCCGTACCCGTGCAGCAGTTGACCGTAAGGCCAGAAACGGCCCTTAAACACTCTAGCCAGGCAGGAGTGCCACGCAGCGGCGATGATTCGTAAACACGAGCAGACGTTGGAGAAACGTCTCCTTTCGCCGGATTCTCGCAAACCTTGTGCCAAGGCGTAAACGAGCCATTGCGTTCGACAACGCCCAAGTCCCCCACTTTTTCGGAATCCACACGAACAACATCGCCGATGTTCAATCCACGATCGGGATAAGCGCCGCAAATTCCAGCAAGAACCACATGCGTAAAAGGACCATCAGCGGCAAGCCGTGAGAGCAAAACAGATAAATTTGTAGCAAACTCAAGTAACCCGACGCCAAGCACCACGGCAAAGCCACGATTTTCAGGCAATTCAACGATTTCGCCCAAACGAATGTCAGGACGAACAAATTCCAAGCAATCCGGGAACGTACCGAAAAATTCCACATTTGATGCAAAGGCAAACAAAGGAACAAAACGGTCATCCATCGGCATAGCCTTTATTCGAGACGTTCGACCTTTGTCGCCAGTTCGTTTTCCAGTTCGACAACGCGGTCCAAGCTTAAATTCCACGGACGCTCGACTTCGCAACGGGCGCAAGCGACAGCCGTAGCCTTTGCCAAACAGCTTTCGAAGCTGAGTCCCAAATCGCAGGCATAAAGCCAGCCCGCAAAGAAGGAATCACCAGCGCCAATATCATTTTTCACGTTGACTGCCGCCGGTTGCAACTGGATACCCTGGAACTTCTTTTCAACCAAGCGGAAAGCGCGAACAGGAGAATCCTCATCCGTCACGACAAGATTCTTTATCGGAAGGCGTTCGAGAACAGCCGTAGCCGTCATCTTCCAGAACTGCGGACTCGACTTCACCAACGGGATGCTCAAGCGTTCCAGCAATTTGCAGTATTCCAGCATGTTTATCTTGAGAAGGTCAACGCCTTTCTCGAGGAGTCCATCGATTTCGTCAATGGCATCGACAAAGACATGCTTGCCGTTAAAGTCAAGATCATTGAACATCCTCACGTCGAAGCCCTGCGGGAACGTGCCACAAAGAGCCACGTACTGTGTCGAATCCCAATAGTCGTTCAATGTCTGGGCAAAATCATCGTTCTCGGACGAAGCAAGCGTCGGGGACGGTTCCACGAGTTCCGTGGTATCGCCGTTGCAAGCAATCGTCGTGCAGATGCGGGTATTCTCGCGAATCCAAATCGGCACCTGCTGGATGCCGCAAGCAGAGAGTTCATCAAAGATTTTTTCTCCGTTCCCGGCACCGAGAAAATGCATCAGACGAGGCGTCCCACCCAACAGCTGCAACACTCGACAGCAGTTGATGCCCTTGCCCGACGCGTATTCCTTGACCTTGGAGATACGGTGCACTTCGCCTGGAGTAAACTTATCCAGAAAGAACACCCTCTGCCATGCAGGATTCAAACCGAGAACTAAGATTTCCCTTGACATCGCAGACCTTAGAAGTTCACCTTGAAGAACTTGCGCTTACCCACCTGGACAACGAGATTGTCGCCACCCTTGATTTCGAAGGAGGCCTGCGGGTCGGCAAGCTTTTCGCCGCCAATCTTGACGCCACCGTTCTGCACCATGCGGCGGGCTTCGCCCTTACTGGCAAACGCCTTGATATTCACGAGCAAGTCGAGAGCGCCATAGTTGCCGGGAGCCACGCTGCACTCGGCAGCATCGCTCGGGATGGCATTACCGCTGTGGATTTCGCGTTCCTTGGCGGCGGCGGCCTCGGCGGCTTCAGCACCGTAGTACTGCGTCACGATATCGATAGCGAGGCGGTGCTTAGCATCGTTGGGGTTCATCTTGCCTGCGGCAATGTCTGCCATCATCTGCTTGACTTCTTCGAGCGGAATGTTCGTCAAAAGTTCAAACCAGTTTTCGACAATGCTGTCGGCGAGGCTGTAAATCTTGTGGTACATCACGTCGGCCGGCTCGTTGAGGCCCACGTAGTTGCCAATGGACTTACTCATCTTGACCTTGCCGTCGGTACCGAGCAAAATCGGCATGAAGAGGCCGATCTGCGGTTCCATGCCTTCGAAAAGCTGCAAGTCGCGGCCGCGAAGCACGTTGAACTTCTGATCGGTGCCACCTAGTTCCACATCGCTCTGGATAGCGACGGAATCGTAGCCCTGCATCATGGGGTACATGAACTCGTGGAGGCTGATGGGCGTGTTTGCGGTATAGCGGTTGTGGAAGTCTTCGCGTTCAAGCATCTGGGCCACGGTGAACTGGCCCATGAGTTCGGTCACCTTGCTGAACGGGAGCTTGGAGAACCATTCGCCGTTGTAGTGGATTTCCACCTGGTCGCGGCGGACGACCTTGAAGAACTGTTCCTGGTATTCCTTCGCGTTTTCGAGCACTTGTTCATGGCTGAGGCGAGGGCGTGCCTTGTTGCGACCGCTGGGGTCACCAATCTGTGCCGTGTAGTCACCCACGATGAGCACGACAGTGTGTCCCAAATCCTGGAACTGGCGGAGCTTGCGCATCACGACCGTATGGCCGAAATGAACATCCGGGGCCGTTGGATCCACGCCCATCTTGATACGGAGTGGAACGCCGGTGTCATATGACTTCTGAAGTTTCTTTTCGAGTTCATCTTGCGGCACAATGTCGGTAACGCCGCGCATTAAAATTTCAAGCTGTTCTTTAACAGGACGGAATTGCATTTTAGTTACTAGTTAGTAGTTATTAGTTAATAGTTGTAAGTGATTAAGAGTATCGCAAGCACGACCTGTCAATCACTGGAAGCCCATTTTGAAGGAATGGATAATCATAACGTGAGTAAAGATAGTAATCAGGAGAGCGGTAAATTGCACCCAAAAACACAAGAACATGCTGATAAACGGCTAACTCCGTATCACCAAGATGCATGTAAACGTATTTTTACACACAATTGAAATCAAAACGCTTTGAAAAAAAAATTCGATTTATTAGCTTTGCGTAAAACAAAAAATTATCAGGAAAATATTATATGAAAAAAATTCTTTTGTCCATCGTGCTTGCTGCTGTGAGCGCATTTGCTATTTCTGCCCCGAAAACCCATGACGGGTTCTTCTTGAACGCCACAATGGGCGCAGGTTATTCCAGCTTTGAAGATAAAATCGAGGGCGGTATCGGCAAAATCACATGCGATGGAGGCGCTTTTGAGGCATCCTTTAAAATCGGCGGTACAATATACCCCAACTTAATCCTTCATTTTACGTTCATTGGCAACTCCATTTTCTCAGACCTCGAATTCAAAGCCGGGCGCAAAGAAGAGTCTCTTGCACATGACGGTTTCAACATGCTTATGCTCGGTGGTGGTTTAACTTACTACGTTGTCCCTGAACAAAATATTTACGCTAGCGCCTCTTTCGGAATTACCGACATCAACATTACCATCAACAATAACGATTACAGCTTCGACAATCTCGATACCGGTTTCGGTTTCAACATTACCATCGGCAAAGAATGGTGGCTGAACGATGAAAACGCTCTCGGCGTAGCATTCTCGTTCTCCCATCACTCCGCTGACGGTAACTATCGTGGTGAAAAGAACGAAGCCTCCTCCAATTCGTTCTCCATCGTGGCATCCTACACGTTCAACTAATCACTGTATAAAAACTTATATGGAGCCTCTGTGTTTTACATAGAGGCTTTTTTAACCCCGAATATCAAAAGGAGAACTTGTTCATGAGAAAAATCATTTTGTCCATCGTGTTTGCTGCAGTTAGCGTATTTGCAGTCTCGGCCCCGAAAACCCACGACGGATTCTTTCTCAGTGGCTCTATCGGATTCGGCTACGGAAACTTCCTGAACGAATTCCAAGCAAACGGTGTCAAGATGGAGAGCAAAGGATCCCAAATCGAAACAGGATTTAAAATTGGCGGAGCCATTATCCAAAACTTTATTCTACATGCGACGTTGGATGTGAGCACTATATTTTCAGACATTAAATTTTCAAACAAAGAAGGCTCCTCAGAAACCCTGCCTATCAATGACAACAATGGCTTCAAGGCGCTCGCATTTGGAATAGGCGTTACCTATTACATCCCCGGCGAAACAAACATTTTCTTCAGTGCATCTGCCGGTATATCTGATTATACCGAATTTTGCTTCTTTGGCAAAATCATTACCAGTTATGATCCCGAGTTTAGTTTCAACTTGTCTGTCGGAAAAGAATGGTGGGTGAATAACGAATTTGGCATCGGTGTGGCTTTGTCGTACAATCATTCTTCTGCAAAGAGCAAATTTTTCAATTATGAAGGCAAGGTATCTTTCAATTCGATTTCAGCCGTAGCAACGTTCACATTCAACTAATCCTCAAAAATTAAGAAAAGCCTTTATGTTTGACATGGAGGCGTTTTTTTTACTTAAATAATTTTTAGAACAACCTCTATTAGAGTTTTTATGACAAGATTCAAATTCCATTTTGCATGCGTCACCTTGATGGCAACAGCACTCCTGTCCTGTTCAGACGACACAAGTTCTCCAACCCCCAATGGGCCTGAAATTCCGCCTCCTTCCAGTTCCAGCATTGTAAGCTCCAGTACGCAAGTCAATCACAGTTCCTTCCCCATTTACGAGCTGAAAAACGCGCCCACCCCCAGTAAGGGATGCGGGACGCAATCCACCCTGGAAGCCATAAAGGTCTTAAGCAACGGCACCTCCAAACTCTACAAGATGCAGAGTGCCGGCCTTCAGCGCGAATTCTACATGGATTTGCCCGAGAACTACGACAACAACAAGCCCTACAAGATTCTATTCGCCAATTACTTTATGGGTTCATCCCCAGAAAACATCGCATCGACAACCGACAACCTGTCCTTCCTTTCGCCGTATTACGGACAAAAGAAACTGGACACCGAAGGAAACTACATCTTTGTCGCCCCGAAAGGAGAAACCGATTACAATATTTGGCGCCACGATGACGACAAGGACCACGTTTTCTTTGCCGAAATGTTGAGCCTCCTGGAAGAGAACCTCTGCATCGACACTTCACGAGTATTTGTCACGGGTTTCAGCTTCGGAGCCATGTTCAGCAACTCGCTGGCCCAGGATTTCCAGCACCGAATCCGCGCCGTGGTTACCTATAGCGTAGCCGACTACAACATCTATATGCCCGAAAACAAAGGCAAACCTATCGCCTGGATGGAAGTTCATGGTATCCGCGACAATTTGTGTCCTTATGACAGGTTGGACAACGCCATTACCCGAATCCTAAAGAATAACGGTCCCGAAGATGGCAACGGGAACTTTACCGACGTCAGCGACGAAATCGGAGTTATGGAACGCTACACCGAAGACATGGGCAAAACACACGTTTGCTACAATTTCAAGAAGGTAGATCCGCGATTCCCTGTCCGAGTCTGCACCTGGGAAGGCGCCCACGATTGGCTCGCTTCAGACAACGGCAAACCAGCAGATACCTGGGTTCCCCAAGACGTCCGCAAATTCATCGAACAGTTCTAGAATCGCCAAGACAACAACAGTCGATATCACAATTTGCGACTTACTTTCCGAAGCCAGCGAGGTCAATGCCGAGCTGGTTTATTTTATATGTCAAGATGCGAGGCGTGGTAGATAGACTGCGGGCGGCCGCAGCGATTTTGCCTTTGCTGCTTTTGAGGGCATCGCAAATGATATCGCGTTCGTAGGCCTCGACCATCAACTTGAGGTTTCCACTTACAGGAGTTCCACTTGTCTCATCCGTCTGGATTGTCGGCGGGAAGTGATGCGGGTAAATGACGTCTTCTTCTGTCAAAAGTACCGCACGTTCAATGGCGTTTTCAAGTTCGCGCACATTGCCCGGCCACGGATAGCTCATGAGCATCTCAATCGTGCCGCGTGCAAGGCGTCGCACATTTTTGCCAACTAATCGGCAATAATGATCCACAAAATAATCTGCCAAAAGCACAATATCCGTGCGGCGTTTGCGTAATGGCGGCACATATATCGGAACAATGTGTAGCTGGTAATACAGGTCTTCACGGAAGGTGCCGTCGGAGACCATCTGCTGCAAGTTTTTTGTCGTCGCGCAAATGACGCGCACGTTTACCTTTTTCGGAAAGCGGGCGCCTACGCGTTCCATTTCGCCCTGCTGCAAAAGGCGAAGCAACTTTATCTGCAAGTTCGGCGTGAGTTCGGCGACTTCATCGAGGAATAGCGTTCCACCTTCGGCTTGCTCCACGCGGCCCGGCGCCTCGTTGACGACGCCAACCAAGGCGCCCTTTTCGCTGCCGAAAAGTTCCCGGTCCAGAACGGACTCCGGGAGGGCCGCGCAATGCACACGCACGAACGGCCCCAAATTGCGGTCGGAACGGAAATGAATCGCTTCTGCAACAAGACCTTTACCAGTCCCCACCTCGCCCACAATGAGCGCCGGGAGCGGACTTTTTGCGACTTGGTCGATTTGCTTATAGACCTGCTGCATTTCGGGCGTTCGGCCGATGATGTTGTCCGGCTGGAACCGCGCCTTGAGTTCCATCGCCATGCGTTCGTTTTCGGCCTTGAGGATTTCGTTCTCTTCGCGGGCCTGACGGCGGAGCTTCACAGCCGTCGCAAGCATCTGCGCGATAATTTCAAGCAAATGAATCTGGTCGTTGAGGTTTGCTTCGTCGGGATTGTGTTCGTCGGCACTCAAGGCGCCAACAACTTCCTGTTCCATGATAATCGGAACGCAAAGGAACGCCTTGTCCTCCGTCTTGCCGCGCCCCGTACGGTCCAAAAAGTCCGGGTCTTTTGCGACAGACGGGATGATAATAGGCTTGCCGGTTTCAACAACACGGCCGGTAATGCCCTCGCCCACCTTGTAACGGCCCTTGCTCGCCTGGCGGCTGCTCAAGCCCTCCGCAATTTCGATGGAAATTTCGCCGGTATGGCGATTATACAAAGTCAACGTCGCATGCTCGACACCCATCACCGATTCCACTGTCTGCAACACCGGATGTGCGACGGTCTCAAAATCAAGGCTCTGGTTCAGAATAGAACTGATCTTGTAGAGCAGCTCCAGTTCTTGGATTCGTCTTTCTTCACCAGAAGTCATTTTTTTTCCTAAGATAATCTACATTATCAAATATAGATTTCTCATTTAGAACACACGGAATATGGCGTTCAACGAGAACGTCATGCGCGAATCACCGCCTCTCACAACAGCAAAGTCGATCGGATAAAATTCCAGCCCAAAGAAATTGCTCTGCATGCGCCATGAAATTCCCAAATTCGAACGGAACATGAACGATTCAAAGTAGTAGTCCCCCGACGACTCGCAACCACAGTCATCATTGTTTGTTTCTCGCATGTATTTATACACGTCGATATGATTTCCTTCTGCATCGTACGCTTCTATCGGCTTGGGTGCGTAAAAATCATGGCCTTCAACAGTCCCATCCTGGAAGTTCACAAGGAACATGAAATTAGCAGTCAAGCTGAAACCACGACCCAGGGGCGCGATCAAATTAACCAAAATTCCCTCGGAAAGCTCATTGAAATCATAATCAACGCAATCTTCACACCCAGAAGCGTCTGTAGCGATTTCCGCCATGACGCCAACCCCAATGTATGGAGTCAGCGGTTTTACGATGGAAAGCATCCCACCAAACATCGTAGTCGATTCATCGTGCCAGCCACCCAACGAAGGGCCGAACTTGATGTCAAATGTTTTCCAAGAAATACCAGAAGCCGACGCCATCGACACAAAAAGCAAAACAATGAATAAACCGAATTTTTTGACCATACAAACAATATAATTTTTTAGAACCAAAAAAAGGAGATGCCCGGGCAAGCCGGGCATGACAGCGGGGTGTTGCGGGGCCGGCGTCTGAGGCCCCGCATAGAAGGGGTGACGAGTCACAGAGTACGAGTCAGGGGAAGGCCTTCCCCTTTCACGGCCTACTTTTGACAGTCTACTTCCTACTACTTCAAAGCTTCTTGCACAAGAGCACTGGCGCGCTTGGCGTCAAAACGGCCCTTGACTTTCGGGGAAAGTTCCTTCATGATCTTGCCCATGTCCTTCGGGCTTGCAGCACCGGTCGCTGCCTTGATTTCGGCGATGAGAGCCTTGACTTCGTCTTCGGTCATTTCGGCAGGCATGTACTTGCGATAAAGGGCGATGCAGGCTTCTTCGGCCGGAATTTTGTCCAGGAATCCACCCTTCTTGAGGATTTCGATGGATTCCTGCTTCTGCTTCACGCTCTTGGCAAGGACGTCGATGCACATCGCATCGGTGATGGTGTCCATGATTTGAGCCGGAGCGGCACCGGCCTTCATGGCTTCGTTCTTGATGTCAGAATGGAGCGTACGAAGAGTTCCAAGCGTTTCGGCATCATGAGCCTTCATGGCGGTCTTGATGTCATCGAGAATCTGGGTAAGCAAAGCACAACTCATATTGACCTCGAGCGATTTTAACGCTTCGCTCCAAGCGATTTGGTTTTACATAAAACACCTAATGAGTCATCGACACTCGCCGACAACTCATTAAAGTTTAGCAAAATTCCGATTAAGAAATCGAATTAGTAAAGACGCTTGCGGTTCTGGTCAGCAATCTCTTTGAGACGCTTGCGACGAGCAGCCGTTTCAATACGCTTCTTTTCTTCGGAGGGCTTTTCGAAGCGCTGGCGCTTCTTGACATCGGAAATGATACCGTTCTTTTCGCAAGACTTGGTGAAACGCTTGAGAGCGCGTTCGAAAGGTTCGTTGGACTTAACAATAACGCCGATCACGATAATCCTTTGGTTAAAAATTCATTTTTGGATAGCCAAATATATCTAAATTTTTAATTTTCGTCAAGGGTAGCCCCTTTATAGTCCAAAGCAAGCATCGTAATGTCGTCAAATTGTGGCGTTTTTCTCGCAAACGCATCTATCTGCCGTTTTACATAGCGGCATGTTTCCTTAGTGCCGTTACCGCCACCCTTGGACAGAGCGTCAAGCAACCTTTCGTTGCCAAAAAGCTCGTTATGTTCGTTAGTCGCCTCGGTCACGCCATCAGTATAGAGGAACAGCGAATCGCCAGGAACAAGGTCAAGTGTCTGCATCTTGTAGTGCACATTTTCCATCGCCGCCATGGCAATCCCCGCCTTGCTCTTCGCGAACTCGACCGAGCCGTCCTTATGCCGAATCACAGGCGGATTATGCCCCGCCGACGCAAACTCGACATGTCCGGTATCCAGATCGATGAACCCCATCCACACCGTAACGAACATATTCGCCCTGTTACGTATGGCAAGTTCGTTGTTCGTATTCTCGAAGCACTCGACAACAGATTTCAAGTTTTTCGCCATCGTGCGGAGCACTATTCGCGAAACCATCATGAACAACGCCGCAGGAATACCTTTACCCGAGACATCTCCCACGATTACGCACAAGCGACCATCATCCAGTTTAAAGAAGTCATACAAATCCCCGCCGACTTCCTTGGCCGGACGAAGGAACGGAGTCAGTTCATGGAGATTGTCACTAGAATTCTCCTCTTCTTCGGTCATGGGCAAAAAGCCCAGCTGAATATCTTTAGCAAAGTCCAGTTCGCTTTCGATGCGGTCCATGTCCTTCTGCTTTTCAATATATTCCTTGAGCGAAGTGCGCATGTTCAGGAACGCCCATGCAAAATGAGCAATTTCGTCACGGCCCGAAAGATGCGGAATCGACACGTTGAAATCTCCCTGCCCCAGTTTGGTCGCCGCAGCAGCAAGTTCGTTGAGCGGACGGGACACCCTTGTCGAAATCACGACAATCAAAATCAACATAACGATATAGCCCGCAATACAGAACCATACGAACAACCGTTCCACCGAGCGCTGACTTTCCATATATTTCTGCGCCGGCCACACAATCATGAACGTCCAGCCGTTCGATTCCATTGCGCTAAAATAAATAGCGATTTCGCTACCATCGGGGGCAAACCCCATGAAGAGTCCCTTCTTCATGCCGTGCACGGTTTTCTCGAAATCGGAAACAACATGGACATTGTCGCCCCGAGCTAAATCCGCCAACGTCTCCTTAAAGATGATATCGTGCTTAGGATGGGCGATCACCGTATTGTTCGCAGACAAGACGACAACATATCCCGAATTCGACACGGGAATCGAAGCGACCGTTTCACCGAGGAACGCTATCGACATATCGACGCAGAGAACGCCCGCAAATACAGTGTTACCATATTCATCCTTTTGGTAAATAGGAGTCGTATAAATGGCAATCGGCTCCTTGATGAAATCGCCGACAAACGGTTCCTGCCAAATCCCTTTCTGCAAGTTCTTCGTGCTCTTGTACCAAGTTTTGTCGAGATAGTCCTTGCCCTTCATCAGTTTAATGTCGGTCCCCGAATACTGGGCAAGGCGCATCACTTCCTGATGCCATTTCGACTTGGGCGCCATACCTGGTTCGTAAGCGACCACGACAGCCATCACCTGTGGAATCGACTGCCTCGCGTCAAAGACGGCCTGACTCAAGAAGTCATCGAGATCCTTACCAGAGAGCATCTCTTTGCCGAGCACTTCCGCGTATTCGTCACCCATCCTCTTGGCTTTTTCAAAAAGTTTCTCGATAATGGCCACGTTTGCAAGGCTGATTTCCTCGCCTTTTTGCGTCAACAACGTCGAAAATTCACTTTTCACACGGGAACTGAGAATTCCAAACAACGCTGCGAAAACGATGCTGAACCCCACCAACGTCAGCATCGACTGTTTGAACGCCAAACCGTGTATATTGAGTTTCACAAAAACCCGTTCGCTATAAGTAAAAAAGCTTTTTTTTCAAGTAAAAATATATGAAACTAATCTGCATTTTAGCGATACGTTCCCAAGATTTTTACCGAATAAAACATTTTTTTTGAAGGCTGAAAACCTCTGGTCCGAAAAAAAATTGAGGCCGCCCGTTTCTACATAAACATTTGAGCACTTAAAATACAAAATTTTTGCGTTTTTGCACGCTTTTTTATGTAAAATTTCGTTTATTTTCACGAAAATAAATATTCATAACTTGCGAAGTATCAAAGACTTATGTATATTCTTTGTAAGAATTTTCCATTTTTTGCGGAGAACAATTTTTTTAATGCGGAGATTAGCCATGAAGCTGCAAACGGTCTCACTCATCGGGGTTATCGCCCTGTCCTGTTCACTACTTTCGGCATGCGGTAGCAAGGAAGAAGAACAAACGACACCGCAAGCAGAGGCCACTCCCGCCGCAGAACAGCCAGCAGCAGTCGAAGCCGCACCTGCAGAGGAAGAACCGGCACTGGTCCCCATCCAGTCCCTTAGCGAGACCGAAGAGAAATCCGCCCCCGCAGCGCCCGCACCAATATCGTCAAGCATCGAACAGGGCTCCTCGGGTCCGTTCGTCATCCAGGTGAGCATCCAGCCGTCGAGAAGAGCCGCAAACAGCGTCGTAAGCAGGCTCTCTGACCAGGGCATCAAGGCCTACGTCGCCGAAGTCGAAAATCCGGGCGAACTGGAAGGCACGTTCTACCGCGTACGCGTCGGCTACTTCTCCACAATCGCAAACGCCCAGCAATTCGGCAAGGAAGTGCTTGCCCCGCAGGGTTATGCCGGCTGGGTCGATAACCGCAAGAACGACCGCATCGGTCAGCCAGGCGCAAGCGAAGACATGTAATTTCACAAAAGCAACGAACTGAATATGAAAAAAGACTCCGCAAAATGCGGAGTCTTTTTGATTTTTAAGATGTTTCCATCATCAGATGAGCATGTCTATTTCGCCGTTTTTCAGGCGGCGCTTCTGGTCTTCGCACCAGGCCTTGTAATAGTCCTCAAAGCCGTCAACACCCCAACCAAACTCATCCTTGGCCTTCTTGGTCACCACGACGGTTTTGCCGGAACATTCAACCTTGTACAGCGGGTCGTTGGAATCTTCAGCTTGGTCCTTTTGATCTCTGCATTCCTCGGCAGCTTCTTGGGCATCGGTAAACGTCATCTTCCGAACACCTACCGGTGTGCCGCTTTCAAACGAAATAGTTTCCTCAAAGCCAAGTCCCTTATAGGACTGGAGGATTGTAACGGCTTTGCCGGAACGGGATACTTCGCACTTATAGCCGCCAATGTCAGCAATCGTGGATGAGGGATCGTTGGACGAACCCGGATTGTTTGAAGTTGAATAGCTCTTTGCCCAGGCTTCGAAATCTTCACAGTTCTCCCTGAAGTCAGCTTCATAGTCGCGCAATTTGCCTTCGTCCACTTCTTCAACAAAAATCTTGTTACCAGAGCAGGTCACCTTCATGGAACCGTCCAGCCAGTGGCTTGCCTCCTCTTTATTTTTTTGACACTCGCTAGCGGCAGTCGCGTTGTCGGCATACCAGTATTCCGACGTGATACTAGAATAACGCGAACCGTTATTGACGGCGGTCGAGATATAGGTCCCCACACCGGGCAAAATCTGCTCTGTGGTTACAGAATTAGCAGTCGTAGTAACCGTGCAAGACGGCTCGCCAGCATTGACGACTTGACTATTTGGATTACCTGGATTTTGAGGATTTTGGGATTCTCCACCAACCGGATTGTCAACAGTCTGGTCTCCAGTATCCGGCGTAAATGGGGTATTGCTGGATGTCGGGCTACCTTCGTCACATGCAGTCATGGCGAACATTATCGCCGATGCAAGAATAAGTCTTTTCATATAAATAAATCCATTTTTAAATTAACGCATTAGGCTAGCGGTCTAAACTTTTACAAAACTAAATGTCGTAAAAGCCTTCATACATGTCATCAAGTTCACCATTATTATAAGCTTTTCGAGCAGTTTCGCAATAATTATCGGCATAACCATTTATATAATCGAAATCGTCGTCGCCATCACCAATCATTGTCATCGAAACGGTATTGTCTGAACAAGATATCTGATAGGATCCGTCAGGGTAACCCGCAGCCGTTCGTTTCATGGACTCGCATTCATAATCAGCCCGTGTTTTACTCGGATATACATTCTTTATATTTGTCACAGAAGAAATTTCAGATCCCGTCCCTAGCAAAGACGAACTTGATTCAAATGTAAAGCCCTTGTATGAAAACAACATTGTAACGGAATTATCAGTACGGCTAACATCGCATTTGAACTCGGTATTAGATTCATTGTTTGTATTCGTAGTAGAATTATTTTGTCCTGACGATGAACCATACCGGGCTTCAAACTGGCGGCACAAATCTCTAAAGTTGCTTTCGTGGTCACTCAATGAACCTTCATCTATTTCGCTTACATAGATTTTTTTGCCAGAACAGGACACTTGATACGAACCATCTCTCCATGATGCGGCTTCTTCTTTCTGGTCATTGCATTCCTTATTCGCATCGGAAGAACTTGCATACCAGTATTCCGAAGAAATCGTCTTGTACCTACTTCCTGCATCAGTGACAGTCGAAGTATAGGTAGCCTCGCCTTCTAAAGCCATGCTGACAGTCACGGAATTGGCGGTCGTCGTCACGTTGCAGTATGCCTGTCCCGAATGGGAAATTACATCCTGTTTACCATTCTTGTTCGAATTGTCGTCCGAAGATTCAGCACTGCTGCTATTGTCACAGGCGACGAGGCCGAACGAAGTGGCAAACAAAGTTGTCAAGAACAAATGCTTAAAATTCATAGTCTCTCCTTAAAAAATTTCAATCACATCCATTTTTGATAATTACGGCAATATGCCTTATATTCTATCTCATAATCATCTAAATTTTTTGTAGGATGAATTGCGTGAACCACAATGCGATTATCCGTACGAACCAAGTTTAGAATTCGAAATTCAACATCATCGGCATACGATGTCACAATGTCATATTGAAAATCGGCTTCTTCCGAATTTATATACAAGCATTCATCGAAAAATTCGGCCCCCAATCCTTTTGCAAAAAAATAAAAGATACAGGATTCTCGACCGGCCAAGCTCGATTGTACGAGCACCAAGCTATCATTTCTCAATACGTTGCATCTTGTTACATCAAGCCAATTAGAAAGATCATCCGAATGTTGCGAATAGGACCATTGCAAAACATCGGAGTTTAGCGCGCTTGCGTTTTGGGAATGCTCGGCACTGCTACTTGTGGAATCAGAACAGGCGACCATGGCAAACAAGAATGCAGATGCGAGAATAAGATTTTTCATATAAATACGTTCTTTGCTATTCTAATTCGCCACGTTCGGCAGCCTTACGCATTTTCGCACACCGTTCTTGTCGGTATGCTTGATATTCATTCGGTTCCAAATCATCGCGTTCAACAAAATAACTTACAACAGTATTGCCGTCGCAATCTACACGTTCAGACTGGTTCTGATTGGAAGAAGCTTCTTCCTTTTCTTCGGCACACATTCTTTGAGCAACGGAAGCATCCGGATATGTGACTTTTTCGGTAATGTCCGCTTTTTTGCGACCATCATCGTCCAAAGACACTTCGATGGTCACATCGTGAACTAAGCCCTGATACGATTCAATCACGTGAACGCTGTTGCCGGAGCGACGGACATCACACTGGAATCCGCTTTTAGCGCCTTCACTTGAAGGATTACTACCAGTATCGGAATCACAAGCAGTCAAGGCAAGCAAACTAAACGGGACTGCAAGCGCAACCACGGAAAACAAAAATTTCAGATTCACGGTCTCTCCTTTTCAAACTCCTAAACGGTCCTGCAAAGAACAAAACATGTTCAAGCAAAACCTTTAAAATAATATAAATATTTTAACACAAAAAAAAACACTGGTAAAAAAAGAAACAGCCTTGTTTGCCAAGTTTCCTGACATTCCTTTTCATATAGGCTTGCCTCAAATTCTATATTTTGGGGGTATGCCTACAAAAAAGCCCAAAGTATTTGTCGTGCATCTCGGATGCGCTAAAAACCAGGTCGATGCAGAAAACCTCGTCGGCGAAATGCTCCACGCTGGGTTCGTCACTTGCGATTCCGCCGCCAAGGCGGACTACGTCCTCGTGAACACGTGCGGTTTTATTGAAGCTGCGAAAGAAGAGTCCATCAACGCGATTCTCGCACAGGCAAAAGCGAAAAAGGCAAAGCAGAAGCTGATTGTTTCGGGCTGCCTGAGCGGCCGCTATGGCGAAGAGCTGATGAAGGAACTGCCCGAAGTAGATTACTGGGTCGGCACGTACAAGCCGGGCGAACTTTTGAAGAAGATGGGCATTGTGGTCCCGAAGGGCTGTGAGGCAGAGAATCTCGCCCGCATGAATCTAGGCGGCTTCCCGCACCACGCTTATCTGAAAATTGCGGAAGGTTGCAACCGCCGTTGCGCCTATTGCGCCATTCCGCTGATTCGCGGCAAGCAAGATTCGCGCTCCATCGAAGATATCGTCGCCGAAGCGAAGGACCTCGAAGCCCAAGGCGTCAAGGAAATTACTTTGATTGCACAGGATACGACTTACTTTGGGCGTGAAAAGGGCAAAAAGGGCGGAACGCTAGTACAGCTTTTGCGCGCACTCCTCGACAATACGAGCATCCCGTGGATACGCATGCTCTACTGGTACCCGATGTTCGTGGATGACGAACTGTTGGACTTGATGGCGAACGAACCGCGTCTCGTGAAGTACGTCGATATGCCTATCCAGCACGCCAGCGACAAGATGCTGAAGCTCATGAAGAGGAACTACCGCAAGGCGGAACTTGTGGATCTCTTGCACAAAATCCGCGAACGCATTCCGGGCGTGACGCTCCGCAGCACAGTGCTTGTGGGCTTCCCCGGCGAAACGCACGAAGACTTCGAAGAACTGATGGAACTGCTGCAAGACGTGCAGTTCGACCATCTGGGCGGGTTCGTGTTCAGCCCCGAAGAAGGGACTCCCGTGATGGAAATGGACTTGCCCACCGTGGACGAAAGCGACGCCCGCGCGAGACTCGAAGCGGTCACAGACTTCCAGGAAGAACTCGCCGCCGAATACGCCGAGAACATGATCGGAAAGACGGCCCGCATCATCATCGACCAAGTCGCCGAAGAAAGCGAATACCACTTCTACGGTCGCACGGAAGGCAACTCGATGGAAAACGACGACATCGTGAAGGTCATCGAGGGCGACGGCGACGTGGGCGAATTCCACAACGCACTTGTAGTCGATGCCGAACCGCATGAGCTTGTAGTGAAGATTGTGGATTAGGAGTTACTAGTTACTAGTTCTGAGTTACTAGATTAAAGTAAGGCGGCAAAGCCGCGAGCATTGAGGTCGGACCTTCGGTCCTTTGAGTTTAAATTATCGAGCCATTGGCTCCAAATTATTACTCATCGCTCATTGCTGATAGCTCAAGCCCCATCGCTATTTACTATATTAACCGCACGAAAACGCACACGCCCGTGTATCACAATGGATAGTGTCCTTCCCTCCGAAGGAAGGTATTCCGGTTCGATTCCGGACATGGGTATTAAAAAAGCCCGCCAACAGTAATGTGGCGGGCTTAAACTTTTGCGGACGCAATTACTTGGCGTTCTTGCGTTCCTTTTCACGCAAACGGCGGCGCTTTTCGGTATCGTCCGGGAAGAATTCCGGGAACGCATAACCGATAGTCACACCGAACACAATACCGGTCTTGTCCATACCGTTCGGCTTGTTCACGACGCGGGATGCGTAAGTATCTTCGGCTTCGGTCCTGGAGTCCACAGTCTTCTTGAAGCTCGGGTTCTTTTCCGGGGCCTTGCCGAGTTCCGGCGCATAGTACATGCCGAAGGAGAACTGCAAATAGTACCATTCGTTCGAGAGATAGGACACCAGAATGTCAAACTGGAATCCGTTTACTGAAATCAACTTACGGAGATTATTTTCATCCGGTTCCATGTCATGGTCGTAGTAAACCGTACCGTAAGAAGCGGACAAGCCCAAGTGGATAGGAATCTTCGGGAAGATGTAGTAGTTGAGGCCAACTTTATAGCCCGTACCACCTTCAAGTTCCATGTAGTCAAATTCGTTGTCCTTGACCTTCGGCAAGAAACCGAAAGAAGCAAAGGCGCCAATATGCCAACGCGTGATATATTCAGCACCGATACCCAAGCCCACGCCCGTTTCGCCCATGAACGGCATACGGGAACCAAGGCCAACTTCCATAATGAGGCGGTCTTTCAGCCAGTCGCGGCGGCGTTCCGAGTTTGCGTATTCGTCAGCGCGCTGGTCTTCTTCGAACTTTTTGCGAGTAAGGAAGTCCTGCCTCTGGGCGGCACTCATGCCCGCCGTAGAAACTTCGACATTTTCCTCTTCGTCATCATCGTCGGCAGCGACCTTCGGTGCAGCAGGAGCACTCTCAGGAGTTGCAGCAGCCCCGTCATTGGCATCCGCCTCAGCAGGAGCGGCTACTTCTGGGGCAGGTGCCTCCGGAGCTTCAACCGTTTTTTCTGCGGCAACACGAGCCTTTTTAGATTTTAACGCCGCCCTACGTGACTTTGTAGGGGCAGCCCAAGCAACCAAACATGCTAAGCACACCAGCAACAACAATTTTTTCAGCATCAAAAGCCTCTAATAGAAAACTACGCTTGGAATATAACTTTTTATCCCTGTTTTTTTTCAAAAACTTCATGTAAAACTTGTGTTTTCGTTTGATTTTACATTTTCGTAAGATTCTAGTATAACTATTGAGCCTTAATTAACTTAGCTTTGATGCTCCCGAGCGCAATTTCGCACTCCATGAGCACCGGAATTCGCTTTTCGTCGTCGGTAAACCAGATGAAAATGCGTCCCTTGGAGTTGAAAATGCCGTCGCCGTCGAGCACAGGTTCCACCTTGACGGTCTTGAACGTGCCTAAATCCGTCTCAATCGTTTCCCGCCCATGGATGACGACTTTCAGTTCGTAGCGTTTTTTGCCGCTTACAGCAGAAAAACGGGAGGTTTCCCCCACTTTAAGCGGCATGGTGCGGACAAGATAAAACGCCGACATGATGCTGTGTTCGAGTCCGTCGATGGTCACAGAGGTATCGGCGGAGCGCTTGACCGTGTGCTTGACGGGGTCCTTGAAAACCGTATCGGAAAGGACGGCTTTCTTGCCGTTGCGGTCGAATTTAATGAGCGACTTGTTATGGAACTTGCCTTCGTGGAGGGACTTGCGGAAAATATCGGTCATGAGGCCTTTGTTGTTGACAAGCGTATAAACGGTATCGTAAACCGGATAGAACTTGTTGACGGTCTTATTGGCGGTCGCAAACGTCAAAAATTCCGTTTTGCCGTCCTTGCGCGACTTGACTTCGAGAGTGGCGTAACCGGCCGTGATGAACCCCCAGCGAAGTTCGAATTCAAGGCGTTCGCCTTTCATCCAAGGTTTTTGGACTTCGGGAAGGGTCCGCCACTTGGGGAGCGGGGCGCTGGAGCTAGACGATAAAGATTCAGCAGTTTGCGAAACAGGGGCCTGTGCAGAAACGGACTGCGGAATAGCAACTTGATCAGAAAGGGACCCTATAGCGGACTGCGACGAAAGAGCGGTATTTGAAGACGAAGAAAGTACGGCAGTCTCATCGGCAAACGAGACCGTCAGGAGCAAAACGAGCCCCAACAATAAAACGTTTTTTAAAATGCGATAGAACATAAGCACAACATAGGCTAAAATTTAAGATAACGACAATATACAAAAGTCGTGATTCGTTAGACGAGAGACAAGAGACGAGAGACGAGAGAATTATGACAAGACGAGTGATTAGTGGGATAAGAGGAATGACAACGAAGCAAGGTGAGGAAAATCACACTACTTCTTCGCTGCTATAAACTTCGTCGTAACCGCTAGCGAATCCTGTCTACCAAACTGATCGGTGTAAATCAGCGTCCAAGCAATGGTCGTATCCGTTTTCAAAGCTTGAGCACTAGCATTGTACAAATTTACTTTCCGTTTATCCACATAAGCAAAAGGATATCGATCGTGAACTTGATCGATACAAGCATTCATAACATAAATTGTTTGTGACGAACTGAAGGGAGACGGATAATAACTGGACGATGATTGCGGAATCGTGGGGCTACTTTTGAAAGACATTCCTTCAGGAAGACCCTTCGCTTGAAGCTGGTAATTGCTAAGAATTTGACCGCTGAGATAGTCTTCCGTTTTATAGTCCAACTGAGCAAAAGCTGCACGGAAGGCCACAGAATCCAACGCCGGGATATCATATATAGGCATTGCATCCGTTATTTTATTCGGGCCATAATTGATAAATAGCGTTTTCTCCGTAATCTTTGGAGGGTAGTACGTCGATGCAGAGGGGCACCTAGAGCAATCATTTTTCGAATAGCAAACAATTTGAGTAGAGCCGATGTAGCAAAGCCCATGTAGAGTGCAATTCCCCTCAAGGGCTAAAGTCACCGTGTCCAAAATCCCGTTTTTCATCGTAGGACGAACAAAGCTGACACGGTCATATTCCCCATTGGCATTGAGATTTATGTAGCTGACATCCGCTGGCAACGGGACATTTCCGTCAGAAAGAGATTCTTTACCAATGAATTGAACCTCACGGCCAGCAATATAGCTTTGGCTTGAAGCGCTTGTGGTAACATCGAAAACTTGATATTTGAGTTCAGCACCCGTCTCAGCCACGGAAGACGCGGGCACAGATCCGCTAGAGACAGAAGATGACGACGATAGAGGCGTTCCACTGGAGAGATAAGTTCCATTGGAGAGAGGCTTGTCGGGACTACCGCTAGAAAGAATTTCACCAGAGGCGTTGCTTGAAATATTCCCGCTAGTTGAAGAATTGTTATGTTCAGAACCACTATCAGAAGAGGTTCCCTGCAAATTTTCTGCATCACTTGATGAAAGGTGGTTTTCGCCAGCAATCGGCATAACCGGATCGTTCGAATCGCTCGAACATGATAACAACACCATCAGTGGAATAACACAGGCCAGTTTATTCATCATTTTTCCTCCTCACAAAATGGAAATCTCCAAATTGGATCTATTCTTCTATTATGGTTCAATATACATTTTATTTTAAATAAAAAAACGCTGGCGGGAAAGCCAGCGAATTTTATATTGAGCGAAACGCCATTATTTTTCTTTCGTCTCTCGTCTATAGCGAGCCGTAGGCGAAGCGTTCTCCTCATAGAGGATAACTCTACTAAGGTGCTAAAGCACCTAGTATCGTATATTTCGTCTAATCTATGTCTCCGAGGCCCTTGCGGTAAGCGACGAGCTTTTCGCGGACGGCAGGATCTGCGATGGCGACGATGTGGGCGGCGAGGTAACCGGCATTTTTGCCGTTGCCGATGCCGACTGTGGCCACCGGGATTCCTGGGGGCATCTGCACGATAGAGTGCAGGGCATCGACGCCGTTGAGCGGGCCGCCGGCGCAGGGCAGGCCAATGACCGGAAGAATCGTGTGCCCTGCGAGCACGCCCGGGAGGGCTGCAGCGAGGCCTGCGACACCGATGAGGACCTGGAGGCCTCGCCCGGCGGCTTCGCGAGCATACTTCGCGGTCGCATTCGGGGTGCGGTGTGCAGAGAGGATGTTGTATTCCCACGTGATGCCGAACTGGTCGAGCACCGCGGTGATCTTATCTACAGTTTCCTGGTCGGACTTGCTACCCGCAACGATACCGACCTTTGCATTCGGAACTTCATTAATCTGCATTTTCAATTCCTTTTTTTATTTACCCATCTTGGCGAGACGGGCCAAACCCTTCTTGCCGATGTCCTTGCGGTAGAACTTGCCTTCGAACTGAACCTTTTCGGCGGCTTCGTAAGCGATGTCGAGAGCGGCCTGGAGCGTTTCGCCATGGCCCACCACGCCGAACACGCGGCCACCGTTGGTCACCAGCTTGCCGTCCACCATCTTGGTACCGGCATGGAGCACCTGGGCGCCGTTCTTTTCGGCTTCTTCGATACCCGTCACGACCTTGCCCTTTTCGTAGGAGCCCGGATAACCGGCGCTTGCAAGCACGACGATAGCGGAGCTGCCCTTCGGAGCCTTCGGGGCACCGAGCTTGGCAAGTTCACCCTTTTCGGCAGCGTCGAACAAGGCGAGCACGTCGCCGTCATAGAGCGGGAGCACAATCTGGCATTCGGGGTCACCGAGGCGGCAGTTGTATTCCACGACCTTCGGGCCCTTCGCAGTCACCATGATGCCCACGTAGAGCACGCCCGTGTAGGGCTTGCCTTCGGCGGCCATGCCCTTGAGGGTCGGTTCGATAATCGTCTTCTTCACTTCGTCGAGGAGAGCGTCGGTAACAACCGGAGCCGGGCTATAGGCGCCCATTCCGCCGGTGTTCGGGCCCTTGTCATCGTCAAAGACGCGCTTGTGGTCCTGGGCAGAAGAGAGAATCACGTAGTCCTTGCCGTCGCAAACCACGAAGATGGAGGCTTCTTCGCCGTCCATGAATTCTTCAATCACGACCGTCTTGCCGGATTCGCCGAAGACGGCCTTGTCGCCGAGCATTTCTTCGACAGCGTCGTTCGCTTCCTTGTCGGTCATGCAGACGATAGCGCCCTTGCCCGCAGCGAGGCCCGACGCCTTCACCACGATCGGAGCCGGGTGTTCGGCGAGGAACTTCTTGGCGGAGGCGAGATCGGTGAAGGTCTCGAAGGCTGCCGTCGGCACGTTGTACTTCTTCATGATATCCTTGCTGAAGGCCTTGGAGCCTTCGAGCGCGGCAGCAGCCGCAGTCGGGCCGAAAGCGCGCAGCCCGCGACGGCGGAATTCATCCACCACGCCAGCGACCAGCGGAATTTCGGGGCCGATGACCGCGAGGTCAATCTTTTCGGCAACCGCGAGGTCAGCGATTGCCTTCGGGTCGGCCACATCCACCGGCACGCACTTGCCGAGGTTTGCCATGCCCGGGTTGCCCGGAGCGCACACGAGAGTGTCGCACAGCGGCGACTTCTTGACTGCAAGAGCGATGGCATGTTCGCGACCACCGCTACCAACGACGAGAATATTCATATAGCGTATCCTTTGTTTTTACGGAGAGAAATGTAGAAAATATAGGAGAACACTACAGTAGCTTTTTTTAAAGTGGTCAAATTCGACCACCATTAGCCCACGGACAAGTTCACGCAATGTCTGCCTTTCCGGGCGACTAGCTCATATCCGAGCGTCGAAAGCAATGCGTTTAGAGTCTTCAAGGTGACATTTACCGGCTGCATGGCACGCAAATTCTGAATCACCGAAGTCGAAATGCCTGAAGCCTTTGACAGTGCACGTACGCTGATATCCTGCTGAGCCATCGCATCCAGCAGCAACTCGGACAAAAGGAAATTCGCATATTCCTTTTCAAAAGCCTTTTTCTGTTTCGGGTCTGACATAACCCGTTCAAACGTTGACTTAGTCTTTTTCATAATACATTCCCTTTTGCACACGATCGTTATAATTCTGCATCAAAAGCATAGCACGTTGTTTCTCGTTCTCAGGAAGTTTCTGGGACTTCTTGCAAAATGCATTCGTCACAATAATCTTTTTCCCGATATAAAAGAAGGAAAGAAAGCGGTCCGGCTGCGGCTTAAACGCATAAATTTTGTCACCCTCATTCCTAAACTTCGTAATATCAGAAATCTTTCCTGAATCTCCAATACGTTTAAACAACATCAATACCTTACGTTTTTGGGCATCTCTCAATCCATTGAAATACTCTAGCGATTGGCTTACTCCATTCTCGTCATAGAACCATTCAATAGTAAAGCAAAGCCCTTCATAAGCTATAATTTCTCTCATTCCAAATGTATCTCCTTTTTGATACGCTGTCAAGAGTAAACGTGAAAAAAGATGGTTATCGGCTCTCCTTGTTGATGGGAGAAAAAAACGATTGTTCCTAATCACTTAAAATTCGCTCAAATACGCAGAAAAACAGCGCATTATGCACAGTTTTGTTTTTATGTATGGGATGACCTTGCAGTGTTGTTGGCGAGGGCATTCCTCGGCATTACTTGGCGCCCGCCTTAGCGAACGCACCCGAGCAGGTCGTGTTCCTGCCAGCTATCCAACAGCATCAACAAGAAAGTTGATGGGCCCCATCGCGGATGCACGTACGGACCATGAGGTCTATGCCGCAATCACAGGGATTTTCGAAATAACGATTATAATATAAATAAACCGAATGACATAGACAAGAGGCATATCTTCCGAAAATTTCAAGACATTGACGCACTCAGTTCGCGGATATAGATTACAGGACATGAAGTATTTCTTTATAAGCGACTTGCATGTCGATTTCTATGCGCCCTTGTCACGGAATGTCTCAACTTTACGAAAGTATTTTGAGGCATTCTTTGAACGGAACTTCTTGCCGGCAGATGCTTGCTGTATCGCAGGCGATATCGCGAATGACTATTTCACCTACGTGGAGTTTTTGAAGTTTATCGCCGAAAAATACAACTGCGTTTACGTATGCCTTGGGAATCATGACATCATCATGGAACTAAGCGGACACTTCGGAGTTGACCGCGAATTTAAAACTTCCGAAGAAAAAATAGCCTACTTCGTTGCCGAAGCAGATAAACGACCCCTGCTCGAACTTTTTCTATTTCCACGGATCGCCCTACCTCGAAAATTTGGACGACGGAAGCATCTGGCAAGCGGGCCACACGCACACAGCAATGAAACGGGAGTTCACCGATGCAAAAGGCAAACGCCACTTGCTCTTATGTAATCCCGTTGGATACCCTGACGAAAATCCGTATGCGGAATATGGACTAAAGCGGGAAGATTTTGTAGTGGAAGTGGAGTGAAAAAATTTCAAAAAACGACTCGGAAATGACGTAAAAAATTATTTATAAAATAATCATGAGTAAAAATAATCCCTCGTGAATTTAATAAAAGGAAGGGGTAAAAAACCTCCTCACACTCGTTGTAAAACAAAATAACAGAAACAAAAACATCTCAATAGGAGGCTTTATACTATGTCAAGATCAATTGAAATTCCGTTTAAAATATTCCCTGAAGGATGGTTCGTTACATGGAGCGTAACATCTCAATGCTATTTCAATGGTAGTGTCGAGATCAAGTCGGGCGGAACAGTATTGCAGAAAATTGAAAAAACAGACCATGATGTAGATCTTCAGTACCTTGGACACGGAAATGCCATTATCTCATCTCAGGATATGTCAGTCGTTGTTACGGTCGAAGAAGGTGACCCCTCGGAGCCGATTTTTGAGCAGCATCATGCAAGTATGATTTTTAACAAGGAGGGCGATACCGTAGGTATTACGATGGCAATTGGCGTAGAAGACGCGAATGACTTCGATTTCAACGACTTCTTCATTTCATTTGCCGGTTGGGCTAAAAAAGGGTAAAAGCATTGGCGATTATCGCCAGCTTTGATGAGAATGAAGCACAGCTTACCGTATAGCTACTGAAACGCTGCGGTAAGCTGATTGCTTTTTCAGCGTAAAACCTGCATTCTCGCCTGTAATCAGGGCTACTTTATCTTTTAAGCAGTAATTGAGCTTTAGGCTATTCTAGATTTCTCCATCGCGATTGCCAATAACGCAATAGTTCGCTCTTGGGACCGTATTCTATTTTACCGTCATGGCGGATGATTACGTAATCGCCAAATAAGGGGCCAGCAGGTTGATTTTTTCCAACAACAGGTTCATGGTACCGCTTCATGAAGATCTTTTTTTCATCCGTACCATCAGCAACATTCAAAAGTTTTTCCCCTTCTGGAGGGTTCGCCACCAAAATCATAATATCGCCATTGTCGCTCAACAAAAAAATATACTGGGCAAGCATAACGCCATTAAACGTCAGAGTACCCACATAACTTCCAGACATTTTAGTACTTTTCCAAACTTCTTCCATGGAAAACAGCTGAAACCCAACAGATACTTTTTCCTCTCGTTTAAAATTAATGTCGCTATAATTCATCTTCGACTTCTTTTCTTGCAGCCATTTTTCAAACAATCGGTTTTCACAAATAGCCGCATAACTTTTTTCAAATAACTCAACGGCATCAACCGGCAAGTCCTTGAACTTATGTGTTTGTCCGTCCATTACAAACTCAAAGACAATCTCACGAAACGGAGATTTCCCTTTAGGAGTCACGAAAAAAGTATAGGTCATATCACTTTCCAAATAATCATAATCAACCGCATTGATTTCAAAGAAATCTTCGAAACGCTTAAAATTCGGATCTTTACGCGGTTCAACGATATACTTTTGCTTGTCGCTATTATCCTGTTTCTTACGGAGATTATCCAACATATAGTAATAGGTTGCAAGCAAAGACGTTTTTTCACTATATGGCAGGATTTGCGTTTCCCGTCGTGTTTTTCTCCAAACTCGCTTAGGCTTTTTATTCTTTGAATTAAGCAACAGGTTCAAGCCACTATTCTCCATATCATCAGATATATGTTGCAAAAGATGAGCCCGACCATTTTCTACATAAAACATGTAGGAATCTTTAAGGCAGGAAACTTCAAGCGTGTCGTTAACAAAATATGCATATAAAGGTTCATCATTCTTGAGTGAAGGCCGCGACTTTTTACTTGAACCATCCCTTACAATTTCTTGCAACGGAATTCGAACAGAAAAATGATTGCGATCGCCATGCCCAATAACAATTGAAGAACGCCCCCAAGTATTGATTGTTAAACTATCCAAATACAACAGCGAATCGCGAATGCCCCAAAAGCCCCAATAACCACCGCCATCTCCAGGTCCATGGAATGTCGGGCGGAAAGGCCATTCGGAGAAATGATTTGATAAATACGTATTAAGCGGATATGAGGTAAGCGAGCAACGTTTACCATCAATATAGACTGCATCGGACCGTTGGACGTGAGCCACCGCCACGCCAGCAATCAAAGCAATCAAAATCACCAACCGTTTCATTCAACAACCTTTACTTACACTGTTTTTCGTACGATGCATACCATTCAGGAACAACGGGTTTCAGTTCCTCCAACATTCTTTTATCCATTCGACCATTTGAATTCGAAGCCTGACAGCGGTCATTTACAGTAATTGACCCAAGATACAGCGAATCACGATTAAAGCAATCTACAAGCAGATTAGGCCTTGAATACAAATATAAAGCTTTTACAGAATTCGTATCTTCTTCCAACGGAAAAGACAAACTAAAGGCACTCTTATACGCACTTGAATCAGCGACAACAAACAGTCTTTTCGTATGACTTTCCCTAAATAAATTTTTCGTCGTGCAGCATTCATACTGGACATTTCGGGCAATCTTTCTTACTGATGAGCCATATACAAAACAATACGCAGCGCTAAAAGTTTTTCGTTTCTCTAGATATTCCTTTTCAATAGAATTCAATTCCTGTTCAGCCTTTTCCGTCGAACAAGAAACCAAAAGAAAGAAAATAATGCACAACAACATTTTCATAAACTATTTTCCTCTTCGGAAATCTAAAAATTTCACAGAGCGTGTCCGCCGGAGACTTTTATGACTTGGCCCGTGAGCAATCTTGCCTGTTCGCTCGCGAGGAACAATATGGTTTCGGCGATGTCTTCGGGCTGGATCAGTTTTCCCATGGGGATTAAGGGGACGACCGACTTTTCCAATTCTTCGTCAATCCATCCTGTTTGTGTCGGACCGGGAGCCACGCAGTTCACCGTGATTCCGTACTTTGCGACTTCAAGCGCAATACTGCGGGTAAGCGCTTCCAATGTCGCCTTGCTCGCACCGTAGGTGATTTGGCCTGCGAAAACTTGAGCCGCATCAGTAGAGATATTAATAATCCGGCCGTAATCTTTGCGATGGTTCACAAATTCTCTTGTCATCAAGACGCTTCCGCGAACATTGACCACAAAGGTATCATCAATTACTTTCTGGGTAATTTTCTCTATAGTATCGATACCATCCATATCGCCATCGGCGGCATTGTTCACCAAAATGTCAATTTTCCCAAACCGTTCAATGGCTGCCGCATAAATTTTACGAACATCCTCCTCGTTAGAAATATCGTTTTCCAAGACAAGGTAATCGGCATCCATTTCTTTGAGTTTATTTTCTACTATTTCCGTGCCACCTGCGTTCGCAGCAAAATACCTATCCGCCCCATTTTTATCAGTCTTGTTCTTGTCAAACGCTCTCGGAATTTTCTTGTAGACCAAGACAAGCTTTGCGCCTTCGCGTGCAAAAGCAAACGCTGTCGTCGCACCAATCCCCTGCGGATTGTTCATCCCCGTAATCAGGGCCACTTTATCTTTCAAGCCGTAATCGAGCATTTACTTCTTCTCCATTGAAATCCACGTGTGTTTATTTTCGAAGTGTTCCGTATGGAAAGTGCGGAAGCCTTCGCGCTCGTAGAACGAAACCGTGCGCTGGACTTCGCCGCAGGTGAACAGCCACACGCGATTGTGAGGCAGCCGCTTTTGGATTTCGCGAAACAGGATTTTCCCGTATCCCCTGCCCTGGCATTCCGGCAGCACCATCAGGCGACCGATATACAGTGCACCATCTTCAACTCGGCCACGGACCGAGCCAATAATCTTCCCTTCGTCAGAGAGCTTTTTAAGCGTCATGTATTTCGGGAAATCTTCAAGAGCCTGCTCTAGCGATTCTTTCAAGCCGGGTGCATCGAGCCAATTCACTTCCGCAGCAATGGCGAAGAACGCCTTGTCGTGCAATTCCATCAGTTCCGGGACATCTTCAATTGTCGCAATTTCGATTTTCATGTGACGAATATCTATTTAAACGGTTTCCCTTTAAATTTCTATTTTCCAAAATTTATTAAAATTGAAATACATTTACCGGGGGCAAAATGTCAAAGTGCCCATTACTAACAATTATATAGATTAAGGATAAATGGCATGGCAAAGAAACGCAAGACGCTCCCAGAAGATTTTCAGGAAATTATCGACAGCGGCGATATGGACAAATTCAGGGCGGTATTCGAGAAGTGCGAGGTATCCGCCACAGCACGCAGCAGAACGACAGAAAATGCGTTTTCGTTCAAAGGTCTAACTGAGGAGCATGTCACATTCCTTGCCGAGAATGGCATCGATTTGAATGCAGATTGTGGCTGGGGAGAAACGCCAACGGCGAAACTTGCGGGCGACATCAATCTACTGAAATGCCTCATCGAGCATGGTGCCGATATCAACTTTGCAGCCGATGCACGTACCGGAAATGCGCTCTTTGCCAACGCACGCAATCACAAGGCACAGGCCGTGGAGAATCTCCTCGCGTGCGGAGCGGATCCCGAGTCTTGCGGCGGTTGGGATAAATTCACTGCCCTTGACGAATCACTCCGCTCATGCAACAACGCGAACATCGTAAGCATGGTACACATAGCCAAATCTCTGCTTGCGGCAGGCGCAAAGACTTCCGACAAGACCAAAAGCTTTGTCACGAAAATCGGCGAGAGCTTTGAATTCTACCGTTCGAAATTTGCACGTGACCGTGTAGAAGAGTTCAGCGACGCCCTTGACGAACTGTACAAGATTTTCGATGTGACACCAGAGCCAAGGCGAGAGCTCCACAACGAGAAAAAGCCGATAACCGTGAAAAGTTCGACATGGCAAAAACAGTTTGACGAGCTTTGGGAGCTCCTTGTCCCCGGCAGCGGCCATGCGGATACGGTGCAGGGCGAAGTCATACGCGCCATAGGGCGTATCACGAACGAAATCCTCGATAACGGCGGAGTCAACTGGGACGAAGACTACAGGAAAATGGTGGCCTCGCTGCCAGCGTATTTCAAGACAGCCGACGGAGAAACTGCGGAAAAGGCCAGCGCTCTCGCGGAAACAATAAGTAGCACGAGCAGCAAGGAAATGCTCTATCAGCTGACTGAATTAGCGGTGAAATGGGTGCTCGAAAACAACACACCGGTTGCACTTGAAAAAGTGAATTACAGCCGCTGATAATAGGCGTTTCTATTTTTAGATACTTTGTCCTAATTCAAAAGCTTGCTTTAGCGAATCACCGTTCTTAACGTCGCCTTTGTCCTTTGCACCACGCACGAGCACACGGCCCATATCTTGCAGCTTGAAGAACTTGAGGCAAAGTTCATACTGCGCAACGATGCTGTCGAACAGTTCCGGGAGCGAGGCAGCACCGACCAAGAGCAAAGCCATCTTGTGGATGTGAAATGTATCGCGAATCGGATTGTGGAATCGGTCGATGACCGCTTTCAGCTGTGCACTCAAGCCGTAAAAATACACCGGCGACGCGATGACGAGCATTTCGACTTTCGATATTTTCTCATAGACGATTTGCATGTCGTCTTTCTGGCAACATGCATGGTCTTCGCGGGCAAAGCATGAATTGCACCCGATGCAAGGATTGATTTTGTAATCGTGAACGGAAACGACTTCAACTTGGTGTTTTGGCGAAGCGCCTTTGACGAACGCTTCCACCAGCAAATCCGTATTGCCGCCCTTGCGCGGGCTACCCGAAAGAATCAGAATGTTCATGTGACACCCATAACAATATAGTCTCATCATAATTTACTAAATACAAATGAGACAGAGATTTCTGTAGAAATAGCAGTTGTAAGAAACTTGATCTAGATGGCGGATCTAGTCCGCCATGACGTTGTGTCTATTCGTCTTGATGTTATTCTGTAATTTACAGAACTACCGAAGTAATCAAAATGAACGGAGGCATTTTTTACAACAAAATGATTGTATATTTTGAAACAAAATTTAATTATAGCCAATTAAGGGTAAAAAAATGGATGAGATTGTAGCAACGCCAGACGAAGTAACAACAATAAATCTCGCGACAAGAAAGAGAAGATTTTTCGCGTTTTTAATAGATTCCTTAATCATCGTTTTATTCGGTAAACTGCTCGGTTTGTTATTCGGAGATTTTTTCATTGAACTTGGAGATCTCGGAAAAATCGTAGGCTTCATCGTAGTCTTATTTTACTTCGGAATTGGCAACAGCAAGATTTTAAACGGACAGACAGTCGCTAAAAAGTTGCTCAAAATCCGCGTGGTCGGCAAAAGTTCCGAAGCAATTTCTGTTCAGAAAAGTTTCTTGAGAACCATCCCTTTTGCCGCTTATATTTTGCTAAACGGTTTGCCGGTTTCTGATTCTGCGGACCTTTACCCAAGCCTCATTCTCGGTACAATCCTATTTTCCATTCCAGTTCTTGAAACTTACTTTATCATAGTCAACAACAAATCCTTACAGTCATTGCACGACATGATTGCAAAGACATTCGTCGTCTCCGTAAAAAGCGAAGGAAACATCAACATTGCCAACCAAAAAGTATTTCTTTATGTGGGCATCGCATTGCCAATCCTAATTTTAATTGTAACCATCGTAGGCAGTGCTACTGTTTCAAATAAGCTCATATATGTCACGGACATGCAAAAGATTATTAGTGTTGCTAGCCACGAATTGCCAATTTCAAGCATATCAATGTACCGTAACAAGACAACGACCACAAATTTAAATGGAGAGACAACCCAAGTCAAGCTCATAGAAGTCACCGCCACCAAGATTAACAAAAATGAAAACGATACTTTATTAGCTATAAAAATTGCAAAAGTCATTTTCGATTCAGGTTTTAAATTTGAAGATGGCGAAACTCTTTCAATCACCATTATTTATGGTTACGACATCGGCATTGCAAGCAATTACTTTTCGAATAAATTCAACGATTCCATCGAGAATTGGAAAAAGGTCATCCCCTTCGCTGACTTAGTCGGCAAACAAACCCAAGAAAAGCCTAAAGTTGACGAGGAGTACGAATTCTTGTGGAGAGCTGTCGCTAGGTCCCAGCATATTGTTTCGGGCGTGCTTCACGTCGATACGAATAAAATCAACGAAATCAAGCAGAAAGCAACAGAACGCATCGAAATAAACTTCGTCATTGACTCCGTTTATAAAGGGGATATCTCAGCAAAAGAAATCGTCATCAGAAAAACAATCTGCGCTGGGCAAGAAACCGGGATTCACTGCTATGATTCTAGCTTATTCAAATACAACAATCAAAGAATCATTGCACCCATAAACGAAAGTGCCTCCGATACAAACAAGTATGCATTTACGGGCAGCAATGCAAAATCTATTTTATTAGAAACTGAGGAGAACAAGGCCAAAATTATAAGTGAAATAGCCAAGCAAAAAGATATCATCGAAAACAAGCAATACAGTTCCGTTTGCAAAATCGCACAGCATTTCACAGAAGTCAAAGCAATCATTGAAGACATGCTGATTGATTCAACTGCAAAACGCGCCTATGAAAGTCTTGAGAAATTGGGAAAATCCTCCGCCGCAGCCATGATTTGCCTGATGGACGACCGAAGGGAACTCGCGGTGCCTCTCATCACACTTGAATATCCCCCTGCAAGCAAAAACGTGAAGCAATACACTCCAAAGCAAGTCGTGGATGTTCTTGCAACGTTCCTAAGGCATTTTGCCGGGAACGATTTCGGCTACATTTACAACGGAGCAAGCGAAAAACAAAGAGCCAACACGGTCAACGGTTGGCGCATATTCTTGTGGCACATTGCCCACTGATTATAATTTCTAAAACCGCCGCGAGTGTTTGCAATACTCTTCGTATTCTTCGCCGAAATCGCGACGGAGGCGTTTTTCTTCGCTCTGCACCTGCACCATCATGATGGCGAAGAAAGCCACGAGCACGACGACGGCTTGCCAAGTCCACAGCCATACGACAGCGCCCGCGAGGTAAATTAACGTACCCGTCAGCATCGGATTGCGGTTTATCTTGTACGGGCCTTCAACCATTAGGTGTTTTGTACGCGGGGCTACTTCGTGGCCAAAAGCATCCATCGGATTCCCCTTGCCGCGACTGCGCATATAAACGATAGTCCATACGCTCAGCACAAGGCCAACAAACATCACGACAGGCGCCACGACACAGCGCCACGTATCGATTGGCCAAAGCGCGGGCATACCGGACGCAAGCCACATGATTGTCGGGATAAGCATCACAAAGAGAATGCCGCCCAGAAGGTAACCAAAGAAGTCTCTTATATGTTTCATGTTTATCCTCCTGTTTCTATAAAACAACCATTTCTTTTTAAAATTTAAACAATATTGCAAATTATCAACGGCATCAAAAATAACTTATATTTAAAAACGTCATGAAAAAAATCCTGATTATCATCGCCATCCCGCTACTGCTTATTGCAGCATTCTATGGTTATCATGCCCATCGTGCGATTTCCTTGGACGAAGACGACAGTCTAGCAGATAGCCTAGCATTTTCCAAAACGGCCTTGAGCATTTTCACATATTCCGTGGAGTGGGACAAAGCCATCCAATGCAAACCAATGCCAAGGTCTCTAAATTCAGAACCTTTTGGACCAAGTGACTATTTGCAAACCGGCTCTGTTGCAGACGTGTATTACGGGACACATGATGAATTCGGGAAACAGGACGGCTATGAATTAGGCGCCCGCTACGCAAAAGACTCTCTAAAAGGCGAAGAGCGTTCTAAGTGGGGCGCAGGCACCATCACCGCCGAATACAGGAAAGAGGATAGCTGCTATTACACTTCAAAACTCATCGAAGTGGACGATGTGGATTCCATAATCATTACGAAAATCGCCAACATACCGAGCAACGAAACGCGCCGATATATCGGGAAGCGCAAAAACGGCATGGTAACGGAATGCATCAATTGTAGACTGAACAACGGGATCTGCGACGACACCATCAGCGTAGAAAGGATAGAATTGAATCCTGCAACCGGAAAGATTGCAAAGATGTTTTCAAAAACGAGAGAAACTTATTTTGAAGGCGTAGATTTATGGGTGCAAGACGAATTCATTCCAGAAACACAACTTTACGACAACTTGGGACGGCTCGTCGAAGCAAGTTTTGACGGCAAGAAATTCCGCTACGAACATTCCACGAACGACACCGCGAATCTCGACGTAAAAATTTATGACGAGTCGGGAACGAAGCTTGGTTTTTACAAGAGAAATCTCGAAAAAGACGGCAGTCGGAAAACGGTTCTATACGGAAATAATTTCGAAGAAAACAAAATAACGAGCTACTACCAAGACGAAAAAATTGTCAAGGAAGAATCCAGCCATATCAAGTTTTACGATTCGAAGCATTCTCGCATCAGGCTGTTCAATTCCGCGGGCGACGAAGTACTCGATTCTTCTTTTTACGAAAGCACCTTTTTGCCTGGAATACGCAACGACGCAAATTCATACGTAGCGAGAAAATCCTATGACGATAACGGGAAACTCACGGCCACCGAGGAATACGAAGAAGCGTACGAAAGATTACTGCCTTTCATCTTCTTCCCGTTAAAATCGGTCGCTCGGGGAAAAGTGAGAAGTTACGAACTGGAGTATGACGCAGGCAGCATTTCGTCCATAACATTCCAAAACGACGATGTGAATTTCGCACTGCGCCGGGGGCTCCCCGCCTTGAGCAAACGGATTGTCTTTTCGAAAGGAAAACTCGAAGATATCAATGAGTGCCGGGAGCCCTACGATCTAAAGAAGATTTTAAAGCCCCGAAGTCCACAGAAAAACAAGTCTGAATGATAACGACAAAACCCATTACCGTTTCTTGAAGACGACAATTTCGGCATCGGCGCCGTTCTTGCCGTATTCGCTTACGAGAATGTAGCGTTCAACGCCAGCACCTTCACGAGCCCCTTCACAATCGGCTACCGTAAATGATAATAGAGTTCATTGAAGCACCGTCCTTTCTGTCCCCGCAATTTAAAAACTAAATTTACGCCCGTTTTCAAGGTACTGCATGGCGGCATCAAAGACGAACATCGATATGCTGAACGGGCCCCTCGGGAGAAAAATCCTGAGGTTCGCCATCCCTATTGCCTTGAGCAGCATTTTCCAGCAGATGTTCAACCTGGCGGATGTCGCCGTGGTGGGGCAGTTCGCGGGCGACAAGGCTTTGGCGGCCGTGGGCGCGAACACGTTCGTCATTAACATGCTCATCAACCTGTTCGTCGGGATTTCCGTGGGCGCGAACGTGGTGGTGGCCAACTCCATCGGTGCACGCAGCTACCGCTCCGTGACCCGCAGCGTCCATACGTCGGTGATGGTGGCGTTCTTCAGCGGGATATTCCTCTCGTTCGTGGGAATCTTTTTTGCAAGGCCGATTCTCGAACTAATTTCGACGCCGGAAGATGTTTTGGACATGGCGGTGCTCTACCTGCAAATCTACTTTGCCGGGATGCCCTTCGTGATGATCTACAACTTTGTCTCCGCTATCCTGCGCAGCAAGGGCGACACAAAGCGGCCGCTTTACGTACTCATGGTGGCGGGTGCCGTAAACGTGGTGTTGAACCTGATTCTGGTGGCGGGTTTTGACATGGGCGTATCGGGCGTGGCCATTGCGACGGTCATCGCCAACGTCATCAGCGGAATTACCTTGTTCTACATGCTCTTACATGAAGTGGGCCCCTTCAAGCTGGAATTCTGGAAGTTGCGCGTGACGCCTCTTTTCTTGAGCCGCATATTGCGCGTGGGGCTACCGACGGGGCTTCGCGGCGTTGTATTCTCATTCAGTAACGTCTGTTTGCAATCGGCCATCAACAGCCTCGGTTCCGCTACGGTGGCAGCTTCGTCCATCGCCCTCAATTACGAATTCGTGGTATATTACTGGCTGAATTCGTTTTCGCAGGCTTGCGTGACTTTCGTGGGACAAAACTTCGGCGCAAAGAACATGGAACGTTGCCGCCGCACGGTCCGCTGGACGCTTCTGCTCGGGTGTTCGTCCACCATTATGTTAAGCGCGTTATGCTGTATTTTCGCAAGGCCCATGCTGAGCGTATTCACATCCAATACCGAAATCATTGAAATCGCATCTATCCGCATGTACGTTGTGGTGGGGCTTCTAGTAATTAATGTTTTCTTGGATATATTTTCGGGCGCACTTTCTGGAATGGGCAAATCCTTGGCACCGGCGCTCACCTGTATGGTAGGAGTCTGCGGCATCCGCATTCTTTGGGTAATTTTCGTGTTCCCCAAATACAACTCGTTCGCCTCGCTGATGGTAGTTTATCCCATAAGCTGGATTCTCACGATTTCGGTCATCATGGGAATCTATTTTTACAATATTAAGCGGCTAAAATAGATCCTTCGCACGCTACGCGTTCAATAACTGCACTGGATCCTTCGACTCCGTGCTACGCACTTCGCTCAGGATGACAACAGACCTGTCGAAGGGTTCAGGATGACAGCTTCGCTGTCACTTCAAGAACAACGAAAGTTTGCCGAAATCGAGTACGGTGATGAACACGAAGAAGCTGATGAAAAATGCGGCTGCGACGTTTTGGATAACCGTTTGCGTTTTTAAGCTCAAAGGCTTGCCGCGCACTTTTTCAATCGCAAGGAACATGAGGAGGCCGCCGTCGGTAATCGCGAGCGGCAAGAGGTTCATTACGCCCAAGTTAATGCTGATGAGAGCGAGCAGCATCAAGAAATCCTGGAAACCGCTCATCCACACGTTACCCATGACAGCGACAATAGAAACCGGACCGGAGAACGCTTCAACCTTGACCTGTCCCTTGAACAAACGCTGGAAGTAGCGGAAAATGCTCGTCGTCATTTTCCAGCTGGTTGCGCACGTCTTTTCGAACGCTTCGATCGGGCCACGACGCACAAGATGCGTTTCGCTGAACATCACGTAGCCCATCTGGATTCCGACAATGTAACGGTCGAATTCCTCGCTGTAGGCAGGAGTCATTTTTACGTTAACGCTTTTACCATCACGTTTTAGCGTCACGTTAACTTCGGCACCCTTGGAACCGTCGATAAGGCGTACAACGTCTTCGTATCGGGAAATATGTTCACCGTTGATTTCGAAGATGGTATCGCCGCGCATGATTCCCGCTTTTTCGGCCGCGGAGCCTTCTTTTGGCGGCAAACGCACGATGACACGGTTGCGCGGATAAATACCGATATCGCCGATGCCCATCTTGATAGGTTCCGATGTCGAATCCGCTGCAGGAATCACAAGTTCTTGCGGGATAACCTTGATAGCGAGAGGTTCGCCACCGCGATGCACTTCAAGCGTCACGTCCGCACCGAGACTTACGCCAATCTGTTCGCGGAAATCGTCCCAGCCTTGAGTCGCCTTGCCGTTTATCGCTGTAATCGTATCGCCCGGCTGGATCCCCGCAATTTCTGCAGAAGAATTCTTTGCAACAAACCCAATAATGAGGTTCTTGCTGTCAGGTTCCTGAACGCCGACCATGTAAAGGAAAATCAAGAGGATAAAGGCAAAAGCAATATTCACGAACGGCCCTGCAAATGCAATCGCGGCACGAGCCCCCACAGACTTTCCCAAAAAATCATTTTCGCTTGGAGTTGCGCCTTCTTCGATGCTGTCAGGATTTTCGCCGGCCATAGCCACATAACCGCCAAAGGGAATTGCCGAAATGCAGTATTCCGTCTCCCCTTTCTTAAAGCGAAAAAGTTTCTTGCCAAAGCCGACCGAGAAAGTATTGACCTTAACCTTATTCCATTTGGCGACCAAAAAATGGCCAAGTTCATGAATCGTGACAAGGAAACTCAAGGCCAACAGGCCAAGAACAAACATCAACAAATTGTTCAATACACTCGACATCATACAACTAATTTAGTAAAAAACGGCGCTCCCAATTTCAAAATGGAAACGCCGCTTTGCATTCTATGAATATGAGAAAACTTACTTGATTCTATGGCCTTTCAAATCAAAGCGCTTGCCGTTCTTTTCGATGAAGAGTTTCTGGTCATCGAAGCGCAGACGTGGCTGATTGCCTTGGCCATTGCGATCAATCGGTACTATGCGAATGGCGTCCGAAGCCTGCGAACTGGAAGAAACGGCGGTTGCAGAGGAACTTGAAGACACGCCCTGCTTTGCAGACGATGAACTCTGCGAAACGCTCGATGAAGACGGCGCCGTCGCGGAACTCGAAGCTACAGAAGAACTCGACACAACCGACGAGCTGGAGGAATTTACGGAAGACGAACTCGAAGCCACCGAGGAACTGCTCTTTTGTTCGGAAGAACTGGATGAAGGAGCATCCTTTTTGGCAACGCCGGAAACCGCAAATTCAGGAGCGTGGCCAGCATTGAGCGCTTCAATGGCGCCCGCAAGATAAGCGAGAGGTGCGTTCCAGTTGATGGCGACTTCGTTTGTGGCATAACTGCACTGCTGGTCGGTGTAGGCAGTTGCCGCCTGCCCCGTTCTGTAGTCATCGCACTTCCATTCCGCCTTGGGGCCAACATCTTCGCCACCCGGCTGCGGACCACCCACAAGCATTCCCGGAATCGGCTCTTCTACGTTATCCGATGTACTCGGGCGATGATGCGGGTGTTTCGCATATTTCGAGCCGTAACCGGTTACAAACGACATATCGAGCGGGTTCTTGCCGAGCAGGTAATCGAGAACCTTGACCGCAGCCTTGTAATATTTCTGTTCACCAGTGAGGTAATAGGCATGCAAAAGCCATACGCCCTGGTTAGATGCGACTGCGTTGGAGCCCCATACAAAGTCATCCTTTGCCATGACAACGCCAAAACCTTTTTCTGCACGGTTGGCGAACTCATTTGCCGTACCTAAAATTTTCTGTTTGGCTTCGTTCGCGTCGCCACCGAACTGCGTCTGGTGCGTTGCCTTTTCGTATGTTGCAAGTCCCATAACGTCGCCCCAGTACGAAATGTATTCCGTCGAGCCCGACTGCTTATACGAAGCATCGCCAGTCGTAATGAACAGTTCCGTACCGGCTAAAACTTTTTCGTCATTCGGTGTCGAATCTTCGTACGTACCAGTCGAAACGCCACTTGGGTTCGCCGTAAAATTCTGGTTCGGATGCTGTTGTCCCCAAGCAAAAGCCTTCTTGGCTGCATCGAGGCACTTGGTTGCATAAGTTGCATCAAACGGTTTATAGATACGAGACGCCATCGCCATTATTGCGGCAAAGTCAAAAGTGGCCGCCGTACTTTTACCGATAACATAAAGCTTGGAATTATCCTGCGCCGGCATCACATCGCCCGGGAAACCGAGAGAAGTGAGTTTGTGATAAACGCCGCCATCGCTAGCCTGCATGGTGAGCATCCAATCGAGATTCCACTTGATTTCGGCAAGCAAATCCGGGAGCGAGCCTTCGGCGGGGATGTTCCACTTGAGCGTCTTAAAATACGCCGGGAAATGTTCATACAGCGAAAGGAGCGTGTATGTCGTGATGCCAGAGTTTACGATATAGCGGCCATAGTCGCCTGCATCGTACCAGCCCTTGCTTGAATTGATTGTGCCCGAAGCGCCCGTGGAATTGTGAAGTTCAACAGTCGCATTCGTATGGCCCGCAGCACGGCTCCACTTGCCCGCATACTGCTGTTCCAAAGTCATAGACGCACGCTGGTAATAGAACCACTTGATGGCCGCCTTGAAAATTTCTTCGTACGTTTGGGATTTCACCACGAGATCGGTGCGGAGCACATTGCCGCCAACCTTGATACTGTACTTGCCCGCTTCGGAAAGTTTAGAGAAATCGACGAGCTGGACATTCTGGCCGCTAGCATCCCAAAAGGAAGCAGCCTTCGGTGTGACGGAAAGCACAACTTGACCTGCGGAATTTACGAAATCCACATTGCCGTTCGCATCGACAAGAGCGAGTTCCTTGAAATCGCCCGGACGGTAACCGATTTGATTGATGTAGGCGGTCGCCGCAAACGCTTGAGAGACAACGAACGTGGCTAGCACCACAGGCTTTAAAGCATGATTTTTCACAAACATCCTCGCACTAAAATTGGCTATTATCTAGCGCATATAATATAGAGCCGTTTTGATGATTATCCCACCCGTTGTTGCGTTATTTCGCAGAAAACTGTAGCAAGTGTTTTAGCAAAGGAACCGATTCCGGCACTCAAGATGAACCAATGCTACGGAAAACGGCGTCCCAGACAGGGCGCCGTTTGCATTCTATGAATATGGATTTTTTAGGTAGGTGTGATTATTAGTTCTATTTGATGCGGTGACCTTTCAAGTCAAAGCGCTTACCGTTCTTCTCGACGAACACTTTTTGGTCTGCAAAGCGGAGGCGGACGGCCTTGTTTGTGCTTACAGGCGTTCTAGAAGAGAACGGCTTGAGTGCCGAGGTTCCACCCTTGGCCACGCCGTCGACAGCAAATGACGGGGCATAGCCGGCATTCAAGGCTTCAAGTGCGCCAGCGAGGTATGCAAGCGGAGCATTCCAGTTGATAGCCACTTCGTTTGTCGCATAGCTGCAACGATCATCGATATAAGAAGTTGCATTAGTCTTACCCGTTCTGTAATCCTTGCACATCCAAGTTTCTCTTCCGATATCTTCGCCACCCGGCTGAGGTCCACCTACGAGCATTCCTGGGACAGGCGGTTCAACACCATCAGCCGTACTTGGGCGATGGTGCGGCAGCATCGGAGACTTTGTACCAAATCCCGTAACAAAGGACATATCGAGCGGGTTCTTGCCGAGCAAATAATCCAGAACTTTCTTGGCCGCTTCATAATATTTCTGTTCTCCCGTCACGTAATAAGCATGAAGAAGGAACACGCCCTGGTTTCCCGCAACAGAGTTCGAACCCCAGACAAAGTCTTCGTTCGACATCACGACTCCGAAGCCCTTTGTCGCACCATAAGCAAATTCATTGGCGAAATCCGTAAGCATCGTCTTTGCTGTAGCCGCTTCCGCACCAGTCTCTTTCGGATGGCTAGCAGCACCATACACCGCCAAGCCATACATTTCCGGCCATGAGGGAACAATACTCATTTCGTTTCCATTAAGAGTCGGCTTGTAAGATTCTTCTCCCGTAGAGATGAAGAGTTCCATACGGGCGAACATCATTTCATCATCCAACTTACCATCACTATACGTGCCCGAGCCCACATCTCTCGGATTGTTGAACATCATATTAGGATTTGCTGCACCCCAAGCGTAAGCCTTCTTGGCGGCTTCAAGACACTTGTTCGCATACGCTTCATCAAAAGGCTTATACACACGATAAGCAGCAGCCATTACACCGGCAAAATCAAGTGTAGCCGCAGAGCCTTTTCCGACAACATAAAGCTTAGCTTTATCGTCCGCAGGCATTATATCGCCTGGAAACTGGAGCGTTGTCAACTTATGATAAACCATGCCATCTTCGGCCTGCATGGTGAGCATCCAGTCCAAGTTCCACTTGATTTCAGCGAGCAAATCCGGCAAATTTCCTTCGGCAGGGATGTTCCACTTGAGCGTCTTGAAGTAATCCGGGAAATGTTCGTAGAGCGAAATGAGCGTGTAAGTGGTAATGCCGGAATTCACGATATAGCGACCAAAGTCACCCGCATCGTACCAGCCCTTGCTTGACGTCATCGTTCCCGTTGCCCCCGTAGATTTATGAAAATCTACCGTTTCGTTCGTGTGTCCCGCAGCTCGTGCCCACTGACCCGCATACTGTTCTTCCAAAGCTATCGAGGCACGCTGATAGTAGTACCACTTCAAAGCGGCCTTGGCGACATCTTCAAACGGCTTGTCCGCAATTTTCAGGTCGTTACGCAGAACCTGACCGCCCTGCTTGATGCTGTAAGTACCGGGAGCTGTTACCGCCGAAAAATCGACAAGCTGAACGGTCTGTCCACTCGGTTTCCATTCGGATGCAGCCTTCGGCGTCACCGTGAGAACGCTCTTTCCGGTTGCATCGACAATCTCGACATCGCCCGAGCCCTCAAACAATGTAAATTCCTTCGGGTCCGTCGTGCGGTAGCCGACCTGGTTGATATAGGCCGTCGCCGCAAATGCAGACGAAGCTAGCGAGAACGCCGCAACAGCGATTGAAATATGCTGTTTCAAGCCGAACTTAGACATAAAAGACACTCCTTGTGAAAATCACCAAATATAATCTACCCTAAAAAAAAAAGATTGCCCATTTTTTATTGGACAATCTGGTTACAACTGTACCCAATACGCTATTTTCGAACGAATCGAATGATATTTGTCACACCCGAAGACGCTTTCACCTTGATTCCGTACATGCCGACCGGCAAGGCCGACAGGTCAAGTTCCTTGCGGAAAATACCGCTAAACTTGCGGGAACCGTTGACAGAGACAATCGTATAGCGGAATACTTCTGATTCACCACGAACTAGCAACCGATTTCTACGGATTTCGACCCCAAAAGAACGGCCCGAAAGCAAGGGCAACGCGATTGTCGAATCCTTTGCGGTAGAATCTTTTACCGTAGTGTCCTTTTTTGACGTATCAGCAACCACGGTATCCTTTTTCGAGGTATCCGCTACCGCAGTAGAATCCGCAGGCTTCACTGCAGCCTTCTTTGCCTCGCGAGCCTTATCCAAGAAGGCGACCGCCTTGTTCAGGTTTTCGGTTGCGTACATCACGTTGCCGCCATGCTCACCGTTCGGCACCGTGTCCAATTCCACCACCACATTGTGATGCTTGAGAGAGTCGTAAAGTTCCTTGCTCTGTTCGATGTTCACGACCTTATCGGCAGTTCCGTGGAAAATGATAACCGGCGGATCGTCCTCGCTCGCATAGTACGGCGAACTGGCGACCATCCACTTGTCCTTGTTGCCTTCACGTTCCGCGCCAATGAATTTCCCTTCCATTGTTCCGGAACCGCCCATGCTGATGGGGTTCATCGTGTAGATGTCAGTCGGAGGAGACCAGAGCACGGCAGCATCAGCACAGCTGCTGAACGACGTAAATTCGCCGAGGTCACCGACCAGGTCCACCGTCACCGAGCCGGACTTGCCTTCTTTCAAACCGCAAGTCGTCGCCACAAGGCTCGAAAGATGACCGCCCGAAGAAAACCCGGAAACGGCCACAAAATTCGTGTCGAACTTGTACTTGGCCGCATTGCCGCGGACAAAGCGCACCACGGCCTTGATGTCGTGCAACTGCGCCGGATATATGGCATCGCTTGCCGAACGATGGTTCGGAGTCACGACGGCATAGCCCGCCTTGGCATAAGCCGCACAGATAGTGCTCAAGTCCGCGGAGCCTTTCATGTTGTTCATGCTCCAAGCGCTTCCGTACGTGTGGATGACCACCGGGTACGATTCCTTAGCCTGCTTAGGAATGTAGATGTCCAGCGTATGGTAGGGTTTTCCATCGCCAACGTAGTTCACATCGGCTGTTTTATCGGAATTCGGAACGCCGCCGCTCCCTTGTGGGCCCCCGAAACCGCCGCCCCATTGGGCAAACGCAAATACAGCGGTAAATCCTACCGCTAGGACTACTTTTTTCATACACACTCCAATCAACAACGTTTCTAGAATTAGGAACGTTTTATATTAATCTAAGCTCATAATAAATTTCAAATCTTAATGTAAACTATTTTTTATTGTTGTAGTTTACAACCGACAACAATTTACAACGTTTCATCTATTCAATCAATCGCCCATCTTCATTGCATAATCCAATGAGTATGCTGTTGCCATCGGGATCTACTTTTAGCAAGCCATATTTGGCATTTTCGAACTTTTTTGCAGAACCTTCCTGGAAAAAGTAGTTGTCCGCTCCGATAGTCAACCTTCCCTTATGTCTCGAATAACGGACTATAAGTTCTCCATCGTTCACATCCTTACCGTCCTGAAAGCGTACAAATTCCGCCACCCTGTCGCTGCCCACTTTTACCACGACGTAACCGGATTTAGATTTGTAGTCAATCTGGCGCAAAATTTGATAATTCAACGCCATATAGTCGCCCTGCATAAGTGAACGTGGGTCAACGGGCGCAAGGCGCAGCAAAACCTCAGTGCCTTTGCCAATCAGCGTTTCTTTTTGTATCACCGAAAAGGCAAAGAACGCAAGTACCAATATCAGGTTGGCGGCCAATACAATTTTATACTTTTTGCTCATTTGGTCACTCGCTTAATGTAGTAAAACGCAAGCAGGAATAACGCTCCCGAAGCCATCAGCAGATACGACTTGTTTATCAGCAACATCTGTAAATCGTAATAGAAGAACGATATTCCACATATAAACGCTACAGAAAAGATAACCAAGCACACATAGTCGAGAAGCCAAAACGATAAAAGCATTCCCGTAATCGGCAGAGCCATCGCGGGATACGCAGCCGTAGATGCACAACATAGCAGTGCAAGCACATACCCCTCGATCAGCCTTTTGCCCGTAACATATTTACGCAGCAAGATACAGGCAATAACGAAACTGATTATTGCAAAAAATATTGCAAAAGCAGTATTGTCTCTGTGAATAAACCATAAAAGCGCTACTGATACAGCGGCGGTCGCAAACCTGATGGTTTTCAAATAATCTCCAATCGCGGTCGAGGCAAACCAATTATCTTTGATGGTCGCGGCAAATATACCCATATAGGCAACGATAATCGCAAAACAGGACATTTCGATATTGCCATCTTTCATGGCACGACCAGAGAATAAATGGTCAAAATACGAGAAGAAAATGAACGGCAGTACTACCGAAGCATAACAGAGCAGCATCTGCCGGCATAAATGAATCTTGCTCAGCGCAAATGATAAAAGGGCTACCACAAATTGCAGCACCAGAGTCTGCGTCAAGAAATCGATTCCCGCGATATACCCGAATGTAAAGCCGATGATAAACAGCGGATATGATGCCAACAGCGATTTTACTTCTTTGTCCTCTGACTCATCGCTTCGCGAAACCGCAATTGCTAAAATAATCGCAATTACCGAAAACACAACGTACACAATCTTGTTGTCACGCACATTAATCGCCACCATGCCAACCAACAGTGCGACAATGATTACTCCACCCAAACCCATCACAATCAACAAGGGCCAAGGCAAATGTTTAGATTTATGGCTGTTATTTTCCATTGTCAATTACCGATTGATTTGTTGACGTTTCAGATTTTTCTTTTTTCCACTTTTGGTATTGTACTGCAATAGCAAAAGCGGTTCCTATTGTGGTTGCTGTACTCAGTATCAAGTGAAGCAATAGTCCACCAAATTCATGTGTGAGACATTTGATAAACACGCATTCCAGCACAATCAGCGCACCTACGAACAACATTGAATATAGCCATATATTTTTTTGCCTCAGCGAATACCATATTGTAGCAACTGTTACGACCAAAGCCATCAGAAGATTAAGCGCAGTTATTCCGCCATTAAGCATATCCGTTTCACGAAAAATCACAAGGCACACAACAAACACCGCCATACCAAATTCAATCACAAACATATTGCTAATAAACCAAGACGGCGGAGCAGACAAATTCAGCAGATATTTTGGAGCAAAAATAAAGAACGCTGTCCACACCGCGCCGTAGAGCATCAGCAGAGTCAGAAACCAACTGTTATCTGGAAATAGCGGAATTACGCCCATCGACACAAGAACAATAAAAATCGCCCAAAGCGGATAGAAATCAGCGATATACACCCATACTAAGATGCAGCATGCCCATGTGAGGAAAAATACGTAAGAGTCGGCCGTGGTCTGATAAACCTGTCCGAATATAGCCCAAAACACGCCCACAAGCCCACACAGGACAGATACAGCAATTTTGCGAGTGAAGTCGCTCATTTTCACGGTCATTGTCACCGCAAAAACCGCAAGAATTAACGCCACGGCGATGCCCAATTTTACGAAACGGTGCATCAGCTCCCAGTTGTAGGCAAAAAAGAAAATGATGCCCGCCAGCATCAATCCTGAGCCTAACGTCAACGTAAAAACCTGCAAGAACCGCAGCCAAGCCTTAGCATCGGCAGTTTTGGCTTGGTCGCTCCCTGGTAATGTAATCGAATTATCCATATTAGAAGTAGTTGTTTTTTGTGGATACTTCTAAAATATATTTTCTTCGCGCGAAAAGGATGTTTCCGTAAAAAAAGGCCCCGGCACAAGGGTCGGGGTGACATTCTCTAGGCATACGTCATTCCGAGCAAAGCGAGGAATCCAGTGCATTTCAAGACTTAACTGGATCCTTCGGCTTTACAGCCTCAGGATGACAATTCGATTACTTCAAAAATCCTTCCGTCATGCGGCGGGCTTCCTTGTCGGCTTCGAGCACTTGCTCCAGCGAAAGGTGGCCTGTGACATTCGGGGCCTTGTCCATCACCATTTCCACGTACTTCGGGATGTCCGTGAACTTGAGGTTTCCCTTGAGGAAACGATCCACGAGGACTTCGTTTGCGGCGTTCATCATGGAGGGGACGATGCCGCCACGGCGACCGGCTTCAAACGCAAGGGCTAGGCAACGGAACTTATTGAAGTCCGGTTCGAAGAACGTGAGCTTTGCAAGCGTTGGTAAATCAAGACGCTTGGTTTCAAGCTTCAGGCGGTCGGGCCATGTGAGCGCCACCTGAATCGGGATGCGCATGTCGGGAGCGCCGAGCTGTGCCATCAAGGAACCGTCGCGGAACTGCACCAGCGAATGCACCATCGACTGCGGGTGAACCACAACCTTAATCTGGTCATACGGAATGTGGAACAAGAAGTGAGCTTCGAGCACTTCGAGGCCCTTGTTCATCATGGAAGCAGAGTCAATCGTAATCTTTTTGCCCATGCTCCACACCGGATGATTGAGGGCATCTGCCACGGTGATGTTTTTAAACTTTTCAATAGGCCATTCGCGGAACGGGCCGCCCGAAGCCGTAATTTCGAGGAATTCCACTTCGGATTCGCGCTTGCCACCTTCGAGGCACTGGAAAATGGCACTATGTTCGGAGTCAATGGGCGTGATGAAAGACTTCGGATTTTCTGCAAGTTTGTCCCAAATGACCGGGCCTGCCATGACCATCGTCTCTTTATTGGCTAGAGCCACATGCTTGCCATGTTCGATGGCGGTAATCGTCGGGAGGCAGCCCACAGCGCCCATCAAGGCGTTAATGATGATGTCCGCTTTCGGGTCGGCAGCGAGTTCGCAGAGTCCATCCATGCCAGCGAGCACTTTCTTGCCAAGCACGATTTCGAGTTCCTTTGCGGCAATTTCGTTGAACATGCAGACGCGTTCAACGTTATACTTGCGAACGATTTCTGCAACCTTTTCGACACTGCTATTCGCTGCAACCGCATAAAGGTTGAAAATGTCAGAATGTTGCTGGATGACATCGACGCTGGATGTACCGATAGAACCGGTGGCGCCTAAAAGGACTACATTTTTCATTTCATGACCTCGAAAAATAACTTGCTTTTTCTCGTAAAGATAGAATAATGACGAACTTCGCCATGAAACCGCGACATAAAACCAAGGGTTTTATTTACGGGTTAAAGTTTGCCGATTCCATATATATGATGGAATAACATGGTAAAGAAACGATTACATGATTTCACATTCCTTTTTAAAATTTTTAGATATATATTTTAAATGGGTTAGGTTTGTAGCTCGAAGGAGGTGCTCATGCGCATACTTTCCTCGGGTGTATTCGCTGCGTGTTGTTGCGCGGTGGGGATGCTTTGGAGTTGTTCGGATTCTTCTAGTAATGATGTTTCCGGACCAGAAATCAATCTTTCATCTGTAGCTGTCGATTCGGCTTCGTCTGGAACTGATTCCACTCCAGATAGCAATTTATCGAATAGCAGTTCCGCTGGAAACAGCGGGTCAAATTCGTCGTCGAGTAATGGGACTGTATCGGCACCTTCTTCAGGAACTTCGTCCGTAGCTTCATCGGCAACTTCCGCGGGGACTCAGCCGGAATCATCCAGCAGGCGTTCGCACAGAAGTTCCTCTTCGACAACGGAGCAAGGCAAATCTTCAACTGTACAGAGCACATCCAGTTCTAGCGCGACATCCTTTGTTTACACCTCGCCTGCAAATTTTGCCGATACCGTCAATGGTGTCGCGTTCAACATGGTGTATGTGGCAGGAGGTTCTTATACGCGTGGATGCGACAACTGCGCCGAACAGGACAAAATTTACGAGACGCCATCACACAATGTAACCGTCAGCGAATATCATGCCTCCAATACGGAAGTCACCATTGCGCAGTGGAATGCCGTCATGGGCGGAAAAAAGAATGCCTGGGAATCGGACAAGGCGCCCAAAATTGGCGTAAGCTGGTTTGACGCCAACAACTTCGCCTGCAAATTAGGGCAAAAAACAGGGCGCCAATACCGTTTGCTGACTGATGCTGAATGGGAATTCGCAGCCCGCGGCGGCAAAGACGGTGTCGCGGATAAATTCAAATTTTCAGGAAGCAACAACGTCGATGACGTGGCATGGTATTCCGAAAACAGCGGAGGCAAATCCCACGATGTCGCCACCAAGAAGCCGAACAAACTCGGTCTCTACGACATGAGCGGAAACTCTTGGGAATGGGTCTATGATTGGCTTGTAGGCTATACATCCGGCGACAAGGTGAACCCGGTACAACTTACAGGAAGCGGCAACAAGACGCGAAGAGGCGGAAGTTACGGCGAACCTGCGGAATTCGCACGCGTGAGCCGTCGCGCCATCCGCAGCCGCGATGGTGCCGCAGACATGGGATTCCGACTCGGCATGTCCACGGAACTCCCGCCGGGAATGGTCAGCCCCTGTGAAGCGGCAAACCCCTCGGCCGCAGTTTGTCAGGGCGACAAGAATCGCGACTGCCGTTTAATCACTGCCGCAGACGAAGCTTGGATTAGCGACGACTACACCGTCGTCATCGGCGAAGACGGAACCGCCGCCGTGTCTGGATTCCCGAACGTTTCAGGTCAATGGTACACCTTAAACAACCGCAGTTTCAACGTCGTCACCAAGAGCGGCACAAAGACCTACGCCTATTACGTGTTCAGCGAAGACGAACTCACGATGATTAGCGATGACGGCATTCCATACCGTCTGTACAGACGCGCCGCAAGCGATGCTAAAAATAAGGTAAGTCTCCCGACCGTGAGTAACCCCAAAACATTAGCACAACTTATTGCTGCCGTGGAACCCGAACGAATCGTCACCGATGAGCAACTCGCTCACCCCGACACAAGCGTCCGCGATCCTCGAATTGCTGCAGCAAGCGGCTACACTTGGTTCTTTGACGGGCGTTGCTGTGGCGGAAACCATAAGTACCGTTTCCACCTCGACAAGAGCGGCGATGCAGAATTTGTCGTGATGGACTACGATGACACCCACCACGAGAACATCCTCGCTAAAGGACGCTGGTTCACCGTCGGAAACATCGGGCTCCACATCGTTTTAAACGGCAAGTACTTCAACTATCTTTACACGGCTGGCGAACGCACCATGAGCTATAGCGAATACATGCCCGCAGGCCCCATTTTCTGCCATATTTCGTTCCAGAGCTACGAACGCGGCGACTTCCGCATATTCAACAAAACCGTATTCGACGACAAGATTAAACGCCCACGCGGTTTCAACGGAGAAAATCCGGTCTATGAAGCTGGCGATTACCAGTGGGGCTCGTAAAATGCGTCGCACAGCCTCCTCATTCGCTGTTTTAGCGTGCCTCGCATTTATCGTGTCGTGCGGAGACTCCTCAAACACACTCGTTTCGCCGCACGACACGATTTCCGACCATTCTAGTTCCAGCGAAAACAACTCCGTCCAGTCTTCTTCAAGCAAAACAAATTTTGAGCACCAGTCCGGTTCCACGACTTCAAGCACCGCGACATCGAGCTCTGCGGAATCCGCTGTTTCGGCAGGATCGTCAAGTTCCGTGCAAGTTCCCAGCCTACAGGCATCCAGTTCTTCACGAAATAGCCATCGGCGTTCTTCATCATCGACCCGAAATCTGAGTTCGTCCGCACGCACGCCCACATCGTCACAGCAGAAAACGGCCACATCTTCTTCACAACCGTCTGGAATTGACACAGAGTCTTCCAGCTCCGCAAATCTGCCGCCAACATCGTCCGCTACGCAGGCCGCCAAAATTTCGCTCGACGAAAACGGCTTTGCAACCGTTGCCGATGTTTACAAGAGCCTTGCCGCAGACGAAAAAGCCGTATTTATCATCCGCCATTCCGAACGCGAAGATAACGTCGCCATCGAAACAGAACTCACCGCAAATGGAATCAAGATGGCGCAAGACTTGGGCGCAACACTCAAAAGCGACGAAGAGTTCTCGTACATCACCTCGGGATTCGTGCGCACGAACGAAACGGCAAACAATATATCGAAAGGACGTGGAGAAGCGAGCCTCCCTAAGCTTATCACCAACTACGACATCACCGGAAACTGGTTCTTGAAAATTTCGGCGGATTCGCTTGCGTTATACGCAACCAAACTCAACATGAAAGGAAGTTCCGTTGAACTCATGGGCCACTGGGCTTACGAAGGCGGCTACCCTGATGCGCTCTATGAACTTGAGCCACGTGCCGAAGAATTCATGCAAAAGGTCATCCTCAAAAATTTGTCCAAGTGGAAACGCGTCAGTATCATGGTCTCGCACGACATTCTTGTAATGCCGCTCGCCGTTTTCGGTTCCAATAAAAAAGTAGCCCTCAAATACCATGAGGACTACCATTGGATAAACTATATTGCAGGTCTTGCCATCATTGCCGATAGCCAAAACAACTTACGTTATGTACCCGTGAAGGGGGCCGAGTCAGGCGTTATCGACTACCTCGCCATCTACATGAACGAACATGGCTTCGGACAAAAGAAGAACTAAATATTCCCTACTTATCCATTTCTTGGAATTTTAAGCAATCGTCCATAACCTGCTGATAGATTTCATCTCTATTCACATCAGTATAGGTCGTGTCGCTATCTTCCATGTGATAAGATTTTGCGTAAGCTTCGTACTTGACCGTGGTTTCATCCACCCACGTATAGACATCAATGTAACCCCACGAAGAATACTTGTACTTCCAAACGTTATCTGTCTTTTGGAAGTTGCAACCGGCTTCGACTTCCCCGGGGCCTTTTTCTTCTTCTTTCGGCGGAGTAATAGGATTTTCAGAATCCTCGTCACCACAAGCCACAAGGCCCATAGTCATCATCAAAGCAAACGCACTTACGATATATTTTATTTTCATATATCCTCCTTTCGGATTATGTGATGTTTTTTAGGAAATCCATGAACAGATAAAGAGCCGGAGCCGCTAAGAGGAAGGAATCGCAGCGGTCGAGTACGCCACCATGGCCCACAAACAAATTACCGGAATCCTTCGTGCCGCTCCAACGTTTGAGAGCAGACATCAGAAGGTCGCCCACCTGGCCCGCCACCGTAATGAGGAGGCCAATGACAATCGCGGACGTCCAAGTGAATTCAACTTCGAAAGAAGCAAGGGAGGCGCTGCACTTGACCCAGTACGCCACCCAGGCAATCGTCGCAATGGAGCCCGCAACGCTACCTTCCCAAGTTTTCTTGGGGCTAATGCTCGGAGCAAACAGGTGACGCCCGAATGGACCCTTGCCAGCAGCAAACTTTCCAAAGAAATACGCGACCGTATCGCAAAGCCACACCGCCGTCATCACGAGAATGAACGGATAGCAGTGTTCAAGGCCTTGGCCGTTGCCCATCATGAGCACGTTCATGCCGCCCCAAAGTCCAAGGTAAAGCGGAGCGCCGAGCTGCATCACGAGCCACGGGAACAGATGATCGATTTCGACCTTCGCATAAGCGACACCTATGTAAATCGCAAACACGGCAACGAACGTCATGCCAACAACGTAAGGCACCGCCGGGAGGCCAAAATAACCGCCCTTAGAAAGCGCCCACGCAAGCGTCAATGCCAATGACGAAGCAAACGAAAGATAACGGGTATCGGGCCCTTTGTACATTTTACAAGCCATGCCGGCCCATTCCCAGGCGCCCACGGCGCTCAAAAAGCACATGAGGCCAATGCGGCTAAAATCGTTGAACCACAACAAAACAAAAACGATTGGAATGGCAATGAAAGCCGTTATCAAGCGCTGAGCCAGATTACTCATGTAGAACCTTCCCAAAGCGGCGTTCACGAGTATTGAAAAACTCCACCGCCTTCATGAACTCTTCCTTGGTAAAGTCAGGCCACAGCGTATCCGTCACATAGAATTCGCTATACGCCGCTTGCCAAAGCAGATAGTTCGAAAGTCTGAATTCGCCTCCAGTGCGGATAACCAAATCCGGATCGGGAGCCCCTTTCAAATAAAGATTTTTTGCAAATAAAGTTTCGTCAATATCATCGACCTTGATCGTTCCTGCGGCAACCTGGGCCGCAATAGAACGGGTCGCTTCCACAATCTCTTGCCTGCCACCATAAGAAATGGCAAGGTTCAACTGCATACCCGTATTGTTCGCCGTCATGTCGATGGCGGACTGGAGGCTTGCACGCGGCTTTTCGGGCAAACGGTTCATGTTGCCAATCACCGTCAGCTTCACATTTTTAGCCATAAGGTCGGGAATTTCTTTGACCACCATCTCGATGAGAAGGTTCATCAAGTAATCCACTTCTTTAGATGGGCGGCCCCAATTCTCGGAACTGAAAACGTACAATGTCATGTGTTCGAGCTTGAGGTTTACACCCACCTCGACCGCATCGATTGTCGATTCCGTCCCCTTGCGGTGACCCAAGAAACGCTCCAAACCGCGACTACGAGCCCAGCGCCCGTTGCCGTCCATGATGATAGCGACATGTCTAAGTTGATTTGCCACGCAAACCCCGGACTACACCTTGAGGATGTCTGCTTCCTTTTCAGCGAGCAGACGGTCGATTTCGGCGATAGCCTTGTCAGTCGCCTTCTGGATTTCGTCCTGCTGCTTCTTGACTTCGTCTTCGGGCAATTCCTTGTTCTTCTTGATGGCGTCGTTTGCGTCGCGACGGATGTTGCGGATAGCCACACGGCCTTCTTCGGCATGCTTGCGGGCAAGCTTGGCCAGTTCCTGGCGGCGTTCCGTCGTAAGAATCGGGAGCGTCACGCGGATGCAGTTGCCGTCCTTCATCGGAGTAAGGCCGATGTTTGCAGCGAGAATAGCCTTGTCAATCGTATCGACGAGCTGCTTTTCCCACGGCGTCACGAGGAGCATACGCGGTTCCGGCACAGAAATCTTTGCCACCTGAGAAATCGGAGTCGGGGTACCGTAATAGTCGATACGCACGCCATTGAGGATAGCAGGGCTAGCCTGGCCAGCGCGGATCTTGGAAAATTCACGTTCGGTGGCCTCGATGGCCTTGTCCATTTTTTCAGAATATTCAGACATAGTAGTAAACAGTGGTTAGTGGTTAGTAAACAGTAGTTTTGCAAAGGACATCCAACTACAAAGCGTCCACCTCTGCGTCATCCTGAGCGGAGGGTGAAGCCCGGAGTCGAAAGATCCAAGCGCTTGTTATACGTTTTGAAATATAGGTAAAAAAATTTGGGAAAATAACAACAAATCGTTCGAGGAACAAATTTTTACACCTTATCCCCCAGGCAAACCTTGACATAAGAAATAATACGCGAGCGACCCCGAAGTGGGGCCACGCGCCGGTTGGGAACCGCACAATTTTCGGCAGTGATCACATGTGGACCACCGAACTGAAAGGGACAGGATTAGCAATGCACGAGCGTCCCGAGGTCGCCTTCGATGGCTGCACGGGTGAGGTTGCCCTTTTCCATCTTGAAAACGAAGATGGGCATGTTATTTTCCATACAAAGTGCAACAGCCGCGGTATCCATGACCTTGAGGCCGCGGGAGATGACTTCCTTGTAGCTGATATCGTCAAAGCGGGTGGCAGTCGGGTCCTTGACCGGGTCTGCAGTGTAGATGCCATCCACCTTGGTGGCCTTCATGATGACGTCGCATTCGCTTTCGATGGCGCGAAGGGCGGCGCAGCTGTCCGTCGTAAAGAACGGATTGCCGGTGCCTGCGGAGAAGATGACCACGGAGCCTGCGGACAAAAGCTTGAGAGCCTTGCGGCGGTCGAAGAATTCGCAGACCGGTTCCATGCGGATGGCGGACATCACGACGGAGTCAATGCCCTGCTTGTCGAGAGCGTCCTGCATGGCAAGGCCGTTCATCACGGTGCCGAGCATTCCCATAGCATCGCCCTGGGCGCGGTTCATGCCGCCTGCAGAAGCAGAAATTCCGCGAACGAGGTTGCCGCCACCAATCACGAGAGCGACTTGTACGCCCTGCTTGACGATGGATGCAATTTCGCTTGCCATGTCAGAAAGAATTTGGTTATCGATGCCGTGACCCTTTTCGCCAGCGAGGGCTTCGCCACTGAGTTTCAAGAGAATACGTTTGAATTTGGACATAGTAGTTAGCTGTCAGTCAATAATCGTTAGTTAAGGTTATTAGTTTTAAAGAAATGTAATAAAAAATGGATTCGCCAATTTTCTTATTTTCCCAATGTTTTATTTTTCCAATGTTTATAAAAAGAAAAACGCCATTCAGCAAAAAATAATTATAGATTCATTTAAGTGAAGAATGGAGGTTGATGTGAGAATTTTCCAAATAGCGCTATTTGCAATGCTTTGTGCATCACTCTGCATGGCAGAACCCGCCGATTATGAACCATTTTTTTTAAAACAACCTGATGGCACAACCCTCCTGGCCCGCTTGGTGGGCGACGAGCATTTTAGCGTTCTCGAAACCGCAGATGGCTACATTCTACAAAAAGACGCTCTCGGGTATTACGCATACGCCGACGAAACAGGAAAATCTTCGGGAATCTACGCCCGCGATCCAAACAGCCGCAGCAGCTCGGAATTACAATTTTTAGCAAAACTCAACCCAGATGCAATTTATCAAAAACTTTTGGCAGAATCCCCCGATGACGAAGCACTGGAATACGGGATACCCAAATTTGCGCTCCCAAAAATACAGCGCATGCCCGTTCCGAACAAAAAACTCACTCTAGGCGACATCCGTGGAGTCGTAATTCTCGTCCAATTTTCCGATATCAAATTCAAGAATGCGGACCCCAAAAAACAATTTTCCGAAATGCTGAACAAGGAAGGCTACAACGAATTCCACCACCAAGGCAGCGCCAGAGATTACTTCATTAAAAATTCTTCGGGAGCATTCCGCCCGACATTCGACGTTATCGGTCCTATCACCATTTCTCAAACGCGAGCATATTACGGGGGAACATCCGATAACAGAAGATACAACATGGCAAAGAAAGCCCTAATTGAAGCATTGGACACACTCTTGAGGTGGAACAGCATTGACTTTTCCCAATACGATAACGACAAGGACGGAAACGTTGACTTTGTCTATATGATTTATGCCGGTGTAGGAAGATCCAGTTCCGGAGTCGTTGAATCCATTTGGCCCCACGCTAGTTCCATCACTAAAAGAATGGGCTACGGTCCAACCGTCAAGCGTTACGCCTGCTCCAACGAAATTGGCGGACGAGCATACAAGGCAAATAGCGCAACAAGCACCCCTAACGGAATCGGCACGTTTGTCCATGAATTCGGCCACGTTCTTGGTCTCCCCGATCTATACGATGTTGACGGGAACAATAGACAAAAGACACCTCAATCCTGGTCTATCATGGCGCATGGCGGGTACAACTGCCCAACGAATTCGGATAACGTACAAGGTTGCGCTCCGCCCTTCTACTCCGCTTTCGAAAGGATGTCCGTCGGCTGGATGGCCGCTCCCACAGAACTCAATGTCAAGGGACAAGTGCAACTGGACAAAATTGACGACAACATCGCCTATAGCGTCACCAATCCCCAAAATCCAAACGAAATGTTCCTGCTCGAATACAGGACCAACAAAAATTGGGACGCAGGGCAAGTCAATTCTGGAATGCTGATATGGCATATCGACTATGTTACCTCTGTTTGGAGCAACCGGAAAATCAATGTTGACGGCAGCCACATGCACGTTGATATCGAAGAAGCTGTGGCCGGAACAGGCACAAGCGCAGCGCCATCAGACCCGTTCCCCGGTTCGAGAAACGTAACCTCATTCAACAAGTTCGTTTTCTGGAACGACGATGACATGAATATTTCGCTCACCAACATCAAAGAATCCTCAGACAAGGAATATATCACCTTTGACGTCGATATGACCGTCAGGTCTTCATCGTCAATGTCATCCAGTTCATCGACTTGGTCCAGTTCTTCACAATCTTCTAGTTCATCAATTCCTTCGAGTTCTTCGTTCTCTTCCAGCTCGTCGCAGTCGTCAAGTTCCTCCGCGATTTCAAGTTCCTCGATTGCAACGCTTTCATCCAGCAGCATTCTAGACATTTCAAGTTCAAGCGAAACATCGTCAAGTTCGCAGGCTCCGTCCAGTTCTTCAATGCTTTCGTCTAGTTCAATCGAGTCCAGTTCGTCGATTGCACCGAGTTCATCGAGCATCGCACCTATTTCGTCTTCATCCGAAATAGTCCTTTCGAGTTCTGCAATCGAATCATCCAATTCTGAACAAAGTTCGTCTTCATCCGAAATTATCCTATCCTCTTCGGCAGCGGAATCATCCAGTTCCGCAATCGTTTCTTCAAGTTCAGAAGTTGAGTCATCCAGTTCTGCAATCGTTTCTTCAAGTTCGGAAGTTGAGTCATCCAATTCAACAATAACTTCTTCAAGTTCAGAAGTTGAATCGTCGAGTTCCGAACAAAGTTCTTCTTCATCCGAAATGGTCCTATCTTCTTCGGCTACAGAATCCTCCAGTTCCAGCGATTATCCGGTATTCGCCGCAGCAAGCGCATCGCCGTACCGCACCCATGTCGCATCGCAGAACGGAATGATTCACGTAATTACACCGACACAAGGAACAAAGAACATCAGAATTTTCTCGCCTAACGGACAACTTTTATTCGAAACAAGAAAGGACGGGATGAATTACCAGTTCCCGCTTCCCCGTAAACTTGGAAAACAGAACGTCATACTGTCCGTCACGCAAGGGAAAAAGACACTATTCATGGGAATGATCAGGAACAGGAATTAGGCAATATACAATTACAAGAGGTTTGGTTTTGGTTGCAGGTTCTATATGAAGAAGAACATTTTTCTCCCGTGTCTTCTGTTGTTCGCATTTCCCACGATGCTTTTTGCAGACATCGTGTATCAAGGGAAACGCGTCCAGGAATGGCCCGAAGAGGCCAGGCCGACATTCAACAACCAAAACACGGACAAGCCAAGCTTTCTTTTGACGCGAACGCCCGTCACACAGAACAAAAGCCACTATGCGGCCCCCAAAGGGAAAATTTACAGCCTCACGTTGCTCGTCGATTTTTCGGACAAGCCCGCACCGGTCACAGTAAAAGAAGTCGAAGAATGGCTGAACAAGGAAGGGTTTAACAAGGACGGCTGCAACGGTTCCGTTCGCGACTACTACCTTGACGTATCCAACGGGCAACTCGACCTCACGAACGAAGTTTTCGGTTGGTACCGAGCAAAACATCCAAAGTCTTGGTATGAAAACCTGAAAGATTACACGGGGTCGGACTCGCTCATGAAAGAAGTGTTCAATTACTTCGATCCGTTAGTAGATTTTTCTCGCTACGACAACGATAAGGATGGAACGACCGAGGCCATAAACATAGTGTATGCAGGCGCCGGACAAACATGGGGGCAGGGTCTCTGGCCGCATTCCGGATGGTCCAGCGAAAAGCGTGACGGAGTCCGGCTCACGCATCATCAGATGACGGACATGCCCGGCAAATTCTCCATTTACGTTTTTGTGCACGAAAGCGGACACATGATCTTTGGCTGGCCGGACCTCTATTGGTACGGCGACTACTGCACCATGGGCAACCGCGCAAACGACTTGAACCCGGTCGCCATCAACGATTTTTACCGTGCGGACCAGGGCTGGATTCCGTTTGTGGACGTGACCAGCAACGACGTGAGCCTTGAAACCACAAAGCCAAATGAAGTTTGCTACCGTTACAAAAACGCCGCAAGACCCGACAAGGAAGGGCTCGTATGGTCTTACGTGCGCAATACGGGCCGCAACAAGGTGCTCAAAGGCAGCGGGCTCCTGATGCAACATTACGATTTTTCGATAGACGGGAACTCAGCATCAAATAAACTAACTTTAAGGGTAGTACACGCCAATGCCGCTGGCAAAACCAACGATAACGTTGCCGACCAGTGGCCAAATCCAGGTAGCGACGCAAACGCATTCTTCAAGAGCGGAACCTACTCCGAATTCTCTGACGACAAGTACCCAGCCATCCGCTGGTACAACGGTTCCCAAACAGGCCTCAAAATCACCGACATCGGAACGCCGAGCGAAACGCTCACGTTCTGCATTGGCGGGAACTGTTCCGCCGACGCGCCGTCGTCAAGTTCTAATGGATTTGCGCCGAGTTCGTCCAGCGTGACGCCACCGAAAAGCTCCAGCAGCTCTGTCGAAATCACGGTCCAGAAAATCGCACTGGAGACGACGCTCCCGATTAGCGACAACTATGCGCCCGTAACGCTTGACCTGAACGGCAGCGAAGTCGCCAAAATTTTAGGCATCAAGCGGACTGAAATCGAAGACAAAGTAGAATTCTACGGAGTGGAGCCCAACGGAACGCTCAACAGCCGCACCACCGGCGAAGGCACCGGACACTGGTTTGACAAGGACGGCAAAATCGTCGCCTGGGACCCGAACGGCACCAGCATCGTATTCTCCAACATGGACCTTACGACCATGACCACAAAAATAGGCCACATGCCGAACAAAGTCAAAGCCGGGGACACATTCACCGTGCGACAAGCTGTCGTTTATAGGAGCAAGCAAGTCACCTTCGAAATCAAGGTGACAATCGAAGGCGGCACGACCAT
>CAMKLO010000003.1 GCA_946413655.1 uncultured Fibrobacter sp. | reverse complement strand
GTGGTCTTGTTGTTCTTGTCCAGTTTAGCGACGTGAAGTTCAAACGCGACAATGCCCATGAAGAATATAAGGATTACCTCAATAAAGAGGGCTATTCCGATTATTACATGAGCGGGAGTGTCAGGGATTTCTTCATCGAAAATTCGATGGGCAAGTATAGACCCACATTTGATGTCACGGGGCCGATAACGCTAAAAGGAAAACGTGATTCGTATGGAGCCCTGGTCGATTCGATAAATTTGGCGGCAGGAGCGGTAAATGCCATTAGCGAGGCTATGGATCAACTCGTTGCCGAAGATGTAGATTTTTCCCCTTATGATAGCGATGGTGACAAGGTTGTAGACTTTGTTTATATGATATATGCCGGAGTCGGTTCCGCGGATACGGATGTGCAGAGCGCAATTTGGCCGCATTCGTACAATGTGAGAAAACGCCTTACTTCTGGTTATACCATGAACCGTTACGCCTGTTCCCCTGAAATTGACGGGCAATCATACATGATTAATAGGAACACGACTGCGTTGAACGGCATAGGCACCTTCTGCCATGAGTTCTGCCATGTGCTTGGGCTCCAGGACCATTATGATGTGAACGTCAATGACACACATGTGAAGACCCGCTATACGCCAGGTCCGTGGGATTTGATGGATGCCGGTTCGTACAACTGCCCGCAAAACAGGTCCTTTACGACATCGTGCTCGCCCGCAAATTTGAACGCTTTTGAACGCTATAGCCTGGGCTGGCTGGAACCACGCCGTCTCGAAATTTCGGATACGACGTTTGTTCTTAATTCCGTTCTGGAAAATGACGGGCTCGTGTTGACGAGCAAGAACGATAATGAATACTACTTTGTTGAATTCCGCGTGCAGAAAAACTTTGACATTGGGCTTCCGGGCAAGGGTTTGCTGGTTTGGCATATCAATTACGATAGGTATGCGTGGATGAACAATGCCGTTAACGTGTCTGATCCGATGCGTGTCGATTTGGTTGAAGCAGACGGTAAGCCAGATCTTCCTTCCGCCAAAGGTGATGCGTTCCCGACGAGTCGTGTCAATAGCTTTAACGGGTTTGTAACGTGGTCTGGCGACAGCCTCGGCCTCGAAATTTACGACATCGCGATTGCCGATAGCGTGGTGAATTTCAAGACTCGTGGCAAGCGTGTTTCTCCGGATGCGGGCAAATCTTCTTCTAGCGTGGCGTCTTCTTCGAGCAAGGCCGTTTCTTCGTCTAGCGTGCCGAAGTCTTCGTCCAGTTTCTCGATTGTCGTAAGTTCTTCGTCGGTTCGGCCACCGTCTAGCAGTTCTGCTGCACCTCCCTCGTCTTCTGTAGCTCCTTCCAGTTCGTCGGTTGTCCCGGTGGTATCTAGTTCCTCGGCCTCTGATGTTACGACGGAAAGTTCGTCATCGTCGAATTTGGTGTCTATAAGGACTTATGTCACCTCGTCACTTCGTCTCTCTGTAAATGATGGCGTGCTGACTGTGAATGCGAATTTTGAAGGAAGCAAGACAATTCATTTGTTCGATGTCAACGGAACGCTACTTCTGAAAAAGACTTTTGATGGTAGCTCTTGCGAAATTCGACTGAATGATGTTCGTGGAAAATCGTTTGTAGTCGGAACGCTGGAATCGGGTGGGCGGTTGCTTAAATCGTTCAAACTACGATTAGACTAAAACAGGGGGCGAAAGCCCCTTTTTTTATTGCTTAATACAACTTTTTTCTGAAAATATCTAAATTGCTAAATATGAAAAATCTTATTGCTAGAATCACTTTGAGTTGTATTTTGGTTCCTGCCTTGTTTGCGGGAATTTCTGTGGCCGCTGTGAATTTACCTGTGCATAAGGAAGTTCTGGATAATGGGCTGACGGTGCTTTTGTATCCGAATAGCCAGGCGCCTACGGTGAGTTTTCGTCTGTTCTACGTGACCGGTTCTGTGCACGAAGTTCCTGGCAAGTCGGGGCTTGCGCACATTCTGGAACATGAACTTTTCAAGGGAACAAAGAAGGTTGGCATTTCGGATAGCATTGCCGATGCGAGGTTCATTGCAACTCAGGATTCCTTGCAGGCCTTGATCCGTTCGGCAAGGCTCACCGACGATACGGCTGCGGTCAAGAAGCTTACCGCGGAACACGATTCCGTTCTGAACGAACACCGCAAGATTTTTGTCAAGGATGAGCTCTGGGGTGCATATCAGGCAGCTGGTGGTACCGGGCTCAATGCGTTTACGAGCGACCTTTTGACGGCCTACACGGTGACGCTCCCCAAGAATAAAATTGAATTGTTCATGTGGCTGGAATCGGACCGCATGCAGAACGCCGTCTTGCGCGAATTCTATTCGGAACGTTCCGTTGTCCGCGAAGAACGTCGCATGCGCTATGACGACCGCCCGACGGGACGTTTTTACGAGACGCTCAACTCCATGATTTACGAAGCGTTCCCGTACCGCGTGCCGACAATCGGCTGGCCAAGCGACATCGAGAACTTGACTCGCGAACAGGCCGAGGAACACTACCGCAAGTACTACAAGCCGCGCAATGCCATTCTCGTCATGGCGGGCGACTTGGATACGCTTGAAACGATGAAACTTGTCAAGAAATATTTTGCGCCGATTCCTGCGGGGGATGCTTTCCCGCCGCTTACGGTACGGGACCCGGAACAGGCTGGCGAAAAGCGCTTGACTGTCAAACGCAAGGATGCACCGAATATCTATACGCTTGTCTTTAAGACTCCGGCTGTAGGCGATAGCACGCTTTATGCGCTCGATATTGCCGAGGGCGTTTTGAACGGACGTTCTGGTAGGCTTTACAAGCGCCTTGTCGAAGAAGAAAAACTGGCTGTCGGTGTCAGTGCGAGCAATAGCCCGAACAAGTATATTTCCGAGTTTGCGGTCCGCGTGAGCTTGCGCCCGAACGCTAACCGTGAAAAAGTCGAAAAGATTGTGTGGGAAGAACTGGAAAAATTGAAAAAGGAACAGGTGAGCGATCGTGAATTCCAGAAGGTCAAGAATCGCGCCTATGCAGGGCTCATTCGCAGTCTTACGGATATGGAAAATGTGGCGACGATGCTTGGCTGGTACGAAATTTATGGTGATTACCGCATCTTCTTGAACTGGGCGGATAACTTGGATAAAGTGAACGTCTCTGATGTGCAGAACGTGGCGAAGAAGACTTTTGTCCGCGAAAAGTCCATTGCGGGCTTCCTCGTGAGGGAATAAGATAGAGCGGAAAACATGGCGTTCGTTCATTTACAGACTCATTCTGAATTTTCGATTTTACAGGCTTCGGCTAGGCTTGATGATATTTTGGCGGCAGCCGCGGCAGAAAACGCACCTGCGGTTGCACTGACAGACCATGGTGCCATGTTTGGAATCCTTGAAATCCAGACGCGTGGAAAGGATTTGAACAAGAAGCGCAAGGAACAAGGGCTCCCGCCGGTCAAGACAATTTATGGCTGCCATATTTATGTAGATACGCCGAGTGCAAGTCAAAAGGATCCGACGACGTTTGAACGGTTGACGCTCCTTGTTGAAAACGAGAAAGGCTATTACAACTTGCTCCGCATTGTGAGTTACCGCTACGAAGACGGCGACCGCTGGGCTGAAATCCCGTCTGTTCCGCTCGAAACTATCGAACAGTTCAAGGAAGGCGTGATTGCGATTGCGGGCGATTTCTTTAGCCGTTATGGGCAGAACGTGGCTGCGGGGCGCGATTCCCTGGCGCTGGAGTACATGGACCGTTTGAATCAGATTTTTGACCACGACCACTTGTACATTTCAGTTTGCGATAACGGGATTCCGCAGCAGAAGCGGGTCAACGAATTTAACGTGGAACTCGCGAAGAAGTACGGGCGCGAAGTGGTGGCCGTTGGCGATGTCCATTACATCAAACCCGAAGATGCGACCGCGCACAAAATTTTGCGTTGCATTTCGCTCAAGGTGACGCTGAACGGTTTTGAAGACAAACGCTTCCCGACGGACAAGTTCTATTACCGCACGGAACAGGAAATGGTGGAACTGTTCGGGCACATCCCGGGCGCTATCGAAAATACGGTGAAAATTGCGGAACGCTGTAACTTTACGGTGAAGACCGGTATCGGTGACGAGTTCTGGCCGCGTTTCAAGATTCCTGATGAATTTCTCGCTTCTGAAGAATACCAGAAAATCAAGGCCATCATGAAGGCGGAATACGATGCGGAATATCCGGTCGTCCGCGAACGTGAACTCAAGGGCGTTATCAAGGACCGCAAAAAGAAGGTCAAGGCCACTTACTGTACTGAAAAAGGAATTGCCGAAGATGCGCTGACGGACGCGGACAATGCGGAAATAGAACGCTTGTCGCAGCCGGAATTTTTTGATGAAGACGATCAGAAAGCTTTGAATAAGAATGTGCATCGCTGGTGCAAACCGGGTGGCGATGCCGACATCTACATCACGCACCTTTGCAATGAACGCCTAAAGTGGCGATTCCCTGACGAAGATTTCAAGTTCCCCGCTCACGAAACGAACGTGGGCAAGCGCATGTACAAGGAACTCAACTGTATCCGCAACATGAACGTGGCGGGCTACTTGCTTATTGTGTGGGACTTCATCAACTGGTCTCGTGAACACGGGATTCCTGTGGGGCCGGGGCGTGGTTCTGCTGCTGGTTCTCTTGTCACTTATATTATCGGTATTACCGACATCGACCCGCTTACTTTCGATCTCCTTTTTGAACGTTTCTTGAATCCGGAACGCGTGTCCATGCCGGATATCGATACGGACTTTGCGGATAGGGACCGCGGTCGTGTGATTCAGTACGTGACGGACAAGTACGGCAAGGAGTGCGTGGGCCAGATTATTACTTACGGCATGCTCAAGTCCAAAGCGGTGATTACCGACGTAGCGCGTGTCTTGGGGCTCCCGCCTGCCGAAGCGAAAATGATTACCAAGTTGTTCCCGCAGCGTACTTTGAACTTTAGCCTAAAGCAGGCCTGGACCGGCAAGGACAAGAAGGGCAACAACCTCGAAGACGGTTACAGCCCGGAACCTCTGCAGGCGATGATCAACAGCCGCGCCAGTTACCAGAACTTGTGGGAAGTCGCGAAGAAGCTCGAAGATTTGCCGCGCCAGACGGGCGTGCATGCTTGCGGCGTGGTGATTACGCCGACTCCGATTTATAACCTTGCGCCGTTGTACCGTGCCGCTCCGGAAGATACGCCGGTGGTGATGTACGATAAGCATTACGCCGAAGACATCGGACTTTTGAAGATGGACTTCCTTGGGCTTATCAACTTGTCCATCATCCAGGACACGGTGAAGATGGTCGAACAGAACCGCAACATCAAACTTGTGATGAACAAGATTCCGATTGATGACAAGGCGACGTTCGAACTTTTGGGCAAGGGCCTTACGACGACGGTGTTCCAGTTCGAATCTCCGGGTATGCAGAAGTACCTGCGCGAACTGAAACCGACCCGAATCTTTGACCTTATCGCTATGAACGCCCTGTACCGTCCGGGGCCGATTGACCAGATTCCGCACTTCATTGCCCGTAAGAATGGCAAGGAAGAAATTGACTGTTACCATCCGGACTTGGAACAGGTGCTGGGCGAAACGTACGGCGTTATCGTTTATCAGGAACAGGTGATGAAGCTCGCCCAGATTCTGGGCGGATATTCGCTGGGTGGCGCTGACAACATCCGACGCATCATGGCGAAGAAGATGCCGGAAAAGATGGCGAAGCTCGAACCGGAGTTTTTCCAGAAGTGCTTGGACAAGGGCTACGATCGAGCGATGATCCAGAAGGTTTGGGATGCCGTGCTCCCGTTCTGCGGATACGCGTTCAACAAGAGCCATGCTGCGGCTTACGCTTATGTGGCCTACCAGACGGCTTACCTCAAGACGCATTACGGTCCCGAATACATGGCTGCCTCCATGACGTCCAAGATGGGCAAGACCGAAGATACGGTCACCATTATTCTGGAATGCAAGCGTCTCGGCATCGAAGTCTTGTCGCCGAATATCAACACGTCGCTGGGTGTGTTCTCGGCAAATACGAAGGGGCAGATTCTCTACGGCCTTGCGGGTATCCGCAACGTGGGTATCGCTGTTGTGGAAGACGTGGTCGCAGAACGCGAACGCCGCGGCATCTACAAGGATATTTTTGACTTCTGCAAACGCGTGACGGAATACCAAGCCGCACAGGCGGAAAAACGCCCTCCGCTGAACAAGAAGGTCTTGGAATGCTTGATTATGGCGGGCGCCTTGGACGATTTGCCGGGGAGCCGCGCTGTGCAGATTGCGACAGTGGATCGTGCGTTGGAAGTGGCCATGCGCAGTCAAGAAGACAAGGCCAAAGGCCAAGTCTCGCTGTTTGATTTGGGCGGCCCTGCTGCCATGCCGAATACGGCTGAAGTCTTGGAAGAAGCCGAAGAATGGACGGCGATGGAAATGCTCAACAAGGAACGCAGCGTGCTCGGCCTGTTCCTTTCGGGCCACCCGCTTGACGAGTTCCGCCCGGAGCTTTCGGGCTTTACCTCTTGTTCGCTTTCGGAAGACGAAATCACGCGCCATGTGGGCGAAACGGTTGTCGTCGGTGGCGTGGTCATCCGTATGCGTTCTATCGAGACGAAACGCGGCGATACGATTGGCTCTGGCGCTGTGCAGGATTTCCATGGTGAAGTCGAACTGTTCTTCAAGAAGGACGTTTGGGAACGCTTGCGCGATACGGTTTCGATAGATGATCGCGTCCTTGTGAAAGGAGCGCTGGAGCAGCAACGCGATCGCGACGGTTACCAGATTATCGTCGAAGAGGTTCTGCAACTGGACCGTGTCCGTTGCGACATGGTGAGCCATATCCATGCTTCCTTATACACGGGAATGCTCACGGATGAATTCTTGGGCAAACTTGAAGTCGAAATGAAGGCGAATCTGGCCGATGAATATACCCGCGGTTGCGAATTGGTGTTCCATTTGGAAACTGAATCTGGATATGAGCATGTCGTTGTCTTAAAAAAATATAAAGTTGTATATACACAGGAATTGTTGCAGTGGCTCAGAACGGATCTGGGTGTGCTGAAGGTTTGGGTGTCGAATCGTGCAAAACGTTAACGAAGAAAATTCTCCTTATATCCTCTTCTGCGTGGGGGAGGATTCTGGCGACATGATTGGCGCCGAGATGGTTGCAACTGCCGTGCGGCTTGGCTTTAAGGTCATTGGTGTTGGTGGCCCCTTGATGCAGGAAAAAGGACTTCAACCCATGTGGGATTACAACGAGCTCCCGGTTTCGGGTGTTGGCGATGTGGTCCCGAAGTATTTTTCGTTAAAAAATGTTTTTGAAGTTTTGAGCGATGCGGCCGAATCAAAAAAGTGCCTTGGCATTGTCGCGATTGATTATCCCGGATTCAATATGAGGCTTGCCCGCCTTGCAAAAAAGTGGGAAAAACCTATGCTCTATGTGGCGCCGCCGCAGGTGTGGGCGTGGAAATCCAAACGGGCGAACATTTTTAAGCAGGCTGACAATATTCGCTTGGCGGTGTTTTTCGATATCGAAGTGAAAGCTTACAAACAAATGAATTGTAAGACAACTCGTATCAAGCACCCGATTACAAACTGGGAACACCGCTATGCGGAAATCAAGTCCGACATGCTGCTTTTGCCTGGGAGCCGCCGTTCGAGTGCACTTCGTAACTTGCCTGCCTTTGTCGCTGTTGCCGAAAAGTATCGCAAGGTGTGGGCGGAACGCAATGTGGGACTACTTCCGGATGTTGTCGTCGTTGCGTCGCGTGAACACTTGGAAGTCCCGCTTTTGGTTGCGCTCGAAAAACTTTATGACGGTCGTTTGCCGACGTGGCTGAAAGTCGTGGTCGCACCAAAGAGCATCAGTGACCGATTGAATTTCTATTCCGCATATTCCGCGGCACTTACGTCCTTTGGCACAAGTACGCTTGAAATGGCTTGCGTCGGGATGCCGTTTGCGGCGTGCGTAGTGCCGGACTTTTTCACGTACATGACGGGAAAGCTTATGGTCAAGTCCGAATACCTGTCGCTACCGAACGCCATCTTTGGCTGTGGCGTGACTCCGGAATATATCATTCGCCATAAGATGAATGACCGTATGGCCGAGTCCATTGTGGATGCTTTGTTCCAGCAGGATTTGGGAACTGTAGAAGAAATCGCCCAGCGTCTTCGCAGGTCGTTGAATGTTGGACCGTCGTCCAGCGAATTAATGTCTGAATTTCTTGCTCAGCTCGTCGAGCGTTAAGCGCATGAGCGTCGGGTTCCCGAAGGGGGACTTGAGCGGGTCCTGCGTAATCATCAGCTGGCCGACGAGTGATGTGATTTCTTCGGGCTTGAGCTTGTCGCCTGCTTGGTAAGCGTTTGTCTTTGCCCAGGATTTTGCAATCGACTCCTGGAACTTGACCATGTCGTTCTTCGTGTCGTTTTCATCGACGTCGTTCAAAAAGTCGTGAACGGCTTTTGCGGCACGCGAAAGCGGAAGCGAACTCGGGATAGAACGGATTTGGAACGTGTCGCCGCCAAACGGCTCCACAAAGAAGCCGAGCTTTCGCAGTTGCTCATCGACGTTTCGGAATATTTCTTTTTCTTGCTTGGACAAATCGATGAGTTCCGGGAACAAAAGTTCTTGGCTGTCTTGGGCGATGTTGTTCTGGAGTGATTCCATCGCTTGTTCAAAGAGCACTCGCGTGTGGGCGGCATGTTGATCGATAATCAAAAGACCGTTGGCGTCTTCGCCTGCAATGTACGTGTTTGCAATCTGGAAGAATGTCGGCGGTACCCACGGTGCCTCGGGTTGCTGTTGCGGCTTGGTGAGGTCGGGCTCCAGCGAAATAATCTTGCCATATTCAGGGAGCGAAAACAGATCCTGAACATCGTCGCTTACATCGTACTTCGATTTTTTGTCCGAGAGCGTGTTTGCTGCAATTGCGGGTTTTGCAAACTGCGGAACAGACTGTGCGGGGCGCTCTGGCGGGTACTGCGGGTTCGCCGGTTGTGCGAAACTGGACTGCGTGGACTGCTGCGCCGGATTTCCCATAAGTTCATCGCTCAAGTCGATGAAGGGCGAGTTCGCTTCCAAGTCTTTGGTAAACGTATCGCGGATGGCATGCGTCACGACGAGAAACACGAGATTCCCGTTCGCGAAACGGACTTCGCGTTTAGCTGGGTGGACGTTGATGTCGAATTCCATGTCCGGCATGTCCAGGAACAACACTGTGACGGGCTTGCATTGCGCCCCGTACGGCTCGTATGCTTGCGACACAGCCTTGCTCACCATCTTGTTTTCGATGGGACGGTTCCTCACAAAGAGGAACTGGTGGTTGCGCTTGCCGTTCGTCTCTGTAGTGGGGGAGATGAATCCGGTCACGTGGACGCCCGCTTCGGTATAATCGACGGGCAATAAACTCTTGGCAACTTTGGAACCAATAGCTTCGGCGATGCGGCTGCGGAGTTCCCCGGGGACGCCGGTGAAAACCGCTCTGTCGCCTACTTTATAGTCAAAGCGAATTTCCGGGTGCGAAATGGCCGTCTTGATGACGATGTCCAAAATGCGGGAGCATTCGGAGGTCTCACTGCCGAGAAACGTGCGGCGTACGGGCGTGTTGTAGAAAAGGTCTTCGACAAGGAACGTGGTGCCCCGACTTGCCTGGATATCTTCTTTCTCGACAACTTCGCCGCCTTTGATGATGATACGACCGCTTTCGCCATCTTGTGTGGCGCTTGTGATGGTAAGCTTTGAAACGGCGGCAATGGAGGCAACGGCTTCACCGCGGAAACCGTTTGTCTGTAGGTGGAACAAGTCGTCCGCGGTTGTTAGTTTAGATGTAGTATGGCGGAGGTAGCACATGGACAAATCTTCGGCGCCCATGCCTTTGCCGTTGTCTGTAACCTGGATCTTTTTCTTTCCACCTTGTTCGATTTGGACCTGAATTCGGGTTGCTCCGGCGTCGATAGCGTTCTCAATAAGTTCTTTAACAGCCGATGCTGGACGTTCGATAACTTCTCCAGCGGCAATTTTGTTGATGATTTCATCGGATAAAAGGTGAATTTCTGCCATTTTTCGCTTTATATGTAGCTGACGGAGCGGATAATTGGTGTAGGATTGCTATATTATAAATATAGCTAATGAATTTTAATGAACAAGTGAGGTGAGTGAAATGGTTTCAAATCTATTCCTTCAGCTAGCACACATTGAATTACTAATGTCATACCCGGTCAAAGACATTTTGACCTTGGTCAAACGAGATTCGCGATTCAACGTGAAACTTCTAAATGATTTGTACTTTGAAGATTCATACGTAGATGAAAGCGCTTACCGATTCATAATGGACAACATCGTCGCGTGGTTGTATGAACGCGGTGAAAATCCAGATGAATTCATTGAACGCATTGTTAAGCGTTGTGCTGCTTTTGAAGCCGTTCCTGCACGTAGCGTGCTCCGCTCCTACTTGCCGTTCGTCTCTTCGTTCTACTCGGCTGAAGACGCTCGTGAACTTTGCTTGGAAATCATTCCGAAACGTTATCCGTTCTTGACGAAGGCTAGCATTCTCCGCAATGAGATTGTTGACGGAAACCGCAGGGTGGACTTCACTTTCCAGTTCGAGACTCCGGGTGTGCTTGCTGCAAATCCGATGCGCTGGATCCGCAGCATGATCAATATCGGACCGCTCCTCTTGAACACGCCTGCATACGAACACATTAGCTATCTCGCCTCGCAGACGTCGTTTATCGAAGCTCTTGAAAACAGAGTCCCTGCCGAAATGAAGGAAGACGGTGGCGTTTATGTTCAAGGTGAACTTGTGGGTCGCCATGCTACGTTTAACGATTGCGTCAAAGAGCTCAACCTTGAATGGAAAAACGAAGTTGAAAAGAGCATCGGTTGCGTCCGTGCTTTAGTTAACATCCGCGACCCGAAGACCGGTGCCTTGCTCGTCGAAAAGGACTGCTTCTACGGTGCCCCAGTTTATATCCTTGGCTTTGATTTCAAGGCGAACGTGAATGCTTCCGAACCGTTCCTCAAGTTGATGAGTTCTGTTGTGAAACAGGAATTTGCGGCTTGGGCTCCGCTCCAGAAAGCTCATGAACAGCTCCTTGATGCTATGAACGATTCTGTCACGATTGTCTATTACAAGAGTGACGACTCGATTTCTGTGAATAGCAAACATCTTATGCGTAACGTGCCTGCTCGCATCCTTCGCAACTTGCTCCGCGAATATACGGTGACTGGCCGTGAAGAGTACGAGAACCGCGAATTCAAGCGCGATCCGGCCATTTGCATGGATCCGCTCCGCCCGAACTTCGAGAGCCGGTTGAACCGCGTTATTGCCCATATTAATGGTTCTGACGATCCGGATCATCCGAGCGAAGGCGTGAAGAAGTATTTCGAAATCGAACGCCACCGCCGCGGTGGATTCCGTTTTGTTCCGAAGTGCAAGATTATTTTCAGAGAAGAATAAAATTACTTTGTTTTAAATCTTGCCGTATGCTTTCTTGCGTTTGTAAGAGAAAAAAAGGTAAATTTTATTGAGTGAAGAAATAAGAAAAACGAAAGAACCAAACTGGATACTAATTGGTATATTTGGAGTGTTGAGATTGGTTGGAAAGGTAAATCCTGAAACGACTTTATCATTGCTCCCCTCCTGATAGGTTCAAGGTTCTGGAAACCGCTCAATATTTTCTCCTTCTTAGGAAAGGGCTCTTTTGAGCCCTTTCTCTTTTTTTATGAATTCGTTGCCTTGCATAGTCATTCTGAGCGGAACATCGTGAAGCGAAGAATCCAGTGCTTTTCGAGACATAACTGGATTCTGCTCCTTCGAACCTAAGAATTGTAAGGCAATAAATTGCCAACAATTCTATATCGTCGCGGTGCGACTCAGGATGACGTGCAAAAAAATCCGCGCGGATGCGCGGACTTTGTAATAACGAGTAATTAAGGTGACTGGATCCTTCGGCGCTTGGCGCCTCAGGATGACGATCCGCGCGATTAGCGCCGGCTTAGGGCCATTTGCTAATGCATTCGCATTAGCGACGGCGGGCGGCCATCTCTTTCGTGAGGATGTCCATGACGGCGCCGAGTTCAGCGGGAGCCTTGAACACCGGATTTGCGAACTTGCTTGCAATGTCGGCGAGCTTTTGTTCGTGATAGCCGACCTTGAATTCCGTAAATTTGAGGCCGTGAGCCGTGCTGATGACGACCACGTTTTCGTCCTTCGCAATCTTGCCTTCGGCACAGAGCTTTTCGAGAGCGCCGAGAGCGACACCCGTGTGCGGGCAGCAGTAAAGACCGATGCGGTCGCCGCGGTGGGCTGCATTGGCGAGTTCTTCTTCAGTGACGCTTACGACCATGCCGTTTGTCTTCTGGATGGCGCGTACGGCCTTCGGATAGCTGACCGGGTTGCCAATCTGGATGGCACTGGCGAGAGTCTTCTTGGCCTGAACCGGTTCGAGTTTGTCGAAGCCGCGGGTGTAGGCGCGATAGAACGGGTTGGCATTTTCGGCCTGGGCGACGATGATGCGCGGGATGCGGTCGATGAGGCCCATAGCCTTGCAGTCTTCGAAACCCTTGGCGAGAGCGCTCACGTTACCGAGGTTGCCGCCCGGGATAATCACGGTGTCCGGGACCGTCCAGCCGAGTTCCTGGCAGATTTCCGGAGAAATCGTCTTCTGGCCTTCCACGCGGAGGCTGTTCATGGAGTTTGCGAGATAAATGCGATTGTCCTTTGTGACTTCCTGAACAATCTTCATGCAGCCGTCAAAGTCGGTGTCGAGGGCGAGCACGATGCTGCCGTTAGAAATCGGTTGGATGAGCTGTGCGGTGCTTGTCTTGCCGGCCGGGAGGAATACGATAGACGGGATACCGGCCTTGGCGCAGTAGGCGCTGAGGGCTGCGGAGGTGTCACCGGTGGAGGCACATGCGACGGCGTCAATCGGGTGAATCTTCTTTTTGATGATGTGGTTCACCTGGCTCACGAGAACCGTCATGCCAAGGTCTTTGAAGCTGCCCGTATGGGAATTGCCGCAAAGCTTGACCTTGAGGCTTCCGATGCCTAGGTCCTTGGCGAGCGGGGCTGCGTCAAAGAGCGGGCTCCAACCTTCGCGCATGGTGACGATGTCTTCGACAGGCATGTCCGGGAGCACCATTTCACGTTTGCTCCAGATACCGCTCATGTCTTCGGGCTTGAAGCTCATACGGCGTTCGGCAAAGAGTTTCTTCCATTCTTCCGGGCTCTTGCTTGCGAGCGCTGCGCGGTCGTGTTCGACTTCCAAGAGACTTCCATCGACCTTGCTGCGGTAAATGACGTCGGTCAGCGGGTAGGTATCGTCGCCGTTGATGTTTCTGAAATGAGCGTTAAACTGAGACATAATAATCCTTTTGATTTTTACGACGCAAATATAGCATTTTGGATTGGAGTTCCAAGTTTTGAGTGACTAGAATATCTGAATATAAAATCCTCTATGAACAATCATCTAGTAACTACCAACTAGTAACTAGTAACTAAAATTTCCCAATTGCGTTTTTGCTATATTATGGGCGAAATTTATTACAAGTAAATACTCGGAGTTCTGAGTGAAAATGAAAAAATTGCTTCTTCTACCGTTTGTGGCGCTTTTCGTGTCTTCCTGCTCGTTCGATATGGATGACGAGGGTTTGTCTCATTGGCTTTCTGATCAAGGGATGCCTAGCAGCTACAAGGTTCAAACAGTAACGGTCAGCAACTTGAAACCGATTTCGGCTGAAGTGCTTCAGGATTCGCGGCCGCTTAATGCTATCACTAGGGGTATGTTTGGTGCCGCTAACGGAATGTCGATCGATGCCGTTTTCGATTTCTCTATCGATAGTGCATTTACGGCGAGAATGAAAAAAACGGATTCGGTAAAGTCGAGCCTTATTTTGCGTATGGTGGAATCGCTTTACAAGTCTAAATTTTTGCCTTTGGATTTTTTCCCGATTGAAGAAGAATTGAAGCTCAATGTGAGCTGGATTCTTTCGGAAAAGCTGAGCCAGAAGGAATGGAATAAGCTGGAAGACATCAACGACTCGGTCTGGTTGCATGAACTTGAATCCTGGAAAACCAAGAAAAAGGCCGACACGACGATTTCTGTTTCGGTGGGTCGCAATGATTCCCTGGTCTTTGATTTGCCGAGCGCTCTCGTCAGCGACATTCGCAAGAATGCCGGTTATCGCCGCTTGCAACTGCGCTTGTCTGCTCCTGAAGCTTCGAATATTTATCGCTTCTACGGTCCCGGTGTTTATTTCCCGCGTTTCCACATCGAAGATCTTGGCGGGAACGGCGACTACGTGACGTATAATGCGTACCGTTCTGCATCGCTTCCCAAGAACCGCGAAAAATGTTCTGATTGCCTTATATTGCATAGTGGCGTTTTCGATTCTCTCGTGGTGGAGTTCCCGTCCAAGCCGATCATGAAGGCTTTGTCCGATTTTTACGGGGATGAGTTCCCCTATACTAAGGGGGACAGTAACGATGTGCGTCAGGCTGTCGTAATGGCTGAAATAACTTTCTTCAGAGATGATTCCAAGGGATCTAGCGAATTTGATTTCCCGATAATGCTTGAAACGGGTTCGTATGTGGATAGTGTTGGTGTTGCTGTGTTTAGATCCGAAAACTATAAGATAGACAGACCGCGCATCAATGAAAGTGGGCATCCGAACATGGTGTTCCATAATGGAGATTCTCTTGCATTGCAGGTTACTGCTGGAATGCGAGACTTGATTAACAGGGGTGGCGATGAACGCTCGTTTAAAATGGTGATGCGCCTTGGCTCTTCTGTTGTTTTGGACAAAGATTCGAGTGCCACTTATCGTGTCGTTACCGAAAAAGATACAATAGAATATGACAATGGTGGCAAGATTGTAGTGGATCAAGGAGACACTCTTGATGTGTTCTTCTCTGAACACGACTATGCCCGTTACGATTTTACCTCCATCAAAAACAAGCCGGCAACTCTCAAACTGTGGCTTGCCTCTAAGCGCGGGGAAGAATAATGAAAAAGTTGATTAGTGCTTTACTTTGTGTTTCTGGATTTTCCTTTGCGTCGATGATTGGAGTTGATGCTCTTGGTCAGGAGCAAATTGCTGGCGGTTCTGCTGCCATGGCTGGTCGAGGCTTTGCCGGTAATGCGAAAACGGGCGATATCGAAGGCGTTTCTGTAGTGAACCCGGCTCGTCAGGCGTTTGACACAAAGGTCGTTCTGAACTTGAATTTCTTGTTGGATGTCACGACGGTGAGTCGTTCGTCATCCAGTTTCACGACGAGCACTATTTCGATGCCGTCGATGAACCTCTCGTTCCCGATGGGCGATTTTGGTACGATTGGCGTTTCGTTGTGGCAACATTATGCATCCTCGATCCGCGAAGATATCCATAACGAAGAGGAAAAGTGGAATGCTGAAATTGAGTACCAGAGCAGTATCTATGAACTTGTTCCGACTTACGCTATTAGGCTTCCGTTCCTTCGTATGGTCTCGCTTGGTGCCTCGGCTCACTTTGTGATGGGCAGCTTTACCCGCAGCCTTACGCTTGGGCCTGACAATAGCGAAATCTCCAAGGATGATGCTTGGGCGACAAGTAACGCGATGGTTTCGGATTATGTGAAGGGCGACTGGGAAATCAAGAATCATTCGGCATATTACACGTTTGCGGCTCAATACCGCGGTCGTATGGCTTCTTACTTTTTCTCGATTACGACGCCTTATACGTTATCCAATGAATTGCTGTATGACTTTAGGTTTAGCGCATTGGATACGCTTGCGCCGACTCGCTATACTCGTGAAATCAAGGTGCCGGCTATGCTCGCGACGGGTGTCAATTACCGTTTCAACAAGCGCCATAACGTAATGGTGGATGTCGCTTGGCGTGCGTGGGACCGCGATGTCGAAAACGTCGCCGGGAGCTGGGGTATGGCAGAAATCACCAAGACTCAGAACGACTTTAATATTTCTCTGGGTTATCAGCGTGATGGAAGCGATGTCTTTTACGATGCCTACTGGGATCGCATTGCTTATAGAGCCGGTTTTTGGTTCAAGAACTGGTATGTAGAAGATGTTTCTGAAATTGGCGGATCCATTGGTGCCGGTTTGCCGCTTGGCAGAAAAGGCATGATGTTGGATTTGGCTATTCAGGGAGGGGCTCGCCTGGCTGACGGCGACCGCAACTGGAGCGAAGGATTTTTTGGTATTCGCCTGGGATTGGTCGGTGTCGGAAACTGGGGAAAGACCCGTGGTCAGTAAGATTTAATTAGAAGGAGATCGAAAATGGCTACTAAGAAAAAAATTGAAGAATCGAAGAAGCCTGCTGCAGTAAAGAAGACTGCTCCGACAAAGGCTGCCGCTGCGAAGACAACGGTCAAAGCGGCTAAGACCGTGAAGGCGAAGGAAGAAAAGCCTACGGTTACCTCTAAGGAAAAGGTGGCAAAGGAAAAGCCCGCAAAGGCCGAAAAGAAAATCGCTGCAAAGAAGGTTGTTGCAGAGAAAAAGCCGGCAACAAAGAAGGTTGTTGCAAAAGTGGCCAAGAAGCCGAGCACGACAACGATTGAAAAAGTTTCTGCCAAAGCCGCTCCGGCTAAGAAATCCGTGAAAAAGTCTGCCGCTACGGCAAGCGCTACGGCTAAGACCGTAAAGGAAAAAACGGAGAAGTCTGTTGCTGCCGCAAAGAAAGTGATTAAGGCTGTAACGAAAGCCAAGAAGGTCAATGTCAAGGTTGTGGAAACTCCGGCTGCAAAGAAGGCTGCTAAGGCTGCACCGGAAGCTTTGCCTCAGTCCTTCGATGCCGAATACCTCGTGCTCATGCAGAAAGATCCGAACTGGATGCAAGCTTTCTGGGATGTGTCCGAAGAACGCATCAAGGCCGCCAAGAAAGGCAAGGGCAAACTTGTGCTTCGCTTGTTCGATATTGCAAACGACTTGACGGTCAAGCGCAACAAGAAACTCAAATTCCATGACGTTGTCGTTCCTGAAAATGCCCGCAGTTGGTACATTGAAAATAAGGTGACGCAGAACTGTGCAGCAGCGCTTGGCGTTGTCTCTGGAAGCAAATTTGAATCGCTTGTAGAAACGGGCCCGATGCAGACGTTTACGCTGGAAGGTTCCGACGTGAATACGGAAAACGTTTTCGTTCGCGCTTCGCTCGGTGGGGCGACTCTCGGTGGCTTTGGCAGTTCGGGACTTTCATCGATGTCCGCAAAGACCTGGCTCGAGTCGCTTTCGAGTTCTTCGGGTTCTATGTTCTCTGGCGCACTTTCCAGTGCCGCTCTCAAGAGCAACAAGCTTGAGCTGCCGAAGGATTCCGTGAATTACGGCAAGGATTTCTTCTTGTGGGTCAAAACCCGCTTGATCGTTTATGGTGGTACGCGTCCGGATGCGCACTTGCAGGTGCGTGGCGAACCGTTCCCGCTCAACCCGGATGGCACCTTCAGTTTTGAAGAAGACCTCCCGGATGTGACGAAAATTATCCCGGTGTTTGCGACCGATAAGGATGGCGACTTCCCGACGACTATCGTCCCGATCGTTGTGAAGCGCACGGAATAATGGCAAAGCCCGGTAGAGTACATCTTTTGCTTCACGCACATCTCCCGTTTGTGCGTGAACCTTCTTATGACCGGTTCTTGGAAGAGAACTGGTTTTTTGAAGCGATGGCAGAGACGTACTTGCCCATCATCCAGATGTTGAACCGTCTGGAAGAAAAGGGCGTGCCGGGCACTCTCAACTTTAGCGTTTCGTCGGCGCTGTTGGCGATGCTTACGGATCGCTCGCTTTTGGACAAATTCTCGCGTCATTTGCATAAACAGCTCGAACTTTTGGAACGCGAGAAAGTTCGCTTGCAAAATGATGCTGAGCGGATGGAGGTGGTGAATTTTTATTACCGCCGCCAGGTTGCGCTCATCAATACGTGGGAGCGCAATTGCGGTTGTGAAATCGTGCCTGCGCTCAAGCGATTGGAGCAGATTGGGAAAATCAACTTGCTCACCTGTGTCGGGACGCACCCTTTTTTGCCCGCGTACCAAAGCGATATCGAATCGATTCGGTTGCAGTTGAAAATTACGGTTCGCGCTTTTGAAGAAGCGTTTGGCAGAAAGCCTCGCGGCTTGTGGTTGCCGGAATGTGGTTATTTCGAAGGTTTGGACGCAATCCTTGCCGAATACGGTTTCAAGTATTTCTTCTTGGAAACGCATGGTGTGCTGCTGGCAAAACCTGCACCGAAGTATGGCGTGTTTGCTCCGATTAAGACGCCTGCAGGGCTATATTGCTTTGGGCGCGAACAGAGCAGTTCCATGGAAGTGTGGAGCCGCAAGACGGGCTACCCGGGGCATCCCGAATACCGCGAGTTCTTCAAGGACATTGCGCACGAACGCGAAAGCGATTACTTGGGCGATTACTTCCTTGCTGCGGAAACGCACATCGAAACGGGTCTCAAGTATTACCGCATTACGGGAAGCGAAGACAAGAAGGTGTATCGCCCGTGGAATGCGCTTCGCCTTGTGGAAGACCACGCGCGACTTTTTGTCGCCAATCGCGAAGCGACTGTATCGAGCTTGCTTCCGAACATGGAGGGCAACAAGGTCTCGATCCTTTGTCCGTACGATGCGGAACTTTTTGGACATTGGTGGTTTGAAGGCCCGCTGTTCATCGAGAAAATGTTTGAACGTGCGGCAAGCTCGAGCGTGGTCGAGATGGCGTCTCTTGAAGATTCCGTACCATCGAAGGCTGCGGGAACTGCCGCAGATTCCGAAGTTCATAAGCCGATTTTCTCGTCGTGGGGCGAGGGTGGCTTTGGCGAAGTCTGGATGAATGACGATGTCGCTTTCCAGTATCCGATGTTCTTTAGAATGCGGAAGATGATGGACGAATTGAAGTCGCGCATTTCTAAAGTTGCCAGGAAGGCTTCTGGGAATGTAGCCGGGAATGCGCGCGGCTCAAAAAATGCGATTGCAAAACGTTTCCTCGCGCAGATGGCTCGCGAACTCGTGCTATTCCAGGCCTCGGACTGGGCGTTCATGATTCATAACAATTCGGCTGCGGATTACGCCCGCGCTCGCTTAAATGGTCATTATGAAAATGTCTGCGCACTTTATCGCGAAGCCGTAAAATCAAATCCCGACACGAAATTGCTCAAGAAACTTGAGCAGAAGAATAATTTGTTCCCATGGATCGGGGAATGCCTTAAATAATGGATCCCCTCCCTGGCGGTCGAGGATGACTCCTTCCTACCGCCTACTTCCTACTGTCTACTAGTATATCACTATAAAGCTTGTTGTGCGGCCTTTGTTGCCGACGCGGAACCGATAAAGACCTGGCGCCATCATGGACTTGACTTGGTTTTCTTGCAGGCAGAATGATGTTCCTTCGTATTTTTCCTGTGAAATCAAGTCGCCGCGTCTTGTTCTGATTTCAATAAATTTCTTGCCGAGGGGGAGCGGGGCAAAGCAGAGCGGCCCTTCTTTCCATGGAACGGGATATGCATGCGGGGGTGTATCGTTGTGAACGATTGGAATGCTTTCGGATTCACCGAAGCGGCTGAAAATCCATACAGAAGAATCGCTTGATGATAAAACAGGGGCCATGCTATTGAGTGTATTGTTGTTTTCAATTTTGTAGATAGACGCCTTGCCGTCCTTGTATATGGCAACGGATGCTTTTCCGGTAAAGTTTGTGAAATCAACCACATAGGGAGGGGCGTAGTTTTGCGGAATGTTGTAGTACTTGAATGCGAGACTTTCGATATTCGGTTTGATGGAATCTGAAACGATTATTTTGGCAGAGGGCCATTCGGATTGGTCGTTATGGATCCAACTTTTTTTGGGAAGGTCCTTGCTGCGTTTCCCGGAAAAAGAAAGCCGAACGGAATAGTCGTGGAAAATGCTATCGGCATCGAGTTTAAACGGCTTAATTGAGGCGATGAGCTGATCTTCGAACGAATTGTTTGGGTTCTTTGAAAAGTTTTCCCAAATGGATTTGTCTATATCCTTTGAAACGTTGTTGTATAGATAAATGAGTAATGTCGATGCTCCGTAGTTCCTGAAAGAATCGGAGAGGGGCTGCCCTGTGCGTTCAAAGAATTTTGGTATGTAACTGATGTAGTCGTCAATATCGGGATTGGTGATTTCTTCAAACCCGGCAGCGGAGGCTTCGAACCAGAACGTTGGTGTGGACAGGTCAAGATAACGTAACTGTACGGCGTGATAAAATTCGTGGAATGATGTTAGGCGGATGCCTTTTGCCCATTCATCGGTGTATGAAAAATTGTGCACGTTGTTGCGTAATTCTATTGTTGACTTGGCGTACAAACAAGTGTCTTCATCGACGAAAATGGTGTCTTTGTTTTCGTTTTTTGAAGAGCCATAATAGAAATCGTTCTCCATGAAAATTTGGGAAAATCCGAAATCATCAAGAGGTTCCGTAACTCCAAAGTTTTTGAAGTAATCACCAATTTTGTGGCCTCTAACTTGTTCGAGGTCAACAATTTCGATGGGATAGAGCCCGTTCTTGACTTCTTGTAGGAAGTGGAGGGATACGCTAGGTCCTTTGGGCTCACGCATCTTGTGCTTGTTGATGTAAAAGTCCCATGCTTCTTCCATGCTGGTGGCGGTTGCCTTGGCGAATGCTTTTGTCGTAGCATGAGGCCCTGTCATGGTATAGAAAACTTGAATATGCGCGGTTTCAATGGAATAGACCGAATCGTAATACACTTCGGGAGTGCATTTGGTCTCCTTTTTTTCTGATGACTTGGCCAAGGCGTAAAGGGGCTGGTTCTTGCGCTTGATGTAGTTTTCAAAAGCCTTCATCGTTCCGCAATCACCTTCGTAGGCGAATGTCGTGCAGAATGCTATCGCTATGGACAGTGTAACGAACTGGGTGATTCGTGCGAATGAAAAAAAGTGTGAAAAAATCGGGAGCATTTTACAGAACTCCTGCATCTTTGAGAATTTGCTTTGCTTTGGCGGTGATTTCGGCGGGGACGGTTAGCTGCTTTTGGTGATGCGGCTTAATGCGTGCGTCAATAATCATGGGCGCGCTGCATTTCCAATGCTTTTCTTCGACGGTTTCGTCGATGCCGTAAATGTCTTGCGCAGGGTCGGAACGCGTGAACGTGAGCCAGAGAAAATCGCTTAATATGTTGTTTGTACTTGTTCCGCTGTTTGCTGCGACGTTCGCGGCGCCTTCGTCGATGATGGAAATCCAAGGATAGTTTTCGCGGAATTCCCAGTGGGCGAAGGCTTCTTTGAGGTCGCGGAGAGTCTCAGATTTCTTGTATGATGGACCTTCAATCATGAGCACACCGGGCATCACGATGGCGGCTACTTTAAACCCTTGCGGAAGCGTGAGCGATTCCAAATCGCTTGGGTTGTTGCGGAGCTCGCGGCACTTCACGCCGGCGGCGGCAATGACAACTTTCGAGCCGTGGTTGAGGCTTGTGCCGGTGTAGTCCAGCGTGTCGATGGTTGTCGCCGTTTGAAAATGCAAATCTCGGTCGAAATGGATACGCTCCAAAACGTGCGTGAAAAATGCGGGAACGTCATTGACGTCGAGGCCTGCTGCGTCTTCTTTGGCGGCAATCAGCAAATACTTTGTTAGGCTTGCCTGGTTGAATCCGAGCAGCGCGTTTGCGGTCTTCAAAAGTTCCATCGGTTCGCGTTCTTCGGCTGTTGCGTAAGGGCGGAAAGCTTCGGAACCGAGCGCTAGGCAAAGCGGGTGTACGCCAGCATCATCGACCGCGTGAATCCCGTAAACCCCTGGGAGCGATGCGGGAACCATCGGCTCTGTGATTTTGTGGATAAACTTGCCAAAGAGCGTATCTTCTTGAGGCGGGCGTCCGACGACCGTGAACGGGAAAATCGCGTTCTTTTTGCAAAGCACTTTTTGGACTCTCATACATGGAAAATCGTGTTTGCCGGAATAATAGCCGATGTGGTCCCCAAATGGACCTTCGGGTTTTAAACCGGGTTCGAGTTCTCCTAAAATACAAAAGTCCGCATCGCTAGAGACGATGTAGCCATCATGTTCAAAGTAACGGAATCGGCGGTTGCCGAGCATGCCTGCGAACAACAGCTCCGAGAGATTTTCGGGCATGGGCATCACGGCTGCGAATGTGTGCGATGGCGGGCCACCAATGAAAATGCTGACTTTGAGCGGTCGCCCTTCTTCGAGTGATTTTTGATGATGTCGTGCAATGTCGCGCTTGATTTGGTAGTGCAGCCCGCATTCTTCGTTAGGAATGTAATCGTTCCCGGAAATCTGGATGCGGTACATGCCTAAGTTTGTCTGCAATATGTTCGCATTTTCGCTAGGGCGTGTGGCGACTTGCGGTAATGTGATAAACGCGCCTCCGTCCATCGGCCAGCTGACCAGCTGTGGCAAGTCGCTAAGGCTACATTCTTCAAAATTGCTGATGCTACCTGAACGCATGGGCATGGAGCTGATGCCCGCTTGTGCAGCCTTCCAGAATTTTGCAGGGCTTGGGCGCCTGAAAAATTCCACTGGATTCGACTTGAACTGGATTGCCGTTTTTGTTTGCTCAAATCCATCGCGGAACAAAAAATTGAACCGTTCGTCGCTGCCGAAAATATTGCATGCGGCACGGAATTTGCTCCCCTTGACGTGCTCAAAAAGGAGCGCTGGACCGCCTTGCCTAAAATTTTCCCTTGCAATTTCGGCCATTTCCAGATGGGGATCGACTTCGGCGTGAATACGTTTGAGCATTCCCGCTTTTTCTAAATCCAGCAGGGCCTGTTCGAGGGACTTATACATGGTGTTATCCGGCGGTTGCGGATTGGTCCAGGGCTTCGAATGCCTGTGTTCTCTTTTTCGCTTCTACAAATGCGATTTGCTCACGTGCCATTTCTCTGGCGGAGATGGCGTAGACCATACTTGCGCTTGCCATGACAATCGAGAAGGTGTCTTCGGCAAAATCCTTGCATCCTTGGAAGGTCATATCGTCAAAGCAGGTCGTGATTCCCTTGTAGGAATCGAACTTGTGCTTTGCCGTGAATCCACGGAACGGGCCGTCTCCAAGACGTACTGCAATTTCAATGACGTTTTCGGTTTTGCCAGCGTTGACCGCTCCGATGATGCCGGTCCAACTTACTTTTCTGAAACCGGCAACGATGGTGTAGCGGATAAATTCGCCCGGTTCAATGCTCTTTGGCAATGTGTAGTAAATAACGGCGTTCGTCCCCACGGACAAGGTCATCGGAGCATAACGCAAGATGTCAAGCGTATCCGAAAGGGTGCCGTTTTGCCAAGAAGTTTGACTGAATTGAACCATGCCGTATAATGTAGTAAAATTTTTTGTTTTTATTTGCATTTCCATGAAAATTAGGGTTTAATCTATTTAACCTTTTTTTTAAATTGCGTTGAGCATGAACGAGTTAGATGTTGATAAAAGTTTTTTGAAAAAAAGTACACTGTTCAATATTTTGGGAACAGTCCTAAAGATTTGCGGCCCTCTTTTGACCATTATGCTTGCGCGTATCTTTGGTGCGGGCGAGTTTGGGATATTTGTTTCGACTCAGGGCCTTTTGCTTACGATTGCGCGAGCCTCGACGCTTGGCCTGGATATTGGGCTTCGTTGGTACATGCCTCAAAACAAACTTCACGGCAGGGTGGCCTACTGCGGAATCATGGAATCGTTCTGGATTTCCGTTGCCGTTTCCTTGTTTGTTACGGTTGTCATTATCTTGGGATCGTTCACTCCGTTTATTTCGGATGAACTTCCGTACTATGCGATTTCCTTGGTGTTCTATTCGGGCATGTACGTGTTGAGCAGTTCTTCGGAAGGGAACCGTAAGCCTTGGATTTCCATTTTTATCAATGATTTTATAATAGCCGTGATGGCGCCGCTTGTCTCGATTATCCTTCACTATTTGGACATCCCGCATGCGTTGCCGTTTGGCCTCTTGTTCGGACAAGTAATTGGATTTACTTTACATGCAAAAGCCGTACGCAAGCAGTTCAAGAAAATGCCGATTATCCCGCAGGAGCGTGTTTCTAAGGAACTTGTTCTTTATTCGGTGCCGCTTGGCTTGACTGTTCTTGTCGGAAACTTGCTCCAGCGTTCTACGCTTTGGATGGTGCTGTTCTTCTTGGGTGACGAGGCGTCTGGTGTCTATGCGTTGATGATGACGCTTGCCAATGGTCTGCAGACAATTCGAAACGGGTTCAACCCGATTATTACGCCGGTTGTTTCCGGCATGGAAGAATCCCGCTTAAAGACGGACCTTAAACCCGTTTATTCGTACTGCGTTTCGATGGCGACGATGATTCAGGTGATTATCGGATTTTTCATCGTGCTTTTCCCCGAAGAAATCATGTCCATTGCAGGCAAGAGCTATGTGGTACAGCCGATGGCGCTTGGCGTTTTGCTGTTCTTCCAGCTTGTCGTCACGTTCTTTGGCATGGTGAACACGGTCATTGACGGCATCGGCAAGAGCGTTGTCAACTTGAAGGCGAGCGTTATCCAGCTTCTGACTTCTGTCGTGGTGGGCTTTATTTTGATTCCGCAATTGGGGCTTTTGGGCGCTGCGCTTTCGATGCTCATTTACGGAATTGTGTCGTCGGTCTATTGCAATGTCTATTTGCTCAAGCGTAAACTTCAGCCTTATTCTTCAAAGCTTTGGATCGATATCGTTTGGATGGTCCTTCTGCTTACGCTTTACATTTTGATTAACGCTCAAGTGGTGACGCTCACGATGGTCGGTAAGATTGTCGTTTATGTGTGCGTACTGCTCCTTCTCGGGGCGCAGTTCCTGTTCTACAAAAGAAAGTTTTAAAGCGATGCGGTGAACAAGTAACCGAGAACGGTTTTGAGCGTTCCGGAGAAGTTTCGTCCGTAGATAATTTTCGATGTTCTCCACGCATGCGCAAGATTCTTGATGCGGTAAATTATATCTGAATTTGTATGAAATTCGACGGCTTTGTTTAAAACTTCGCTGATGGGCTTGTCTTTCTTGAGATTTTCGTTGTGGGTCCACATGTACACTGCAAATTGCGCGAGTCTTTTTTTGCGGACTTCTCTCGAATGTCTTTTGTGCGTGACCTGCGAAGAGTGCTTGCGCCATTTCGTGACGACTTCGTTAGTATAGACAAACCTGTTTTCGGCAATGGCGTTTGCGGCGAGAGACCAGTCGTGTGCGTATTCTTCCACTTCGATAGGGAAGAACCTCTTTACGGCTTCACGGCTAATGAGCTGCGATGCACCCTGGTAAAGATTGAATGCGTAGCACTGGTATATAAAACGGTCTTTTTGCGATGTCAGGCAATTGGACTGGTATGGTGTCGGAGAATATTCCTTGAGCGTGGAACCGTCTTCGCGGCAACGGACTGTGCGGCCTCCGCAAACGAGGTTGTCTCCAATTGCATCGTGCAAGGCCTGGAGGTGGTTCGGGAGCCACAAATCGTCCTGGTCACTGAATGCGACAAAGTCACCTTTGCAAAGCGATACGGCCTTATTGAAATTTTCACGATAGCCCAAATTTTTTTTGTTCTTGAATACATGGATTCTGGAATCCTTGCGAGCATATTCGTCAAGGATTTGGGGCGTAGAATCGGTCGAGGCGTCATCGCAGATTACGATTTCGAAATCTTGTTCGGTCTGGGCCAGAATGGAATCCAGCTGTTCCCGAATAAACGTCTTGCCGTTATATGTCGCCATTGCAATAGAAATCATGATATAAATATATATATTTGATGTGGCCGAACAGTAGTAATTTTCTACATTATTTTTATGATTCCTAAAAAATTGCACTATATATGGCTTTCGAATGACCCGCTGCCGCAACTGCCTCAGTTGTGTATTGACAGCTGGAAGCGCCATTGCCCCGATTATGAAATCGTCCATTGGGATATGGCAAAATGCCAGAAAATCATCGACTCTGTCCCCTTTGTACGCGAGGCAGTTTCGCTTTCTAAGTGGGCTTTCGCAAGTGACTACATTCGCCTTTATGCCGTCTATAGCGAGGGCGGAATCTATTTGGATAGCGATGTTTACATGTACCAGAGCTTTGACCCGTTCCTTAACAATCGCTATTTTACGAATATCGAATTTACATCGCATTTCAAGAAGAATAAGTCATGGCTGTTCTTGAACGAAGACGGAACTAAGAAAGACCCGAACCAGATAGCACTCCCCGGGCTTGCGTTGCAGGCGGCTATTTTTGGCGGCGAGGCGGGACACCCGTTCCTTAAAAAGTGCATGGAATACTACGAAAATCAAAAGTTTATTTTGCCGAACGGTGAACTGAACATCCAGAATATTTCTCCGTTTGTCTATGCTCACACGGCACAGCAATTTGGTTTTGTCTATAAGAACGAATTGCAGAAGCTATCCGAAGGGATGACGATTTATCCGGGCGACGTATTTTTGCCGAGCCTGAACGAATCGAAGACGAAACCTTTTGCGATACACGTAACGAACGGCAGTTGGCGCCCGCTTTGGCAACGCATCAAGAATTTCCTCAGGAATGCTCCGCGTGGCACGATGGAAAGCCGCCTTGCCGCATACGAAAACAAGAAACCCATTGAGCTTAAGGACTGATATGCCTTCCGTGAAATATCTTTTTGTGTTGACGAGTTCCCCGAAGGACTTTTTCTGCGAGCAGACGCTTGTGGCGATTGCTTCGCTGCGAGTCCACAATCCGAACGCGTTCGTGACGCTTTTGACCGACGACAAGACGGCGGAAACGTTGACGGGGCCACGTGCTGCTTTGAAAGACGCTGTCGATGAACTCAAGGTCTTGACGCTTGATGAAAAGTTCACGCCGATGTTGCGTTCGCGTTACCTCAAGACGGTGATGCGTAACGAAATTGACGGCGACTTTTTGTACATGGATTCGGACATCGCGATTGTCGATGACCTTTCGATTCCTGACGAATGGCGCGGTGGCATTTATGCGGTGCTCGATTTCCACACAAATTTGTCGAAGGCGATTAACCGCAAGAAGGTTTTGAACAACGCGAAGATGATGGGCTTCTCGCCGATTCTCAACGACGAAATTTTTAACGGGGGCGTGATGTTTGCCGCCGATACGCTAGAAGCCCGCGAGTTCTTCAAGACTTGGCATGAACTGTGGCTTTACTGCGTTTCTAAAAATTTCCCGTACGATATGGCGAGCCTTGCCGAGACGAACTACAAGTTCGGTTACGTGACGAAAAAGATGGATGGCGGCTGGAACTGCCAGCTGGCTTACGGCAATCGCTTTTTGCCGACGGCGAAGGTGCTGCATTTCTTCGGTTCGCGCATTATCGATACGCGTGGTCGCAAGGTGCCGGAATCGATGAATTTGTTTTTGCCGAAGATTTTGCGCAAGGACTTTTATACGAACTTGAAGAACCTCCCCGTGACGGTAAATGCGGACAAGTCCATTCACATCAACGAGTATTACGATGACGTGATTCTCCATGCGAAAGAAGCGTTCGAATTCCAGACGAAAAAAGTCGGCGCAGCAGGGGCGTACATCATCCGCAGCTATGCATTTGCGAAGTCGCTCGCCTGGCTGTACAAGAACGCACCGATTCTCGTGAAACCGCTCGAATGGGTTGGAAAACTTTTTAGGTAATGTATGAATTTGCTTTTTAATCTGGTGGCGGTGCAGCCGATTCACAGTGCGAAGTTCCACGGTGGTGGATCTTACGGCGAAGTGATTTTCTGGGCGTTAGTAAAGCGTGGCGCAAAGTTCAGTTGCGTCTATGACAGCCGAAAGTATTTGGCTCCGGATATCCTTGCCGCCTGCGAAAAGAGCAGTATTCCGCTTTTTGACATTGCTCAAAAAACGCCGCAACAGATTATCGACGAAAATGCGATTGATGCGTTCTATACGCCGCTTTATTCGCTCGAAGGCAAATGGCAAATTCAGGTGAAACGTTTTGTGTTCACGTGGCATGGCGTGCGCGCTCTCGAAATGCAGTATAGCTGGCAAGGCGTTGGCTTTGCGAAAAAATTTGCGCAAAAGCTCGAAGCGCTTGTGCGTTACCGCGACAGTTGGAAAAAGTATTTCTATGCGCCCAAGTACCGCGATTTGGCGGCCCGCATTGCCGATGGCCGTGCCGAATGCATTACCGTGAGCGAACACAGCCGCGCTTCTATTAAGTCGTTTTTCCCGGAACTTTTGGACAAAGAAATTCCAGTTTTCTATAGCCCAATGCTGGATTACGAACCGGAAGGGTTCTTGCCGCCGGGCGTGAAAACGAAAAAGTACTTTTTGCTCACGAGCGGTGCCCGCTGGGAAAAGAATAACCTGCGTGCGGTCAAGGCGTTCGACGAACTCGTGACGATGATGCATTCGACAAATCATGAGTTCGACATGAAGCTTGTGATTACGGGGGCGACAAACGTCAAGGCCTACCGCAAGCATATCCGCAACAAGGATGCGTTTGTGTTCCTCGGCTATGTGGAATCGAAGGAACTTGAATTCTTGCACCAGAACGCTTACGCCTTTGTGTTCCCGAGCCTGAACGAAGGCTTTGGCTATCCGCCAGTGCAGTCGATGCGTTATGGCGTGCCAGTGGCCGCGAGCGGCACGACGTCTGTGCCCGAAGTCTGCGAAAATGCGGCACTTTACTTTGACCCGTATTCCGTGAGCGAAATCAAGAACCGCATGATTCAATTGCTGGATTCGAACATTTATGCGATGTACGCGGCCCGCGGCCTTGCCAGGTACGGCGAAGTGCATAAACGCCAGCAAGAAGACCTCGAAAAAGCCGTCGCGTTTGTCCTCGGCGAATAAATTGGGTGCGTAAAACCCCGCACTGTCATTCCCCATTCATTTGTTGCCGCACCGCACTGTCATTCCCCACTTGATGGGGAATCTCCTTGGAATATTTATCTGCAATTTTGTAATTTATTCATATGATAAAGAAAATTTGGTTCTTGGTTGTTACGCTTGCATGTGCTGTGCTTGCCAATGAAATCCCAGATCGGGCTCTTGCAGAAGGTGGGACGGACCATATTTATTTTAACGGGAAAGAGTGCCGTATTAAAACGCATCCGTTAAATGAGTTCATTGCCAAATATTATGCGGAATGGCCCTTTCGTCCGTCAAGTGCGCGTCCGGCGTACGGAAGTCCTCCTTTGTACACGTATTTTATTCCTGAAGATGGTGGTGGCTATTTAGCTTATTGGAGCATTCGAGATTCGTCCCTTTATTTGGATAGCGTGACTATCAATTCTGTGTCGCTTACGGTGCCGCTTGATCGTAATTTTCACATTCACTATGGAAAGGTAAAAGACAATAGAATTGTTTCGGTGAATATTCCTCCGCAAGAAATTGTTTTGAACACGTCTGCCGAAAAACGAATCGTCAAAAATAAAAAGAGCGAACCGCTGTTTGCGGATTTTGTCAGCGATACGATTGAATTTGACTGTGGAATAATGGAGTATGATTTTGTTGTAAATAATGGCCATTTGAGTTCTTTCCCACAAGTTATTTCCAAATCCAATTGGGTGGGCAAGCGAAATCGCTACGAAATTATTCCAAAGCCCTATCGCGATTTCTCGTCTCCATTTGAAAACTATTATAAAATCCTGGATAGCCTTCGTATTGCGTTGGATATGAAGAACAGTGAAGAATTGCTTGTGCAATTTCGCGCAGATTCAAGGTTTAAATGGTTCGATAAATTGTTTAATATAAATGCTGTGGATTTGGGTTATGAATTTTCTTTATATTTTCATGATGAAGGGCATTCCTTCTATGTCTCGCCTAAAGGAGATACGCCTTTTAAAGAATTGCTTTTAGGTTTAAAACTTGATGAAAATCCTGCTGAACTTGTCAAATTATTTTTAAGAACGATTATGGCTGTGCGAAAAAATCCATCGTTCGAGAAATGGTTACGATATAAAATGCCTCTAATGAATTATTATCAAGTTCATCTTGGACATAGCGATTCGATTGTAGTTCTTTTAGAAGCGGTTGATAAAGACCGTGTTTGGAAAGACGTTGGTATGGAGGGGCAGTATGTTGGAGCTTTGTGTTTTGTTAACTCGGTCTCGACTCCGTATGAATTTATTTTAAGCGATAATGGTGATGTCCTTGTGACGTGGGCTGAGATTTCAAAGGATGGATCGTTTTACGATGTCCCTGTTGATAAAAAAGGTTTCTTATATGAAAAATTTAGAATGGCTTTTGCTGCTCGTATGAAACGGTGCAATGATCCTAATTTTAGAACCAAGCAGACAGCGTCTAATATGAACGCATTGTTTTGCGACTACCTCATCATCCGCCACGACGGAACAATCGAATACGGCCCGAAATCGGGGGATTTGTAATTTTTGACGAGAGCGGTTTTTATGATTAAGAAAATTAGTTTTGTTGTTTGCTTATTACTTGTTTTGGATGTTTATGCTTGTAAATATATGCCCGGTCCTTGTGAAAATAAACTCTTGTTACCAAAGACTAGGTTTTGTTTTTCTGATGATATGGATTGTGCTCGTCTTGATCCAAATTTTAAGGATTTTGAAATTTTTTTTGATGTAAAAAAAGTAAGAGCAGAGATGATGTTAACTGGTTCTTGTGAAATTGTCGGAAAAAATTTCACCTTTTATGTAACACCCAAAGAAAAAATACCTCTTGAAAGTATAATTTTTAAATTCGAAATGACTTTTGCGGATAGTTTGTTTAAAAAATCTCCAATAGATGCTGTAGAATCTTTTAAGAAAATGGCGGCTGCTATCCATAAAAATCCATCTTTCGAAAAATGGTTGGAAAAAAATGCTAAGGAACGTGCGGAGGGGAAAAAAACTCGTCAATTATTAATTGCTAATAAATTTTTAGTGATGAGCGATCAAGAAGAACTTATTTATGAAAATATTGCAGTGATAAAGAATCAAAAAGATATACATGTAGGGGGTAAATCTTGGTACGATTCTGACGAACCTATAGAAAATGCTTGGAATAAAATCGTAAAATCTGGTAAATATATTGGTACATTAGCTTTTTGTGAAGCTCCAGATTTTTGTTCTAGAGTTGAAAACTGTGGATCACCTTATTTTTTGTTGGGTGATAATGGGGATGTTTTCGTTCCTGAAATAAGGATATCGTTATGGAATTCTAAAAAAGAAAATATATTAGATGTCTCTTGGGATGAAATCGGACGTTTTGCGAATGCTAGATTGAAACAATGCGAGGTTCAAAAATCTTCTAAAGGAATTTTATCATATGTTGAAGATTTTCTGTGCAATCATTCTTTAGTTTCAGAAAAACGTTGCACGGAATGGCGTTCAAAATACTATAAGACTGAATACTGTGACTACCTCATCATCCGCCACGACGGTACAATTGAATACGGACCGAAATCAGGATGGTGATAGAAATCAAATGAATACGAGAACGATTGATGATTAGAAAAGTCCTGATTTTTGCTGTAATTGCTTGCGTTGCCTCGGTACTTGCAAAACCGGGTGCTTATGATTTAGAAATTCTTCGTCAATATTCTCAATTTGCCGAATTTGAAAAATATTTTGATGTTGAAAAAGTAAAGATGAGTTATCCTTGCGATAGACGTATTTTTAGTATTAAAAAGACGTCGGATATTCCCCCTAGGAAACCATATTTATATACAATTTGGGCAGATTCTAAACCGGAAAATCCGTTAAGAAAACTGTCTTTAATAAAGTTTCTTTTTAAGTTTAGTGAAAATTTTAAAAACATTTCATTTGAAAAATATTCATCTGAATTATGTGATAGAATTTATGCTGCTATCCATAAAAATTTACCATTTGAAAAATGGCTGATACGAGAAGCTCAAGGAGAAATTGTCAGCATAGAATACGAAGATAAAATATTTGATCAACTTTCGATCTTTAAAAAAGATGAAATTTTTAGAAGTGTTGGAATATCTGGAACGTATGTGGGAACATTAAAGTTTGGTGGAGTAATGGAAGGCCGATACACAAATGAGTGTGGAGGTGGATTTAGTTATACTTTATTTGATTCTTATGAATTTTGGTTTAGTGACAATGGTGATGTACTTGTTTCATCGTTTAATTTGGGAGAAGATGAACCTTTTTTAGATACTGTTCTCAATGAAGGTTATTCTCGTATAAAACGCTGCAAAGAATCTAGGGGGAAAAGAATTCCGTTTTATTGCTATTATTCAGTTTTCTCTAGTGAATATTGTCAAGATCCGTTTTCAAAAACTGATGTTCCGTATAGGTTCCCTCAATTCTGCGACTACCTCATCATCCGCCACGACGGTACAATTGAATACGGACCGAAATCAGGGGATTTGTAAGAACTTTTAATTTGGTACATAAAGCATCATTCCCGACTCATTTGCTCCTGTCCTACTCTGTCATTCCCCACTTGATGGGGAATCTCCTTGTAATATTTATCAGTTTTTTATAATTTGTAATCATGATAAAGAAAATTTCGCTCTTGGTCGTTTTATTTGCGTGTGTAGTGCTTGCACATCAGATTCCTTTGTGGGTGTATAAAGAAGGCGGGTCGGATCATGTTTATTTCAATGGTAAAATGTGTCGTGTTTTAACACATCCGCTTAATGATTTCATTGCCAAACATTATGCGGAGTGGCCGTTTAGACCTATAAATGCATGTACAGGGCTTTGTAATCGCCCGATATTTGCTTATTTTGGTCCTAAAAATGGTGGCGGTTATACTGCTTTTTGGAGTTTTCAAGATTCAGCGCTTTATTTGGATAGCGTGAAAATAAATGCTTGTTCGCGCTCTTTATATACAAAGAGTGATGATCAAAGGGTCGTGTCGGTAAGTATTCCCCCGCAAGAAATTGTATTGAATACATCTGCTGAAAAACGGACTTTCAAAAGCCAAAACAGCGAACCGTTGTTTGCAGATTTTGTTAGTGATACCATAAAATTTGAATGTGAATCAGGTTATAGCAGCTATGTAAAAGAAGGAAGGGTTGTTTCTGAACCCCGAAAAACAGTATTTGAAGGATGGCTTATAGGAGGTACAAAACCTATAATGCAACGTAATTCCAAAAGAATGAATGCTGAACCAGATTCGCTGAGTCCAAATCTTTACCAAGAAGGAAACTCTCCGTTTGTTGCTTATTATAAAGTTTTAGACAGCCTTCGCCAAGTGCTAGATGATAAGGGAATGGAAGTGTATCTTGAGGAATCGCGAATAGATCCGAGATTCAAAAAATTTGAGGATTTCTTTAAAATTAACGCGATAAGCACTTGGTATTTTAATCCAAGTTTTGGGTCGGATGACCGTTATACTTTTTATGTGTCACCTAAAGGAAAAACTCCATTTAAAGAAATAATCTTTAGACTCCGCAAATATGAAACGTTTGAAAAAGACCCGGTGGAGTCTATTAAGTTGTTTTTAAGAACTCTTATCGCCATTCGTAAAAATCCGTCGTTTGAAAAATGGTTGAATTATAAAAGGCCTTTCATGAATTTTCAGGATATTGCCATTGTTCGTGAAGATGAAATCAATGTTCTTGTAGAGCCAACTTCAAGGGTAAGGGAAAAAATCTGGAGTGATGTTGGAATGAAAGGCGAGTATGTCGCTACGATACGGTATCGAGATAATGATTTGCCACAGTATGAATTTTGGTTAAGCGATAATGGTGATGTGCTCGTTACATTTGCGTTTGTTCCGAAAATGGAGGAATTCTTCAATATTGAAAATTTCAAAATAAAACGGTTTGGAAGGACTTATAGCGTTGATCCTTGCATTGAACGATGTGAAGGGTTCGACTCGAAAAAGAATTCACCTCGAGAGGGCTATTGTAACTACCTCATCATCCGCCACGATGGTTCAATCGAATACGGCCCAGAATCAGGGGATAAGTAATTTTTGACGAGAGCGGTTTTTATGATGAAAAGATTATTGCTTATTGTTGTAGCGCTTGCTTGTGCGGTGCTTGCTCATGTGCAAAGGAATGATGCGATTGATATAAATGGTGAAAGTTGTCATCTGCGCTCTTATCCGCTTAATGAATATATCGAGACGCATTATTCAGAATGGCCGTTCCGTCCGACTTTTCACGGTCCTGGTGATGGCGGTGGTTATTGGGGATTTTGGAGCATTCGGGATTCTATGCTGTATTTAGATAGTGTGACGATCAATGCGTGGGGACGTTCGTCTATTATCATGGATCATGGTGACCGTAAACATTTTTCGGTTGGCATCCCTTCACAAGAAGTAGTTCTTGATCGCTCTGTAAAACATAATTCATTTTTTGTTTTTCCGAAAACGTTTGGGCCGCTATTAGCGGATTTTGTGAGTGGAGACCTTGACGCATCTTGTATAAACATAAAACGTGGTAAAATTTTTATTTATGCAATGTCCCTGAAAAGTGGTCGAGTGCTGAATTTGTCGAAAAAGGAATATGATAAAAAAGATTATGTGAAGGCCTTGAATTCGATGAAAAATAAACATCGAAACAAGGGTGAAAGAAAAATACTTCGTCCTTATCAGGAATCATCTTCTCCGTTTATCTCTTATTATTATCTCTTAGATCGATTGCAACAAAAACAAGATAGCGCAGATATCTCTATGTATATCAGTAATCCTCGTTGCGATACAAGGTTTAAACATTTTGAAAATTTCTTTAAAATCAATGCGGTTGATGCTATGCATGCGAGTTCTGAAAATGGTGATGACCTACTTTATACTTTTTATGTAACGCCCAAAACAAAAAAATCCACGTTTAGAGAATTAGTTTTTGAATTACATTATGATTTAAAAGCGCAGAATTTTAGCGACTCTCCTATTGACGCTGTAGAGTTATACGTGAAATCGTTTGCTGCAATTCTTAAGAATCCGATATTTGAAAAGTGGTTGGAAAAGAAAAAAGTACAGATGGATTATCGTGAAATAAAATTAGAGAAAGAAGAGCGTTTGCGTATTAATATGCGTAGTCTGGGACGACCGTATGAATGTCCAATAGACGATGTTTTGAAAAATACAGGAATGTCAGGAAATTATATAGGTTCTTTAACCTTTGATGGGATTATGATGCCGCAATATAAGTTTGTGCTAAGTGATAATGGCGATGTTCTTGTTACTTGGGCAGTTTTGTCTAGTGATGAAAATTTTTTCAAGATAAATTTTACGGATAAACCTGTTAGAATTGGAATTTCTAAAGACAAGGATTCTTCATCCGCTGAAACCTGTGAAAAACCGTTTTACAACTACCTCATTATCCGCAACGATGGTACAATCGAATACGGCCCGAAATCGGGGGATTTGTAATTTACAAAGGCCGCTTCTGGAATAAGTCCGAAGAAGCGGCATTTGCTTTTTATTTTTGGGCGAGACGTTTCTGCCGGAGAGCTTCTAGCTTGGTTTGCATTTCCGCGATTTTTTCTTCGGATACGCCTAGTTCTTGCAAAACGGCTTTAGTGTCGGCTTGATTTTCAAGATGTTCTTGTTCGCGACCCTCTGCTCGGCCCTTTGCCATGGCTTTTTCGCTGGCGTTGATGACAAGTCCGATCGCCCAGCTTTCGTAATCTTCCTTCGTCGTCATGTTAGCCTCCTGTGCCGCTAAAAGTTCATCAGATGCGTTTTCAACCTTAATGCGTTCGATTGCGTCCTGTATAATTTCACTGCCAAAGCTTGGAAGTTTCTTCCCGTCTTTTGCGTGATTCAGCAGATAGAGCCATTTGTCAATAGAGCTGTTGACTTCTTCGATTGACTTTTTAAAGTTGGGCACGCTAAGGAAAATATACTTATTTTTATCTGAAACCGGAACAGCTGCTTTGTTCTGCTCCGCCATCGTTTTCAGGGCGTGAGTACTGTAAATTCCCCATTCATCGCGTACTTCGCCGTCCGCATGAGGCAGGTCAAAATTACAAATCCAGACCGAAATGCACTCGGGGAGTTCGTACCGGCGGTATTTCTTGTCCTTTTCAGAAAGAGCCTTGAACTCTTTCGAAAGTTCCATATCCTTGCGTCCTTTGATTATATGGAATGCTTTGTAAAGAATTGTCCTGTCGATAAAGAAGTTATTTTCGAGTCTCTGCATCTCGATGTTGAAAAAGCGATTGTTACCTGTCGTTGCGAAAATGTCAAAGACAACCTTCTTTTCGTGCGGTACGCGGAAAACTAGCGCCTTGTCAAAATTAAAACGGAGCGTCTTGATTTTGCCTTCGCCTTCCAAGCCCAAAACTCCATCGAGGAAATCTTTCAGCGCCTCCTCGCTATCGAACAACGCCTTGAATGCAGGGTCATAGGTTGGGTCGAGGTACATCTGTCCCTCGAATTTCTTGCGAATGCTTTCGATGTCTTTTGTTTCTTGTTCAAAGAGGATTTCCTCATCTGTAGCCATTATTTGTCTCCATTGCATTTTTTTCGGGGGACGCCCCGTAAAGCGAGTAGAAGAAAGCTCTCTACCTTTTATATTAACACGCTTTTTTGGAGGTTTTGTTCTGAAAAATTTGTGTAAAAAAATGCTGCGATACGGTATTGAAATAATGACCAGCCTCAGTATAAACTATAAATCGATTTGGAAGAATACGGCCCGAAAAGCGGAGACTTGTAGATTTTGTTCCTTTGGTAATGGTGATCTCGACATCCCGTCCCCATACGCGGATTATGACCACAAAAGTACAATGTGCTAAGTGGTCAAGGAGAATAAATCCGGGATAGGCTCAGGCCGGGGTGACAATCTAAAACATTGCTTTTCCTTCACGTCATGGCGGACGCTGGTCCTCGCGCCTGTCCTCGCTTGACGGGGATGACGGGGACAATCCGCCATCTTTCTAGCTTACGGAAATATTTTTTTTCCGTTGATGTCTTTGCATATGGCGCAAGATTTCTATTTTTGTGCGTGGAAAATCCTTTTCTATCTAGGAGTCTTATATGGGCGGCTTTTGTGGTGTTATTTCCAAAGAAGACTGCGTTTGCGATCTTTTTTACGGAACCGACTACCATTCTCACCTTGGCACTCACCGCGGCGGTATGGCTGTTTTGAAATCGGATGGCGTTTTCCATCGCTCGATTCACAACATCCAGAACACTCCGTTCCGCAGTAAGTTTGAACACGATTTAACACATTTTTCCGGCAAGGTTGGCTTAGGCGTCATCTCTGACACGGACCCGCAGCCGCTCGTCATGACCTCCAAGCTGGGAACGTTCGCGATTGTGACTGTCGGTCTCATTACGAACATCGAAGATATCAAGAACGAACTTTTCCGAAACAATTGCATGCAGCTCCAGTTCTCAACGACGAGTGGCATGGTTGGTCCGACCGAGGTGGTCTCAGCGCTTATCGCTACGCAGGATTCCATCATCGAAGGTCTCAAGTACGTTCAGGACAAAGTCAAGGGAAGTTGCTCCGTGCTGATTATGGATAGTACGGGGCGTTTTTATGCGTGCCGCGACAAGTGGGGCCGCACAGCGCTTATCCTTGGCAAAAAGAACGGTGCGATGATTGCCTTGCAAGAGAGCTGCGCTCTGCCGAATCTCGGTTACGAATACGTCCGCGATCTTGGTCCTGGCGAAGTTGTCGAACTCACGCCGGATGGCGATACGACGCTCGTGAAACCGCGCAAGAAAATGGCAATTTGTTCGTTCCTCTGGGTTTATTACGGTTATCCGGCATCGAGCTATGAAGGACGTAACGTGGAAATGACACGTTATCGTTGCGGTTCGGCTCTTGCCAAGCGCACACCGACCGAAGCCGATGCCGCTTGCGGTATTCCGGACTCCGGCACATCTCATGCGTTAGGTTATGCGCACGAAGCCGGCATCAAGTTTGCACGCCCGTTCGTGAAGTATACGCCGACCTGGGCACGCTCCTTTATGCCGCAGGACCAACGCCAGCGCGAACACGTCGCCTCGATGAAGCTCATCCCGATTCCGGGACTCATCAAGGACCGTCGCCTTGTTTTCTGCGACGACTCCATCGTTCGCGGAACACAGCTCGGCAAGCAGGCAGCAAAACTTTATTCGATGGGCTGCAAGGAAACGCACATGCGCATCGCTTGCCCGCCGCTCGTTTATCCGTGCAAGTTCATCAATTTCTCCCGCTCCAAGAATGAGTACGACCTCATCACGCGTCGTTACATTCGCGACAAGGAAGGCGAAAACGCCGATTTGGACAAATACACGGACCCGAATGGCCAGCCGTACAAGGACATGGTCGAATACATCCGCAAGAAGCTGAACCTCACGTCGCTTGCGTTCCAGCGCATTGACGACTTGATTCAGGCCATAGGCCTCCCGGAAGACCAACTCTGTACTTACTGCTGGACAGGCAAGGACTACGCCGAAACGGGTGACTGCTATCATTGCCCGTGCCATTGTCACGACAAGGAAAAGGAAGAAGAAAAGTAAATTCTTTTCTGGCCTTTTTTGAGTGCGCAAGGCCCGATGGCTGAAAATAAATTGTGAATATGAAAAGTCCCGCGTTATGCGGGACTTTTTGTTGGATGTGGTTTGTTGGATTAGTTATTAGATGTAGCGTTGCCACAAGTGCCGCCATTATACGGACCGATGGCCTGAATGTTGAAAGCGTAGGAGCCCGGTACGGCCTGCAGTCTGAATCTGAGAGCGGAAAGCATTTTGGATGCTTGTTCACCGTTGATTTTAGTGGAGCCCTTGTACCAAGTGGGTTGCTTGAAATCGGACCATTTAAGGAATTTTGTCGTGCCGGCAACGCTCTTCGGGAGTGCTGCTACAGGTAAGGCATATTCGATTGTGGCGTCCATTTCATCGCCCAAACTCATTTCGAGAACCGGGGCTATTTCGGAGGAGTATGTGATGCATACGCCGCCCATGTCAGATGCGTCTGTAGTGGCCGGGGTGATGTCCGTTGCGGATGTTTCGCCTGCGACTAAGAAACCAAGGCCGACAAACGGGTTGTACATCAAGTTGCCCTTGTCAAGAGACGCTGTGCCGCAAATACCACCACAGTAATCGATAACCGGGTCAAGTGCATCTGTGTTGTATTCGTTGCCGATGAGAACAGGCCATACGATTGTCGAACGACCGCCGTCCATCTCGTCATCGTAGGTGAACCAGTAACCGGAAGTTTCCGTGCCGTTATCATGGCCGGTGATTACTTGATAATCGCCATTGTAGCCAAACCATGTCTGGAATGTGCCTGTTGGCGGTGTCGGCGGATTTACAGGATCCGTTGAACCCGAGCATCCATCAAGAGGACCGATTGCCGAAATGTTAAAGTTGTATTGTCCCTCAGCTGCTTGGATCAAGAATTTGAGAGATACAAGCTGCTTGGCTGCTTTTTCACCATCGAATTTGATATTCCCTTTATACCAAGTGGGTTGTTTGAAACTTGACCATGGGATGAATTTTGTTGTGCCTGTGGGGCTCTTGGGAAGTCTTGCTGTCGGAAGTGCAAAATCGATTTGAGCATCAACGTCTTGACCGAGACTCATTTGAAGATCCGGAGCAACATCAGATGCGTATGTGATGCAGACGCCGCCCATGCTAGATGCATTCGCTGCAGCAGGAGTATTGTCCGTAGCAGATGTTTCACCGGCCAAGTCGAAACCCACTCCGACAAACGGTTGGTACGTCAACGAACCCTTGTTAAGGACTGCCTTTCCGCAAATGCCGTTGCATTCTTGGATAATCGGTTCCAGGGATTCTGGATTGTATTCGTTGCCTTTGAGCGTAGGCCAGACAATTCCTGATTGCCCACCGTCCGGAGAGTCGTCGAATTCGTACCAATACCCCGAGGTTTCGGTCTCTGTACTGAAACCGGTCATGATTCGCTCTTCCAAATTTGAACCATACCATGTCTCGAAAGGCGTGTATGGATTCTCTATGGATGAGGATGATGGCGTGTTTTTGCTGGAAGAACTTACTTGTATTGGGTTGTCATTTGAAGGATTGTGGGGGTCCAAGATGTTGTCAAGATAGCCGCAACCTGTAAAAAGCATTGATGTGGTGACAGCGGCCAAAATGGCCCTTCTTGACATTTTTTTCTTTGTGTTTCTAGTCATCAGAACTTCCTCCTGTATTTATTCTGTTTGATGCTTAAAACATAAATAAATTAAGGGCGAAAAACGAAATTTTTTAGAACGAAATTTTGAATTATTAGTTTGTATGATGTTTGTTCTTTATACAATACGAATAAATTTTTTTTACATGATACGAATGAATCACGTATTTCTATAAGAAATGTTGTATTGTATGATACAATACTTTTTTTCTAAACAATACACATGGTGTAACGAAATGAATGAATGTAAATTTTTGTTTTCAAAAAAGCGACGTCGAGAATGTGCAAAAAAAAGCACTCCGCGTGGAGTGCCTGTTTTGAATGTTTAAAAGGCGATTCCCGCTTACTTCGACTGCGCTCAGCACAGGCTCTGGCGGGATGACAACCGCGAAGTTTACTTCAGCTCTTCGAGAGCCTTTGTGCTCTTCGCGATGATGTGTACTTTCGCTTTGCGAAAGTACCAAATGCTGGGCTCGGTCCTATATGCGGGACTTTTTGTTGGATGTGGTTTGTTGGATTAGTTATTAGATGTAGCGTTGCCACAAGTGCCGCCATTATACGGACCGATGGCCTGAATGTTGAAAGCGTAGGAGCCCGGTACGGCCTGCAGTCTGAATCTGAGAGCGGAAAGCATTTTGGATGCTTGTTCACCGTTGATTTTAGTGGAGCCCTTGTACCAAGTGGGTTGCTTGAAATCGGACCAAGGAATGAATTTTGTTAAACCTGTGGTGCTCTTCGGAAGGGCTGCGTAAGGATTGGCGTAGGCAATTGCTGAGTTTACTGCATCACCGAGATCCATTTCGAGGGCAATTGCTGCCTCTGATGCGTACGACACGCAGACACCGCCCATGCTAGAAGCGTCGACTGCTATTGGCGTGAAATCAGTTGCGCTTGTTTCGCCACCGAGATTGAATCCTACGCCTACAAACGGATTGTAAGTCAACGAGCCCTTGCTCAATGCTGCTGTACCGCAAAGGCCGTTGCAGTAATCGATCACCGGATCCATTGCGTCCATACTATATTCGTTGCCGAGAGGTACCGGCCAAGCGACTCTTGATGTGCCGCCATCGGTATCATCAGCATAGCTGAACCAGTAGCCTTCAGTCTCGGTTCCATTGCCGAATCCGGTGTTGATTTTCTGGTTTTTGTCAGTACCGCGCCAAGTCTCGAATGTGTATGTGCCGGCTGGCGGAGTCTGAATGGCGCTGCTAGAAGAATTCGGCTTAAGTTGGCTAGATGAACTTGTCTGTTATGCAGAACTTCCTGGAACAGGGTCCTGTGCAGAAATGATGTCATTAAGATCGCAAGCCGTCATTACTGTCGATACGGCTGCTATGCCTAAAAGAGAGGCTTTTTTGAATTTGTTTGTTCTCTTCATCAGTTTATCCTCCGTTATGGTTTCTCTGATGATCAAAATATATATCGGTAAAAAACAAAAAGATTTTGCAGTTTAGTTTGTTTGTGTATAGTATTGTAGTTTATATGTAATACAAGAAAATTTCGATTATACATTGAATTGTTATATTATACATGAATTTTTGATATATAATATGGAATCTTTTGTTTGTAATCTGTATGATACGCTACGGGTTCTGTATAGAATACGAATATTACTTTTTTTGTGTCAAAGATATTACAAAAGTTTAAAAATGCTTGATTTCCTCTTTTTTTAAAAAAAAGAGCCCCATCTGCGATGGAACTCTAGTTTTTTTCGAATGTATAATGTTACTTATGGATGGCAATTGCCGCCGTTGTACGGCCCTACAGATTTGATGTTGAAATTGGCTTGTTGCCCCTGCGTTCCTTCTATTTCGAATTTAATCGTGGTAAGAATTTTTGCGGCTTCTTCAGCGGAAATCTTTTTGCCGTTCCCTTCGCTTGGCTGCTTGAAATCGGCCCACGGAACATACTTGGTTATGAGGTCTTTGCTCTTCGGGAGTGTTTTGGTTGGAAGATTGTAATCGTATTCCTTCTCCATTTCGCCGAGTCCTAATATAAGGTCGATGTCGTTGTCGGAAGTGTATGTTACGCATACGCCGCCCATGGCTGATGCATCGGCTGAAACAAGAGTGTTGTCGGTTTGACTTTTTTCACCGGCAACGTTGAAACCTAATCCGACAAACGGATTCCTTTCGGTCATATTTCCTTTGCTGAAATTAGCTGTTCCGCAAATGCCTTCGCAATAATAAAAGACGACATCAAAACAGCCTGGTTCATATTCGTAGCATACATCTATGGGCCATAATATCTTTGACGCTCCGTTAATTGCATCATCTCCATAGGTGAACCAGTATCCGGCTGTTTCTGTTCCTGCATCGTAACCGGTATTGATGGGGTAAGTGTAATAATCTTCGTTGCCGTACCAAGTTTCAAATGGTGATGTTTTGGGCAAATTCGGGTTCGGATCGGAATTTGGATTTGTGTCGATATATGGTTTTGGGTCTTCAATTTGTGGTGGGGGATAGGTACAGTTCCCATAACTGCCGACTTCTATAATATCAAAATTGGATGTTCCTGAAGCGGCTTGAACTTTGAATCTGATACCAACTAGTTGCTTAGCAGCTTCTTCGCCGGAAATGTTGTTGTATTTTGTGGCCCAAGAGGGCATTTTAAAATCGGACCATTTGAAATTGAATGCGTTTGCCGTTGTTGTTTTGCTGAGGCTTACATTTGGCGTGGCGATGGCGAATAATGAATCTTGTTTGTCGTCGAGAACTAATTCGAGCATCGGGGGATAGTCGGATGTATAGGTGATGCAAATACCGCCCATGTCTGTTGCGTCAACAGCGATGTGTTCGCCTTGTGCGTCTTTCCCTGCCAAATCGAATGCAACGGCTACAAACGGATTGTAGGTCATGGTTCCTTTATCAAGAACGATTGTCCCGCAGACGCCCTTGCATTGTTCCGTTGTTGCGTTTCCCCAAGTTATTTTGGATAAACCGCCTTCGGAATTGTCGTTGACTTCGTACCAGTAGCCAGATGTACCAGTGCCTGCATCGTAACCAGTTTTGATTCGCTGAGCTTTGTCGGTTCCATGCCATGTTTGGAATTTTGCTTGTGTGGCCGATGACTGCGCGCTGCTGGAACTTGATGAAATTTCTGAGCTAGAAAGGAAATCGCTGCTTGAGATGGGAAGGCTTTCGCTTGAGGAACTTGCTTCTGCGGTACTTGCAAAAGGTGTATTGGGGTTGGAATCGCTACACGCGAAAAGCATAAATGATGACGCAACGATAGCTGATAGTGAATATCCACAACTCTTTAACTGCATTAGAATCCTCCTTTTAATCTATGCAATATACTTTTAAATATATCTAATTTGGGGTGCTTGGGGATGTGCTTGGGAAGTAAAAAAATGGAATAATTGAATTATTTTGTATGTGCTGTATTGTAAACGATCTTTATGATACAGAACGCATGTATGAGGGGGCTGCGCAAGGTTTCGAATAAAAAAAACAGGCGCTCCATACGGAGTTGCCTGTTTTGAAATGGATTGCCGCGGTTCCTTGCGGGACCTCGCAACGTCGTGAACTACTTCAGTTCCTTCAGAGCGGCTTCGTTTTTGGCAATGATGGGCACTTTCGCTTCGCTCAAGTACCAAATGCTGGGCTCGGTCATGTGCAAATAAATTTGCCCGCGACTCTCGCCCTACGCATTTGTCATTGGAGAGCTACTTTAGTTCTTTCAATGCCGCTTCGTTTTTGGCGATGATATCCTGCTGAGTAGCCAACTTTACACGTTCAGCATTGACAACGGCCTCCGGTGCTCCTGAGACAAACTTTTGGTTAGAAAGTTTTTTCTCGATAGAAGCGGCGAAAGCCTTGGCCTTTTCGATTTCCTTTTCGAGGCGTGCAATTTCTGCAGCCGGGTCAAGGATACCTTCCAGCGGGATGTAGAGTTCGCCACCCGGCACCACGGAGCTTGCGCTGAACTTCGGCTTTGCGGCCTTCACGGCTACAGAGAACGATTCAAGTCCACCGAGTTCGGTGATGATAGCCTGGCAGTCCTTCACGCTTGCTTCGGTTTCGGCGGTATCGACGCTCACAACAGCCTTGAGCTTGGTAGCGGGGCTTACGTTGTAACGACCGCGGACGCCACGAACGCTTTCCACCACGGCGAATGCCTGGTTGAATGCGGCTTCGATGCCTGCGTCGATGAGGCTTGTGTCGGCCTTCGGCCATGCGCTGTTGATCACGCGTTCAGAACCCGGGAAAAGCGTTGCGTTCAGTTCTTCCGTGATGAACGGCATCACCGGATGCAACAGGTCAATCACGCCGCGGAGCACGTGGCTGAGGATTGCCATAGCGTTCTTCTTTTCGGCGGTGAGTGTTTCGCTGTTGATCACGGCCTTCTTGATTTCCAAGTAGCTGGAGCAAACGTCGTCCCACACAAAGCGGTAGAGGAAGCCGGCGAGTTCAGCAAAGTGGAACTCTTCGAGCATCTTCGTTGCGTCCTGGATGGTGGAGTTCAAGCGAGAGAGAATCCAGCGGTCTTCGAGAGCAAATAGTGCCGGGTCCATCGGGAGAATGTCCTTGGAAAGTGCACCAGCCTGTTCCAAGTGCGGGAACAAGAAGCGGCAAGCGTTCCAGAGCTTGTTCGAGAAATTACGACCAATTTCGAACTTTTCGCTCGTGTTGATGACGGAACCGTCTTCCTGCTTTTCCTTCTTCACCGGGAGACGAACGTCCTGGTTGTCGGTGCAGAGACTTGCCATCACGAAGCGGAGAGCGTCCGTGCCGTACTTCTTTTCGATATCCATCGGGTCCACGCCATTGCCCTTGGACTTGCTCATGGTCATGCCATTGCCGTCCAAAATCTTCGGGTGGATGTACACCGTGTGGAACGGAACCGTGCCCATGTTTTCCTGGCTGAAGAGCACCATGCGGGCGACCCAGAGCGTAATGATGTCGCGGCTCGTCACGAGCACAGAAGTCGGATAGTACTTCTTGAGCGTGTCCGTCTGTTCCGGCCAGCCCATCGTGGAGTGCGGCCAGAGACCACTGGAGAACCACGTGTCGAGCACGTCTTCTTCCTGCACAATCTTGTGACCGGCAACTGCATCTTCCTTCAAGTTTTCTTCTTCGGAGCAGATGAGCCAGATGCCGTTCTGTGCCTTGTAATAGTAAATGTCGTTACGGCCTGCGAAAGCCTTGCTCAAGTCCTCTTCGGTCGTCGATTCGTCGGCGTGCCAAATAGGAATGCGGTGGCCCCACCAAAGCTGACGGCTAATGCACCAGTCGCGCTTTTCCTTGAGCCAGTCGAGGTACTTGTTGGCATAACGTTCCGGAATAATCTTGATTTCGCCGCTCGTGACAGCCTTCATGGCGTTGTCGGCGAGGACGTCCATCTTCACGAACCACTGGTCGCTCAAGTACGGTTCAATTACAGTCTTGCTACGGTCGGAATGGCCCACCTGCATTTCGTGGTCTTCGACCTTGATGAGGAGGCCGAGGTCTTCGAGACCCTTCACCACGGCGTCGCGTGCGGCCTGACCCTTCATGCCCTGGAACGGACCGGCGTTCTCGTTGAAGCTGCCGTCGTCGTTCATGATGTTGATCATCGGGAGCTTGTGGCGGAGGCCCGTAGCGTAGTCGTTCGGGTCATGAGCCGGAGTCACCTTCACGGAACCCGTACCGAATTCCATATCCACGAGAATGGCATCTGCAATCACCGGAATTTCGCGGTTCACGAACGGAACCTTGAGCATCTTGCCGATGAACTGCTTGTAGCGTTCGTCGTTCGGGTGCACTGCGAGAGCCGTATCGCCCATGATCGTTTCCGGACGAGTCGTCGAAACCGGGATGAATCCCGAGCCATCGGCCAACGGATACTTGAACGTCCAGAAGTGACCCTTCACAGTTTCGTAATAAATTTCATCGTCTGCCACAGCTGTCTGGAGCTTGGTGTCCCAGTTCACGAGACGCTTGCCGCGGTAGATAAGACCTTTCTTGAAAAGGTTGAAGAATGCGTGGCGGACAGCCTTTGCACAAACCGGGTCCAGCGTGAAGCGCTGACGGCTCCAGTCGCAGCTAACGCCGAGGCTCTTGAGCTGCTTCGTGATGCGGGCTTCGTATTCGTCCTTCCACTTCCAAATGCGTTCCACGAGGGCGTCGCGGCCAATGTCGTGGCGTGTCTTGTGTTCGTCCTGGAAAAGTCTCTTTTCGACGACAGCCTGCGTGGCAATGCCGGCGTGGTCCGTGCCCGGAATCCAGAGCGTGTCGCGGCCAGTCTTGCGGCGATAGCGGACGAGAATGTCCTGCAACGTGTCGTTCAGAGCGTGGCCGAGGTGCAAAGCACCCGTAACGTTCGGAGGCGGAATGACGACGGAGAACGGTTCGCCCTTTCCGCTCGGGGCAAAATCATTATTCTTGTTCCATTGGTCGTGCCAACGGTCTTCTACAATTTTCGGATTATAACGAGTTTCCATTTCCATAATGCGCCAAATTTAGAAAATAGTGTGCAAGGCGACAATCTTTGCTTGCATGAATTGCCGTTCAAGAGTTGTCATTCCCGGCGCCTGTCCTCGCTTGACGGGGATGACCGGGAATCTCCTGTTCGTGATTTGTGAAAATGCTGGATGAAATATGCCGATTGCGTCATCCTGAGCGAAGGCGCAATGCGCCGAAGTCGAAGGATCCAGTGAAGTCTTGGAAAATAGGGTAGGAAGGGGAAAGCCTTCCCCTCGCTTCAGCCGAATGTCATTCCCGGCTTGACCGGGAATCTCCTTTCGGCTTCCGCTACCCCTTCGAGCGGGCCCTCAGTCGCCGGCCCGCAACGCCCCGGCTAAAAAAGCTGCTGCAAAAATGCAACCGCTCTAAAAGTTAATTTGCTTGAATTACTCCGCCCAGATGACGCGGCCTTCCTTTCGGGGGTGGGCTGCGGGCTGCTCGCAGTCTGCGTAACCCAAAGCACAGTGAGCGATGCCCACCCATTCGTCTGCGTTGAGGCCGAGCGACTTGAGGATTTCCTTGCCCTCGTCGCTTTCGACTTCTTCCTTGGCGCGGTGAATCCAGATGCTGCCGAGCCCGAGGCTGTACGCGGCATTCATCAAGTTGCCCATGGCAAGTGAACCATCGTACAGGTAGGTCGGAATTTCCTTTTTCGCGAGAACGAGAAGAATTACGGGTGCGCCGTAGAACGGGTCGAAACCCTCGTCCCAACCGCCAATCTTGCGGTTCATTTCGGAGATGCGGTCGCGCAATTCTTTGTTCGTAATGGCGACCACGGTGGCGGCCTGCTTGCCCATGCCGCTTGCAGCGTAGATGCCCGCTTCGGCGACTTGTGCGATGAGCTCCTTGCTCACGGCGTCAGATTTGAATTTGCGGATGCTCCTGCGGTTGAGCAAAGTCTTGATTGTTTCATTCATAAAGTCTCCGGAAAATGGGGTGATAAATTTAAATCTATAAAAAATGTAGGGAAGTATCTATTTCCCGAATAAATCAGAATGCGTTCCCGTGCCCACGAGGGTGAGCGTCAAGAACTTGATCTGTCCGAAGTATTTCGACGACGGACTTGAGTTCCTCTAACGGGAGCCCGCGCTTTTGGCAACGCTTGTAGCCCTTCTTAAAACTGTTGGTCCAGATAACTTCGTAAATCATTTGTCAAGATCCGTCCACATTTCGTTCATATCCGTATAGCGTTTCGTTCTGGGATCGGCTTCAAGACGCTTAGCTTCTTCGATTGCGTCAAGGAGCTCGCCGGAACGTTTAGGATACTTCACTTCGAAAGGGTGGCCTTGCTGTAGTACCACCTGTCGCAGGAACATCGAAACCGCCTGAGACATGGAAAGCCCAAGCCCTTCAAGGAGTTTGCTTGCCTGATCGCTCAGTTCAGAATCGATGCGAAAATTTTTTGCTACGGTTTTCCTTAGCCAAACTTAAATATCTTGATAAAAATGTGTTAAAACTACACTTTTATCAAGATATTTTTGCGATTTTGTCTCATTTTTATATATATTTACTGTAAAACGGCATAAAAGAGGCGTTATGGAAAGATTTGCGATGCAGCAGCTGGCTCAGTGGAAAGTGCGTAAAGACCGTAAGCCGCTGATCGTCCGTGGAGCTCGACAGACTGGAAAGACCTGGCTTTTGAAGGAGTTCGGCAAGACCTCCTTTGCCGAGACCGTCTATATCAACTTCGAAAATGAGCGCCGCCTCCGTGACCTGTTCTCTGAAAATTTCGACATCAAGAGAATTGTTTCCACGATTGAGCTCAATTACGGGAAAAAGATCGACCCCGAAAACACCCTGATTATCTTTGACGAAATCCAGGCGGCAGAGGGCGGCCTGACCTCGCTCAAGTATTTTTGCGAAGACGCGCCTCAATACGCCGTAGTCGCAGCCGGCTCGCTGCTTGGCATTGCGCTGCACTCCGGGCTTTCGTTCCCGGTGGGCAAGGTATCTTTCTTGGACCTTGGTCCGCTTTCGTTTTTTGAATTCTTGCATGCCGCAAAAAAAGAAATGCTTTGCGACGCTATCCAGGGCGGGCAATGGAACGCGTTGGAACCATTTCACGACGAACTGCTCGGGTTGCTGAGGAGCTACTTGTTTGTGGGTGGAATGCCCGAAGTGGTGCAGAAATGGGTTGATACCGGCGACTACTTCGAGGCTCGCGAAATCCAGCGCGAAATACTGCGCTCGTATGCGGCGGATTTTTCGAAGCATGCATCTGGCGAGCAGATTCCGCGCCTGAACATGGTATGGGACAGCCTTCCCGCCCAGCTCAGCAAAGAAAACAAGAAATTCGTGTACGGGATTATCCGCGAGGGCGCACGCGCCAAGGATTTTGAAATTGCTATAGAATGGCTCCGCGATTGCGGGCTGGTGCTGGAATCCCACCGGGTCAAGGAACCCCGTATGCCGCTGAAGGCCTACCAGGATACTCGCGTGTTCAAGCTTTTTATGTTGGATGTGGGCCTGCTTGGTGCATCCGCTGGTTTAGACGCCAAAACGCTGATTGACGGGAACAAAATTTTCACGGAGTTCAAGGGCGCTATGGCCGAACAGTTCGTGATGCAGGAACTCTCTACCCTAGAGCCCGACTACCTTGGATATTGGACAAACGAACGTAGCACCTCCGAAGTGGATTTCATTTTGCAAAAGGATGGATTGATTATCCCCATTGAAGTCAAGTCTGGAGAGAATCTAGGATCTCGCAGTTTTACCCTGTTCTGTGACAAGTTCAAGCCCGATTTGGCGTTAAAAACATCGATGCTCCCCTTCCGTGACAACGAAAAGATGCTGAATATACCGCTGTACGGAATCGCTACGATAAAAAATCTGGAAAAAGCGGAAAAAAAGGGCGGAATATGAACTACACGAACTCGATTACGAGCTGCTTGCCGAGGGCATGTGCCAGTTTGTAGAGCGTCTCGATGGATGGCGAGCCCTTTGGAGTCTCAAAACGTTGGTAAGCCTGCGGGGTGATGTTTGCTCGGCGTGCTACATCACATTTCTTTTGGCCCCTGCGGGCTTCGAATAGTTTATACGCAATTTCAATCCGTGGGGAAAGTTCGACCGGGTAGAGGCCCTTGTCGGTGTCGGGCATTGTCTTAGGGAGAATCATCGTATTGCCAAGATCCAGGTCGCATTCCATCGCACCGTCCAGCGCGTCCTTCGCCTGCTTGAGAGCTTCCTCCTGCGTGTCGCCGAACGCGTTCACGTTGGGCAGGTCGGGGAACGAAACCACGAAACCCATGTCCTTGTCTTTCTCTATTTTCGCTGCGTAATTCATAGTTGATGCCCCTGCTTGAGCTACATGGCAAAAATACAATATATTTGTTTATTTATCAATAGATTTGTTGATAAAATGCGCTATTTTCGGCGTTTTTACGCTCGAAATGGCTTGATTAGCTGAAAAGGCTGCGGCCAAACGCAAAATCGATATAAAAAATATCGAAAATTGGTTTGGTGGGGAGAAAAATGGTGGTTGTCGCAAATTTTGCGATAACCATAAAATGAATTCAATCGGTCTTTTTTATATTACATCTAAAAGAAAAGGCTTTAATTCATGGCACGCATCTCGAAATCGGCAAAATCGTCGCAATCCTCGGCAACTCTCGGCTTTGAACAGCAAATCTGGAACGCCGCCTGCGAACTCTGGGGACACATCCCTGCGGCGGACTACCGCAAAATTTTCACCGGGCTCATTTTCTTGCGCTATATTTCGGCCGCATTCGAAAAACGCTACAACGAGCTCGTCGCCGAAGGTGAAGGTTTCGAAGAAGATCTTGACGAATACGTGAGCGAAAACATCTTCTTTGTACCGCAAAACGCCCGCTGGTCCGAAATCGCGAAAGCCGCCCACACTCCCGAAATCGGCAAGATTCTTGACCAGGCGATGATCGAAGTCGAGAAGAACAACAAGGCGCTCAAAGGCGTGCTTCCCAAGAACTACGCGGCCCCCGACCTCGACAAGCGTGTACTCGGCAATGTGGTCGATGTGTTCAGCAACATGGACATGAGCGACACCGAAGCGAGTAAGGATTTGCTCGGTCGCACCTACGAATACTGCATCGCGCAATTCGCAAGCTACGAAGGCGTGAAGGGCGGCGAATTCTACACCCCTGCAAGTGTCGTGAAAACCATCGTCGAAATTCTCAAGCCGAGCGAAGGCAAACGCGTCTATGACCCCTGCTGCGGTTCCGGCGGCATGTTCGTGCAGAGCATCAAGTTTATCCAGGACCATAGCGGCAACCGCAACAACGTAAGCGTTTACGGACAAGAGGCCAACGCCGACACCTGGAAAATGGCGAAAATGAACATGGCCATCCGCGGCATCGATGCGAACTTCGGCGAACACCACGAAGACACATTCTTCCACGACTTGCACGCCAACGAACGCTTCGACTTCATCATGGCGAACCCGCCCTTCAACCTCAAGAACTGGGGCCAGGAACAACTGCAAGAAGACCCGCGCTGGCAATACGGCCTCCCGCCTGCAGGCAACGCGAACTTCGCATGGATCGAACACATGATTTACCACCTCGCACCCGGCGGAAAAATCGGGCTCGTCCTTGCGAACGGCGCACTCAGCACGCAAACCGGCGGCGAAGGCGAAATCCGCAAACGCATCATCGAAGCGGACCTCGTCGAAGGCATAGTTGCCATGCCCACCCAGCTCTTCTACAGCGTCACCATCCCCGTCACGCTCTGGTTTATAAGCCGCGGCAAAAAGCAGAAAGGCAAGACGCTCTTCATTGACGCCCGCAACATGGGCCACATGGTGGACCGCAAGCACCGCGACCTCAGCGAACAGGACGTTGAACGCCTCGCGAGCACCTTCGGGAAATTCCAGAAAGGCAAACTCCAAGACGAGAAAGGCTTCTGCGCCGTAGTCGAAACCGCAGACATCGCCAAGCAGGACTACATCCTCACCCCAGGCCGCTACGTCGGCATCGAAGACACCGTGCAAGACGACGAACCCTTCGAGCAGAAAATGACCCGCCTCACCGGCGAACTCTCCGAAATGTTCGCGAAAAGCCACGACCTCGAAAAACAAATCAAGAAGAACCTGGAGGGCCTCGGATTCAAGATGTAAATCCGCATTTTCGTGCTGATTTACACAAGTAAAAACTTGCACTTTCGTGCATAATTATGTATATTAGTTTCTGCACTTTTGTGGAAGGCTGGCAATGGAACGCAAAATAATTCAGAAATTCCTTGAATGGAAGAGAAAATCCGACGGCAGGACAGCCCTGCTTGTTGATGGGGCCAGGCGCATAGGCAAAAGCTATGCCGTTGAGACTTTTGCCAGAACCAACTACAAAAGTTACCTATTGATTGATTTTTCGTACCCACGCCCGGGAACTCTGGAATGCTTTAAAGAAGACTGTTACGACCTGGACCTTTTTTTCGCGAAGTTATCCGCCATATACGGGGTGCAATTATTTCCCCGGAAAAGCGTCATCATCTTTGACGAGGTCCAGCTATTTCCATTTGCAAGGCAACTTATAAAACAATTGGTAAAGGACGGACGTTTCGACTACATCGAAACAGGCTCTCTGATTTCGCTCCACAAAAATGTGAAGGATATTCTGATTCCCTCCGAAGAAGAACACCTGGAAATGTTTCCGATGGATTTTGAGGAATTTCTATGGGCGCTTGGAGACAACGCAACAGTTCCCTTTCTAAAAAACTGTTTTGAAAAAAGGATTCCGTTAGGGCAGGCGCTGCACCGGAAGACACTGAACGAATTTCGCAAGTACATGCTTGTTGGCGGAATGCCGCAAGCGGTCGAAGCGTTCCGCAACTCCGGTGATTTTGCAAAAGCAGACACCATAAAAAAACAGATCCTCTCGCTTTACCTGGCCGATATAGGAAAGTACGCCGGGAAAGACGAATTAAAAGTTTATTCGCTTTTGGGAGATATTCCCGGTCAACTTTCTAAAAAAGAGAAGAAGTTCAAACTTGCCGACATTGACCAAAATGCACGAATGCGAACATACGAAGACGCCTTTGTTTGGTTAGACAAGTCCATGATGATCAACCGCTGCGTAAACGCAACCGACCCAAACATCGGCCTTTCAATGAGCCGCGACAACACAACGCAAAAGTGCTACATGGGTGATACAGGATTATTGGTAACCCAGACCTTCCGCGATAACGAATATACAGACAACTTACTCTATAAATCTGTTCTATTGGATAAGTTAAACGTAAACGAAGGAATGCTAATGGAAAACATCGTGGCTCAAATGCTGCGGTGCAACGGACACCACCTGTTTTTCTATTCACGAATTGATTCGGCCAACCGTTCGAACAACATGGAAATTGATTTCCTGATATCGGACAACAAGAAAATATCGCCCGTAGAAGTAAAGTCTTCTGCTTATAGAAAGCACTCTTCGTTAGACAAGTTTTACTCGCGGTTCAAGAACAAACTTGGAGAAAGATACGTGCTGTACCCCAAAGACGTCATGATAAAGGATGGAGTAGTCCATTTACCCATTTACATGGCGATGTTCTTGTGATAGATTGAAAAACGGAGTAACACCACGGGAATCTTAAACCTTAAAAGAATTGAAGAGAACAGAGAATGAGCAAAATGGAATGGAAAGAATACGAGATGTCTGAACTCATAGAAGAAATTTCTATGGGTCCGTTCGGATCGAATATTAAAGTTGAATGCTTTACGGATTCCGGAGTGCCTGTTCTCAACGGAAGTAATCTTGTTGGCTTTCGATTAAATGAAGATTCCTTCAACTATGTTACAGAAGAGAAAGCTACATCTTTAGGAAAAGCGAACGCCTATCGTGGCGATATTGTGATTACACATCGTGGCACATTGGGGCAAATTGTTTATATTCCGCAGAATTCCAAATACAGTCGATATGTCATTTCGCAAAGTCAGTTTAGAGTGCGATGCAATGAAAAAGTAATTCCTGAATACCTGGTTTACTATTTTCATTCAAGATTAGGTCAGCACAAATTATTGTCTAACGCCTCTCAAGTCGGCGTTCCATCTTTAGCAAGACCGACTTCAACTTTTCAAAAATTGACTATCAGCATACCGCCTGTCGCAAAGCAAAAAGAAATAGTTAAAATCCTATCATCCCTTGATGACAAAATCGAACTCAACAATGCGATAAACAGGAATTTAGAGGAACAAGCCCAAATCCTCTTTAAAAACTATGAAGAGAATAAACCTTTTGAAGTAATGAAAATTGCAGATGTGGCAGACATCAATCCAGATTCCTTCGGTTTAAAGGACAGTTGGTCATTCGTGAATTACTTGGATACAAGTAGCATTACACAGAATGTGATTTCTGAGCTACAATATATCAATCTAAACGAAGAAAAACTTCCAAGTAGAGCCAAAAGAAAGGTCCTTGAAAACGATATTGTTTACTCAACAGTTCGTCCAAATCAGCTTCATTTTGGATTTATAAATGAAGTAAAACCCAATATGCTTGTTTCCACAGGATTTGCCGTCATACGCAGCAAAAATCTACTTGTATCAAACGAATATATTTATCTCAATCTTACAAAAAGAGATACCATTGAAAAACTACAGCAGATTGCAGAACAGAGTGTTTCAACATTCCCAGCTATTAAACCGTCCGATATTGGCGATTGTTTGATAAATGTTTTTGAAAAAAAAGATGCAGAAATTTTAAATAATCAGTTATCTGCAGTATTCAAGAAAATATCACAAAATAATCAGGAAAATCAACGTCTAGCACTCATTCGCGATTCTTTATTGCCAAAACTGATGTCTACCGAAACTAAGGCGTAAAATATTATTAAAAAGGATAAGAGAAATGAATAGAGCTAATTACATTAATCAAATTATAGCAGAAATAAGCATTCTTCGATATATCGTATATTCTAGCTGTAAAGCTTCTCGCTACAATGTGAATCATGACTGCGAAACGTTTTATGCTAATTTTTTAAACATTTTATGGGATTGTAATTTCAAAAATACAAATACCGGAATAAGAAATTATCCTGCAATTGATTTGGCTGATGATGAAAAAAAAATTGCGATTCAAGTGACAAGCAACACCTCCGAAAAGAAGGTGTCAAAAACGATTGAAAAAATAATTGAAAAAGGATTTAATAAAACTTATGAAACAATATATATGTTATACATTAAATCAATTTATGAAGGAAAAAAAAGAATTGATGTGAAAGTAAGAGGCGAAACAACTCAAAGAAATATTGGGAGCTATTTAAAAATTATTGGAGTTGATGATTTAATTGAACAAGTTGATTCTCTAGATGATATAGATAAATTAGAACTTTTATGTCAATGTACACAAAAGGAAATTGGTGTTTTTAGACAATATCTTAAAGATTCTAGTTCCTTATTAATCAATAATGCTGAATTTCAACAAACTCCATTTTCTTCATTAAATGGGTTGAAGCCATATTTAAAAGATATTGAAAGCTTTAAAGAAAATTTATCAGATTTTTTTAAACAAATAACCAAGCTTAGAAAAGAACAAAGAAAAGTTATTTTCGGCTTCTTAAAAGTTGCCTACATAAAAAAAGGACGCTCCAAAACATTTTTAGCAGACTATAATACTTATGAAAATGTTTTCAAAGGTGACTTTTATGTCAATCCAGAGACTGTCAGATTTGTATCTAATGATTCCATATTTAAGGTTGACGGAGAAACAGTGGAAAGTAAGTATTACTCAGATGCTTTGAAGGTGATTTATTGTATTGATTCTAATTTATGGCAACGTATTATTGTTGATGGCGATTTTAGCGTCTTGGATGAAACAGGTTTATCAATAGACAGAACAAAATTAAAGTCTGCATTTGATGAAAACTGGCTAAACTCAGATGAATAAGGAATTGCCTATTATATGCAAGAGAATTCTTTTAATCTAAATTTTGGTGCAGAATTGGACACTATTAATTTTTTTAACATAACAACAAATTGCAATAATATTGATGAAGCGGTCTTTTACAATTTCACAACATTCGCAACAGCGATGGCGGTGTTAATTCTTGCATGGACAAATACCGATTACAAATACCTGTTCCGCTTCAAAACAGCTTTTGTTCCTCCTATCATTTTATTTTCCATCGTTGTCTTCATCGGTTTTGCAACCTTATTGAACGATTATTTTGCACAAGCTTCATTTATAAGTTACCCTCAGCGTCAGATCATTTTAGCATCTTGTTTGTTATCTATCATTTTTTATTGGGTTTTCGCCTGTTTTATCAGACCTTCAAAATTTCACAGATTCAATCACAAAAAATATCGTGAAGCCTTTCAAAAAGTAATTGTTTTAGGACGCGGCAGAGAAATGGCGTCGATCGCAGAGGATTTCAGTCTTTCTGTTCAAAATGTTGTTTACTGGGCTCAAAATCGCTATGATGGCGATGTTGTTTCAATGCCTGAAAAAGTAAAAGATGCCATTAGAATAATTGAATTAATGGGAAATGAAAAATTTGCAAAGGTTGTTGTAAATAATAATGTTGCTATAGCTCAAACGTTTTTTGAAAAAGTTATTCAACAAAAAAAATATAATATTGGGTTTAATGCCTTTGCCGAAAACTTCATCACACAAGCATTGTTGAACGAAGACTCATTTTTATTTGACGAATCAAAACTATCAAATGGCGTAATTGGTGATGTTAAACCAATTATTTCATCCATTTATTCAGACTATGATTTAATCAAAAATATTCCATCTTTATTGACTCCACACTATTCTTTGACTAGATCATGGAATGCCACGCAGGTTAAAGCGTATTCATCAATCCTTTTGGAATCTATAAAAGCTCATTTAAAGGATCCTACAGATGCTTACGTTTTCCATGAACCTTTGGAAACATTAGTTTCCTCTGCGAGGGGCATTTGCAATATTGACTGTGATGATAAGGATTTGGGAAATATTAAAGAGTATCAAATTTTTAAAGAAATCATGTGGTTTTATAATGATTTATATAGAATCTTAGCAAGCGTCAACATTCCCGCAAATTTTCACAAAAAAACATATTCTGATTCATGGGGGACAGATGATATTTTTGATTTATTAGCACGTTCTATGGTTGAAATTTTAGATTGGGCACTTTCCATAAAGGGGAAGAATACATTTCACATTCAATACACAAACTGTTGGGATATTATATTCCATTCATCGTATACAGAAAAATCTGCGGGATTATTACTGTACCGAGTAATCAAAATGACTAAGAAAAGAATAGAGCAGGATTACGGCATTGTTATTCTATTGTTGAGAATTTTAAACATTCGCGGTTTGGTTTTAGACCCTAGCATACGAGATTTTTTTAAGTTGGAATACATTTTACACGCTTGGCTATTGAATTACGCAAAAGCCAAATTACTTACAGCATATAATGCCCATAAGACCTTTATCGATCAAAACATCCCCTCTAGCATGAGTATAGATGTTCAAAACAAAGAACTAAGAAAAATTATCGGGAATAAGACTCAAGTTCTTAATTTACTTTAACCTTTATTTTTATTTGAGATTCTTGATTTTTTTGCATTGCCAATTATGAGTTTCATTTATTAAATTGTACCTATAGGAGGCATTCTATGCGTATCGCAATATTAATGGGTATAACGTACCAAAATAATTCTATTTTAGATCCGTTGCCGGCATGCAAAAATGATTTAGATATTGTTGAAAAAATAATTGACGCAACAAGTCTTTATGATGAAAAACTTGTATTAAATGATAATTATTCTACTGCATATGCAGCAATGGAAAAAATTACAGAATTCGTAGATAATATTGAAAAAAAATCAACTTCAGTAGACGAAGTATTCGTGTATTACTCTGGTCATGGTGGTTTTTCTGAAAACGAGTTTTATTATGCCTGGAATGATTATGCTAGCGGTAAACTAAATACAACCTCCTTGATCAATAGTCAATTTGATGATTTATTAAGACGACTGAAAGCGAAATTAACGGTAAAGTTTATAGACGCTTGTCAATCAGGCCTTCCATACATTAAAGATATAGTAAAGCCTACTTTTCAAGATTGTTTCTTTTGTTTTTCTTGTCGAAGGAATCAGTCTTCAGGTTGCGATAAAAACAATAGCTATTTTACGCTAGCTATTGTTGAGTCTATAAAAAAATGTTTGACAAATAAACAAATTCGTTATAGAGATATACAGAATTATATAGCAGATGAATTTATTTCAGAAACGGAAGACTCTAAAGGGCAAAAACCATATTTTTGCTGTCAAGGAAAAAATACTGATGTATTTTGCGAAGTATCGGATAAATTAAGAGATGTGATTGAAGAATTTTTCAACCCCGTTGTTGCCGAAACAAATCACGATGAGGCCATAGAAGAAAAAACAAGCGCAACAAATTATCTTGATATTATAGGTCAAATGGACTCCTTATTTTTGGGAAAAAAAGAAATAAGCGACCTTTCCAATAATATTTTTAAAGAAGTAAGTTCAATTGATTTGATTGATGAGCTTAAGGAAATTCAATTCAATGCACAAATAACAGCTGACAAAATAAACAACAAACTCCCTTGTTTCAGTAATTTATGTTCATTTGTAGCCAGCAATTGTACGGATTATTTTATAGAGGTGACTTACAATCGCGAAATGCGCACTGTAAAGAGAAAGAAAAAAACTTTTGGATTTGACTTTTCTTCTTTATTGGGTATATATGGAAAAGACGATTCTTCTTATGAATGGGTAGAAGAACCCGTAAGCATTCCCCAAAGTTTCTATATTAGGAACGATTTATCTTATGATTATATATCATTCAAAATTCAATCTGGATGCAAAAGCATTACAAATAAAGAATTAATATTAATACCATTCTATAACAATACTACTGTTTATTTGGTATTTGCTCAAATTGATTATAAATATATAGGAATAGAAGAAATAGGACCCATTTTAACCACATGGAAAGGAACAAAATGTAGTCCAACGGATCTTATAAATGTCATAAAACAAATGATAAACGATTTCCAACAAAATACTTATAAGAACATAAAGGATTTCTTAGATAGCGAATTAAGCCACATCGAGCCGTCAAAAGAGGCGTAAATAGACTCAAAAGCGGAAAGAAAGAATCTGTTTTTTTTAGAGGAACTTGTTTGAAGATGAGTTTCTCTTTTTTTAGCCTTCCATATACCTCTGTAGTTTACAAACTATAACTTTATATATATTTGTAAACAACGGAGGTTCGTATGGCAGATCTTTCGATTTTTTCGGCTAGGTTAAAAAGTGCCTGCATCATGATGGGATTCTCTATAGATGACCTCTGTGCGTCCATGGGAAACATTGCTTCCAAGATGACCATTTCCAAATACGAAAATGGTCAGTTGACGCCGAATAGCAGTTGTCAGCGATACCGCACCTTCTGCATACAGACGAACAAGGTTGCCCGTTTCAAAGCCCTTATCGAAAGGACTCTATACCACCCCGAAGAATCCACCCGCTTTGTAAGTTTAGTGTACAAAGCATTAAGCAAGGAACTCATCACCATCTCGAAGGCCGCAAGCCTCCTGCATCAAGATATTGAACAAGTCCGCTCTGATTTGGCACTGGTATGATTGAAGAACGCATTGTCATAAGTGATGCCAACATCATCTTGTAACGGATGTTTTTGACTACCACCAGTGGTTCAGTCGACATCATTTTGCTACTTTAATGTCACTTTCAACAGGGAATCAAACATGTGCAATTTTATTGGTATTGAATATTTAGTCGCACTTGCTTTAATAATTAATAACAAGGAAGAGATTTCTCTTGCTGAACTTAATGAATATGGTGTAAAAATAACCAAAGTCATTAAGGATCGTAAAATAAATGCTGTATTCCTGTTTTCAAGTAAATATGCCATTGACATGGTTCGAAACTATTCTGACTGTTTTGAGTGGAAAGAAGAAGAATCCGTGTTGCGTAGAAAGGCAAACGTCACCAATGACGACCTGATATCCAAGTTCTTAGATTATTTATCTACAGACGTTTTGCTAGCCGCTCAAGCAATAAAGGACGCGAATGCTGCCTAGCAATTTCGTAAAAATTAAAGACCCGATATATGGGTATATCGAAATTGATGAAGACAATGTCGTAAAATCTATCATCAATTCTGCGTTATTTCATCGATTAGAAAATATTATACAAACAAGTTATACGGCTGTATATCCATCAAGCGTTCACAATCGTTTTATTCATTCTATAGGTGTTTATTATTTAGGTTCTCTTGCTATTGAAGGGATTAAAAAGAATTGTAATGAAGAAATAAAGGATGAGTTACATAAATACGAAAGCACCTTCAAATTAGCATGTTTATTACATGACTTAGGTCATTCTCCATTTTCTCACACTGGTGAAGTGTATTACGACAATGTTAAAGAGACTCAAACTCCATGGAATCGTTTAAAGAAAGAACTTGCTGATCCTAATTTTAATAATGATGGTGCTGTTATTCCAGGTGCGGCCCACGAAAGAATGAGCGCATTAGAGTCAATAATATACTTTAAACACTATATACAAGAAGATCAGCGGGATTTCTTCGTTCGCTGTATTATTGGGCTTAAATACAAAAACAAAACAGATATTAGAAACTGTTTTATAGAGTTGCTGAATTCCTCGACAATTGATGTCGATAAACTTGATTATTTAATCAGAGATCGTTATTTCACTGGTTTCAAATCAGTATCAATAGATTATGAGCGACTTTTAGGTTCTGTTTGCATTGTAAAAAACGATGACGACGAATACATATTAGGCTTCACAAAAACAGGACTTAGCACTCTTGAAAGCGTGATTCTTGCTCATGACATGGAGCGTAAGTGGATTCAAGGGCATCCCGTTATACAATATGAATGTTTTTTACTGGATTCAATTATATATAAAATAGTAAAGAGATTCAAAGAACAAGGCGTTGAACTTTTTTCTCTAGAGGCTCTAACAGAAAAGGGCTTATCTTATGGGAATGGAAAAGTTATTCGTTTGCTTTCGGATGCTGACATCCTTTTTACAGCTAAAAATGAGTTGTATGATTCAAATGCTGTACAAGAGTATTTCAATAGGGATAAACGCAAAAGGTCTCTTTGGAAAACGGAAGCTGAGTATCGATTCTTTGTTGAAAACGAATTAAATAAAAAAGAAAACGAAAATCTTAGCTCAGTTATAGATTCTCTCCAAAAAGAAATTGACACCTATCGCGAAAAATGTGAAGAGTTGCCTTTAATTGATGATAATTTTTTAAAACACCTTGAAGAAGAAATTCAAAAAAGTAAATCAATTAACACTTCTCTTAGAAAAAACACACGCACAAAAGAAAAAATTTTAGATCTTGTCAAAAAAATAAAAGATTTTTCTAGAATTAACAATTACAAATTTGATTATTGTCTGAGAACCTGCAAACAGTTCAACTCCAGTTTTAACAAAGATGCGCTGAAAGAGGCGAAAATATTTTTTGATGGAAATAAAACTATTGATCTTAAAGAAGTCATCAACCTCTTTGAACAAGAGAAACCTAAAGAAAATTTCTTTTATTTTTATGTAAATCCAGAAGATCACTTAAAGTTCAAGACAGCTGGATTTGTAAAAGTATTACGTGAATTTGTTGGTACAGAAAACTAAGTGATAGAACTCAATCGAAAGCTCCTGCACGGAACATTTTGGGAATGTTGAGAGCCTGGCGCAATTCCTTCTGCGTCCTAGACGAAAGCGGGCCCATCACGTAGGAATCAGAATCCTTGTATTCAGGCAACATTTTGAACGCACAGTCTGGGCGAATCAAATCGTTTGTCAGCAAAGTAGAATCATGCGTAGTCAACAGAACCTGGCTTTGGACGTTCCGCAACATTTCCACGACTTTCGCAGCCGTTTTCTCATGATAGAAAGCGTTGAATTCATCAAGGTAAACAAAGCTGGGCGTGGTCGATGCATTCCCTTGCATTTGCATGTACCAGAAAAAGAAGAATACGAGCGCTTGAGTTCCTGTAGAAGCATTCTCCCAGAAATCTATAATGTGGTTACCGCCAAAATCGAAGAACAATTTTTCCTGCCCATATATTTTTAGGCTTTTCAACTTGCAGTCAACATCAACAGAATTGAGGAAATCTTCAAGTTCCTTGAGCTTCCCTTTCCGCATAATCTCAACATCAACTTGCGTGCTGCCAACGGCAAAACCTTGATAATAATTTTGTCGAAGGTGTGAAAACATAAGCATACGATCAACAAAATCAAAAAATTCCTTGACGACTTTATTCGTCGCGTTGTCAGCAAGAACTGCATTTGCCCTAATAAAGCGCATTGCAGAAATCTTTATGTCAAGCTTGTTTCCATTAAGGGTTTTAGCCCCTTGTAAATCTGTATGAAAATCATTCCAACTACGAGATACAACCTGGACATCATCTACAAAGAATTTTTCTTCCAAAATATCTTCATAAGAAGGCTTGCTATATTCGTATCGAACACGAGATGAACCAAAAACAAACTCATATACAAATTCGGCATTATTCTCTAAATGCATTGCATTTGTATAGGACATGTACAGCATCGGATTTCGCTGCTTGTCCGTCAGGTTCTGCACTATATCAAAAATCGCCTTACCAAGATTAGATTTTCCAATGCTGTTCGGGCCATAAATCAAACCGGTTTTGACAATGCCGTCTTTTACGCAAGCTTCCGAAAAGGCGTATTGCTTGGTTTGAGACAGGTCAATCGTGAACTTTTTCTCGAAGTTCTTAAAATTTTTTACGGAGAATTTCGCTAGCATTCGTAAAACCTACCTTAAATCGCTGTAAATATACCTAAATATTTAGATAAAAACAATACTTGCCGTAAAATTTTTACGGATATGTGCGCAGAATGTCGTTTTTCGGGAAAAAATCGCAATTTTGGGGTGTTCGGTCGCATTTTTTGGTTAAATTTCTCACAAAGGAATTTAGTCAATGTCTTTCTACAACGAGAACGCCTATGAGCAATGTCTCATTGAACTGTTCAGGGATTCCCTGGGCTGGGATTATTGCTATGGGCCCGATGTAGAAAGGGATTTTCGAGACCCGCTTTACGAGCCGGTTCTTGAAGAAGCGATTCTCCGTATCAATCCGAAGGCGGATTCGCACGCCATCGCAGAAGCGTTGAACAAGATTCGCCATTTTGAAAATAACGACCTTGTAAAACAGAACGCCTTGTTCATGGATTATATCCAGAACGGTGTCGAGGTCACTTATTCAAAGAACGGCGAAACGAAAGCCGATATTATTTATCTGGTCGATTACAAGAACGTTGAGAATAATTCCTTTATTTTGGCAAACCAGTGGACGGTTATCGAGAAGTCCAACAAGCGACCCGATGTTCTGTTGTTTTTGAACGGGTTGCCGATTTGCCTGTTTGAGCTCAAGTCTCCAAGTCGCGAAGAGACTGATGCAAGCGAAGCCTACTTGCAGATTCGTAATTACATGCAAGAAGTCCCGAGCCTGTTCATATACAACTGCATTTGCGTGATGTCGGATCAGCTTGTTTCTAAGGCGGGTACGATTACGAGCGGTGACGACCGCTTTATGGAATGGAAGACAAAGGACGGCAACAAAGAAACGACGGCACTTGCCGATTTCACGACTTTCTTCGAAGGGATTTTCCAGAAAGAACGGCTGCTGGACATCATCAAGAACTTCATCTGCTTCAACAACGAAGGGCTGAAAAGTTACAAGATTCTGGCAGGGTACCATCAGTATTTTGCGGTCCGCAAGGCGATTGTCCGCACGGAACAGGCCGTGCAGGGCGATGGTAAAATTGGAGTCTTCTGGCACACGCAAGGTTCGGGCAAGTCTCTCAGCATGGTGTTTTATGCGCACTTGCTACAATCGACGATTGAAAGCCCGACGATTGTGGTGATTACCGACCGCAACGACCTTGATAATCAACTTTATACGCAATTTGCCAACTGCAAGGATTTTCTGCGACAGGTTCCGCAGCAGGCGGAATCGCGCGAACATCTGAAATCGCTGCTGAACGGACGCAAGGCGAACGGCATCATCTTTACAACGATGCAAAAGTTTGAAGAATCGAACGAGCCGCTTTCTGACCGCCGCAATATCATCGTGATTGCGGACGAAGCGCACCGTGGTCAATACGGCTTGACTGAAAAAATCAAGACAACGAAGGATGACCAGGGCAATTTGATTGCGCATAGGGTCAAGGGTACTGCTCGCATTATCCGCGATAGCCTTCCGCACGCTAGTTTTATCGGATTCACGGGGACGCCCATCAGCCGCGACGACCGCAACACCACCGAAGTGTTCGGCAACTATATCGACATTTACGATATGACGCAGGCGGTTGAAGATGGTGCGACTCGCCCTGTCTATTACGAAAGCCGCGTTGTCAAGCTCAAGTTGGATGACAAGGTCCTCAAGCAAATTGACGATGAATACGATTTGCTCGCCGGTAATGCGGACCCGGAAGTCATCGAAAAGAGTAAGCGAGAATTGGGCCAGCTAGAAAGTGTCCTCGGGAACGACAAGACGATTGCTTCGCTGGTGGATGATATTCTTGAACATTACGAAGAACATCGCGAACATCTTTATACGGGCAAGGCGATGATTGTTGCATACTCTCGCAACATCGCAATGAAAATTTACGAGCGAATTTTGGAACTTCGCCCCGAATGGGCGGGGACAACATCGCAAGTGACAATCGGCTCAAAGGTGGTTACAGTCCCCGGTGACGACGCAAAGGTTGCCGTGGTCATGACGGAAAGCAACAAGGATCCGGAAGAATGGCGACCGATTGTAGGCAACAAGACTCACCGCCAAGAACTTGCTGTTCGTTTCAAGGATAATGAAAACCCCTTGAAGATAGTCATTGTCGTTGATATGTGGCTTACTGGATTCGACGTTCCATCGCTTGCCACGATGTACGTTTTCAAGCCGATGGAAAGCCACAACTTGATGCAGGCCATTGCTCGTGTGAACCGCGTTTATCAGGACAAGGAAGGCGGCCTCGTTGTTGATTACATTGGAATTGCAAGTGCGCTCAAGCGCGCGATGAACGATTACACCGTTCGCGACAGGAAACGCTACGGTGATATGGATATTGCTAAGGAAGCGTTCCCCAAGTTCCAAGAAAAACTGGAAATTTGCCGCAGCCTGTTCCACGGATTCGATAACTCCAAATTCTTTACGGGTTCTGCATTGCAAATTGGCATGTGCATTACCGATGCGCTGAACTTTATTCTGGACCCGAGCCGCGAAGAGCAGAAAAAATCGTTTATCAAGGAAGGGTTGATGTTGCATCAATCGCTTTCGCTGTGCTCTTCGATTGTGCCGAAGAACATGCAGGCCGAGGCGAACTTTTTCGAAGCGGTCCGCGTGCAAATTATGCGTTTTCTCTACGGTCGCGGCGACAAAAAGTTCAGTCTAAAGGAAGTCAACGAGCGCATTAACGAACTCTTGAAACAGAGCGTTAAATCAGATGGCGTATTGAACCTGTTTAGCGATGTCGGTGAAAAGTTTTCGCTGTTTGACCCGAAATTCCTTGAAGACATCGCCAAGATGAAGCAGAAGAACATCGCGGTTGAAATCCTGAAAAAGTTGATTGCAGAGCAGGTCAAGGTTTATTCGCGTACGAATGTGGTAAACGCGCAGAAATTCTCTGAACTTTTCCAAGGAGCGATGAACCGTTACTTGAACGGAATGCTGACCAACGAACAAGTCATTCAAGAAATGCTCAATTTGGCACAGCAAATTAAGGAAGCCGCATTCTCTGGCGAAAAGCTAGGCTTGACAAAAGAAGAAGTCGCGTTTTACGATGCGCTTACCAAACCCGAAGCCGCAAAAGATTTCTATAGCAACGATCAGTTGGTCGCCATGACCCGCGAACTAACGGAGCTCCTCCGCAAAAACAGGACGATCGACTGGCAACGCAAAGAAAGCGCCCGCGCCAACATGCGTAGGCTCATCAAACGTCTGCTCAAGAAATACAAGTATCCGCCCGAAGGCCAAGAAGACGCACTAAAAACTGTCATTAGCCAATGCGAAATGTGGACGGACAATATGGATGATTTCGAAATGACTGCCGAAAATATCGCGGCGAATAACCAGCTGTATTTTGCGCCTGAAATGCAATACAGAAATGTTGCAGATAAGCAGGCTGATTACAAGGCGTAAGTGATATCGTTTATTTGCCCTTGATGACAATATAACTTTCCCTATTAAATTAGGTAGTCGCATGTTCTCCTTCATCAAGAAATTCTTTGAACGCCGCAAGGCCCGTGCTGCTGAACGTAATCGCTTATGTAACGATTTGCTGCAACAGGTTTCTTGGGCGTTGTCAGATTATATTGATGCGAGCAAAACGAAGGAATCACTTCAAAAATGGATTGACGATAAAAGTAAGTTACTTGTTGAACTGAGTGATATCAGTGAATTTAAAAGGGCGTCTTGCTACAAACAATTAAAACAGCAAAGAAAAGTTTTTGATGAATTCTATACGCAGGCGCCAAATAAGATCAAGGCTTTTATTGCAGAAGAGCGGCAAAAGCGTTTAGATGCCGAGTATGTCTCAAAGAAAGTGAATCTGTGGGCTTCGGAACAAAAATCGCAAAAGATTAAAGCGTCAAAATCGAAGGATTTGGGTCGGAAAGTAGCGAAGTTGACGGTGAACGCGGACGAATTAATTCCTGCAATTGACGTGTGCACTTGTTGCGGAAAAGACGGCAAAAGAAAGATGCTGTATTCAACGGAGGGCGAGGCGCTTATTGTCGCGGAGCACCGTTCTAAAGAAATAGGGATTCCGTTGCATGTTTATCCATGCCCAAACGGCTGTGGATTCCACCTCACGAGTAATCAGGAATAAGCAATTGTTGCTAAGAACCATTTTGCCAATGTCGGCAATATGGTCTGCTTTGTAAAATTTCCTTACTCCCCTTGCCAACTTTGGTACATATACTACATTTCAGCTGCGGTTCCTAATAGAGCAGGCTCCGAAAGGCATTTGATGATTATCAAATGTTTTTCTTTTTTTCAAAGGAGCTGCTATGGCAAAATCAGGGAACCTTATAAAGAATTTGGTGGCCCTTCCGCATGAATACGAGTGGGTGGGGGCTAACGGCATTCCGACGATTGTTAGCATGGCGGCTCCTGATTATGCGCAGGAACTGACTTTTGAAAAACTGTTCATGTATTACGGTGCAAAAGGTGTTGCTCTTCGCAAAGAAACTTTCAAGAAATCGCTCAGGCTCTTGACTGCTGACGGGCGTTACAACATTATGGCGTTGCTGCTTTCGGATGCAAACGATATCCCGATTCGTGTTTCCGTTTTTAGCGGTAAGAGCAAGGCTGATACGCTTTTCTCGGTCAAGGAATACGGAAATTCCTGTATTCTGTATGCAATGGATAAAATTCTGGAATACGGCGATGCCATCAACATCATCCAGGCGGATGAACGCGGCCGAATTTCTGAACGGAAGGATGTTCCTCTTTTTGATTACGAGGCTTTCCACGAAGCGATCTTGAACGCGTTTATTCACAACAAGTGGCTGGGAATGAACGCGCCTATGATTAGTGTCTTTACGGACCGCATCGAGATTCTTTCGCATGGCGGGCTTGGGCTTGAACAGGATTTGGAGGGCTTTTACAAGGGCGTGAGCATCCCTGTCAACGAGATTCTTGCTTCAATTTTCTTGCAGCTGCGGTTGAGCGAACGGTCGGGTCGCGGTGTGCCGAAGATTGTCGAGGCGTATGGTCGTGATTCCATAAAAATCCAGAAAAATTTCATTGTGGTGACAATCCCGTTCAACAGGATTAATGTGACTCCGTTTGAATTGAATGAAGGACAACCGACTGTAAACCCGACTGTAATGGCGACTATAAATCCGACTGTAAAATTGTCAAAAAATCAAAAGGATATTTTGGCGAAAATTGCCGATAATCCTAGGGTTACGCTTACGGAGCTATCCGAACTATTAGGATTGCATCGTGCTACAATTGCTGATAACACATCAAAGTTACAGAAATTAGGCGCTTTAAAACGTGTTGGTAGCGATAAAACCGGATACTGGGAAATAGTCGAATAAATCACTCTAAAATTGAGTAACAGTTCAAGCTCTTGACGCGGCATAGCCGTGGATTTAGTTTTAGAATAGGACTTAAAAAAAGCAACATCATAATGTTTTGGACGCATCCAAAAACTGTAAACTTAATCATAATAACGAGGAAAAAATGAACTATACATTTACAGAACAAGAAGTTGAAATCCTCATCTTCCCGCCGGCAATAACCACCAACAACTAACGCCTTACGCTTTTAAAAACCGAATTCAAAAATGCCCCGCTCAATGGCGGGGCACTTTAGCATTAGTCTTTACTAAATCTTTATCCTAATTTTCTTTTGTTTGTAAATAGATTGCCCGCCGTTGCAAATGTAGGCGACGGTGCAGACGATGAAGAATGCGGGGAGGCAATTGAATCCGAAGATTTCACCGGCGATGAGGATGGGCGCCCAGAGTGTGTTGCTTGCGCTTGCGAAAACGGCGGCAAAGCCGAGGGCTGCGGCGAGGGTAACGGGCATCCCGAACATTCCTGCAACGAATACGCCAAACGTAGCGCCGATGGCGAAAAGCGGGGTAACGACACCGCCTACGAAGCCGGCGGAGAGTGTGAGTATCGTGAGCGCGAATTTTATAAGCCAATCATACCCGGCGACGTTCCCAATCAAGTCGGCGGTTCCGGCGGCACTCCCCGCAGCATTCCCGGCAATTCCAAAACACATATCTAACAAGTTTGTTCCGAGTCCTGCGTAGCGTCCCTGGAAAAACACGAGCAAAAGTACACTTATTCCCACTCCCATAATTGCAATTCTCTTAATGCTGTTCGGGAATTTTTTTGCGAAGAAATCTTGCGAGAGTCCAAGCAACTTTGCAAATCCGCCACCGACAATTCCGAAGAGCACGCCCATCAGCGCGAGTTTCAAAAGCATCGAGCCGTCAAGCGAGCCTTCGTTCGTGAAAATGCTTGCCGAGAATCCGCTTGCATCAAGGAGCGAATTCAAATCTACGCTGAACTTGTGGAATCCGAGCATGCTCGAAACTTTGCAGGCGGTGAATGCTGCTGCTGCGGCAGGCATCAATGCGGCGAGTTCAAAATGCCCGACGAGCAAAACTTCCAACGCGAAAGCGGTCGCAGCCATGGGGGCTTGGAAAATTCCGGCGAAGCCTGCGGCCAAGCCTGTGACGAGCATGATGTGCGCTGAGTTTTCAAATGGTAATTTTTTACTTATGTTGTACGAAAGTGCGGAGCCGATTTGCATGGCGGCGCCTTCACGGCCTGCACTTCCACCGAAGAGCTGCGTAATCCAGGTGCTTACGGCGGCCATCGGGATAGAGACGAGCGGAAAATCTGTTTCTTTGTTGAGTCCGACGGCAAAAACTTGGTCCATGCCGCGTTCTGTCCAGCGTCCCCATTTCTTGTAGGCGAATGCGATTGCTGCTCCACCGAGTGCCAAAGCGGGGATAAAGTACAGCGGATTTGTGTCGCGGATCACAGAAAGCCTGTCGCTGATGTCGCCGAAGCAGGCGGTGAGCGCGCCGATGACTGCTCCGAGTATGACTCCAATCACCACAAATGTCGGCGTGGCGAGCCACTTGAGCATTTTTTCTCTGACGCGAGCCTTCGCCATCTTCATCATCTGCTCCTTCATTTCGGGGCTGAACGAGTTGAATTGCTGACTGGCCTTGCTAAATTTGCTGAACATCACATGTTTCCTTAAAAATTTTTTCACAAAGATAGTTAAAACGGAACTCATCGTTCCGATAATTTTCCTGTTGTCAAATACTCAATCCTTTTACAACGAAACCATAAAAAATAAGGCGTTTGCGGACATTCTCGATGTATAATTAGTGGCGGGAATGGATTGGAGTGTCACTTGGAATAAACAACTCTAATTTAAAGGTGTATTGATGAAGTCTATAGCGAAAGTGACGCTATGTGGAATGGGTTTAAGTTTGGTTCTGTCTGCATGCGGAGATTCCTCGAACGATGATGGCTTTTCTCCGGCTGGTCCAGTCATTGGGGAACTGAGCTCCGATTCCGGTGTCGGTCCAAATGTAGGTTTGTCTAGCGCGGGTACTGCCGTGCCGGGCGCTTCTTCTGCAATAGTTGGTGGTTCGTCAGCGACTATTCCGGGTGTATCTTCTCCGGTGCAGCCGACATCTTCTGCGGGTGCTGCTGTGCCTGGGTCTAGCGCTGCTGTACCTCCGGCATCGAGTGCCGCTACTGTTATTCCGCGTTTCGAAGGCAATAGTCCGGTGTTTTTCTCGGAAGTTTCTCCTTCGAATGCAAACTTCAAGGACAACGACGGTAACGATCCGGGGTGGGTTGAATTTTACAACTCGTCCGATGCTCCTGTGAGCTTGAAAGGCTTTGCGCTTACGAACGATTTGACGGATCCGCGTCGCTGGGTATTTGGCAACGCCACGGTTCCTGCTAAGAGCTACATGATTGTGTTCCTTTCGGGCAAGAGCTATGCAGACTACATTTTGCCTTCGGATTCGCTTAACTTGATGGGCTCTGATTGCAGTTCGGAATCTGCTGCGGGTGGCATGAATTTCCCTGGCATGGGCAACTGGGGCGGCAATCCTGGTGGCGCTGGCGGAAACACTTCCGGGAATAATGTCGAGAATTTGCCGGGCAAGTCTTCGCTGTGCTTTAACGAAGGCGGATCTGCTCAGATGGGCGCTGTGATGAAGGTTGCCCAGGGTGGCAACTATTCGCGAGTGGTAATCAAGGCCAATGGAACTAACCTCGGCAAGGTCAATCAACTTGTGGTCCGAGGCTTTATCACCAAGAACCACAAAATCCGCGTGAACTTTAAAGAAGGCGATTCGCTCAGCAATTGGACTGGCAAGAATCTCCGTGGTACAGGTGATGTCGCGTCGGTGTTCTATGTTCGTCTAGATGACAATGCTAAGGACCTCAATCGTAACAAAGTAACGGCATCGACTTTTGCGACTGAAACTCAGGGCAGCGAATCGACGACTATCCAGATTACGTCGTATATCGCCCGCAATCGTGGACACGAACCTCACGCTTCGTTCAAGGTCGATAAGGATGGCGGTGCATTGTACTTTATGAACGCCGAAGGCGCTATGCTTGATTCCGTGCGTTTCGGGTCTGTTCCGACGGGTGCTTCCTGGTCACGTGACGGTGCTGGTAAGTGGGGCATCTCGGCTCCGTCGCCTTATGGCAATACTTCGGGCGAGGTCTTTGTGGAACAAGTTAAGGTAGCTGAAGTCAACATTCCTCCTTCCGGTTTCTATTCTTCTGCGGTGACGGCGACGTTCCCGGCAGGAACCCGTTGCGAACAAGGCGGTAAAGAACCGAATGCAAATTCTCCGGCAGTACAGACGATGAATGTCAGCGCTACGACGGTTCTGCGTTGCCGTGCTTATGTCGGTGGTTCTTATCCGAGTGAAGAAATTAACCGTACCTACGTTTTCGAACAGCAGCCTTCGCTTGCCGCGATATTCGTGACGACCGATCCGCTTTCGATGTTCAGCCCCGATTCCGGCCTCTACATGACGGGTAATGGCGCTTCGATGATGGACCCCAAAAAGGGTGCAAACTTCTGGAGCAACCGCGAACTCCCGGTATATGTGGAAATGTTCGAACCCGGCAAGCCCAAGACTCCTGCGTTTGGCATCATGGGCGATTACAAGATTACGGGGCAGTACAGCCGTGCAAAAGAAAAGAAGTCGTTTGCAATTACGTTGCGCGAAGAATACGGTGACAAGCGCTTAAAATACTCGCTGTTCCCGGATTACCCGGAACTCAAAAAGTTCAAGGCGTTCTCGCTGAGAAACTTCGGTAACAATAGCGGTGACGACTATTTGCGCGATCGCTTGGGAACCTCGATGACAGAAGGTCTTGGTGTGGATTACCAGCGTGGCCGTTATGTTGTCGTATATTACAATGGCAAGTATTACGGCATCCATGACCTGCGTGAACGCAACAACGAATACTATTACGAAACCAAGTACGGTTACGACCCGAATGATATCGACCTTCTCGAAACGTCTGCCAGCGGTACAGACGAGGCGAGCACAGGTTCTTCTGCAGATTACAAGGCTATGATTGAATGGCTGCGTAGCAACAGTCTCTCGTCTGATGCCAACTACAAGAAGGTTGCGGACCAGATTGATATCGACAACTATATCAACTACATGCAGGCAGAAATGTTCCTGAATAACAGCGACTGGCCGCATAACAACATAAAGAAGTGGCGTGTTGCAAGCCAGAAAACCAAGTGGAAATGGTTCCTGTACGATACGGACTTTGGTTTTGGCGTGTCTTACAATACGCAGAACGGCAACGTGTTCAGCTACGTGACTAACGAAAACGGTACAAACGGTATGGGTGGCTTCAACTTTGGCGACTTCGGTGGCGGCATGGGTGGAGACTTCGGTGGTGGCATGGGCGGCAACTGGGGCGGCAATATGGGCGGTCAGCAACCGCAGATGGCTGTAGGTGCTTCTACCTCCGTGCATACGATTCTCATGATTCGCTTGCTCGAGAACGAGGGCTTCAAGAATGCTTTCATCAACCGCTTTAGCGTGCTCCTTTCGATGAACTTCTCTGCAGAAAGGCTCCTGAAGCGCATTAACGATTTGCAGTCGCAGGTGGAATCCGAAATGGCTCGTGATCAGCAATTCTGGAACTATAACGCATCTTCGATGAGCAACAACTTGGAGACTATCAAGAACTTTGCCCAATCGCGTCAGGCTACAATTCGTGAGCAGATGGTGTCTTTCTTCTCGTTAAGTTCTCCTGTTGAAATGACGCTAACAGCGCAGGGCTCGGGCCAAATTCTCGTGGATGGCCTCCCGCTGGATCAATCGACGATGAAGGTGACGTTCTACACGGGCGTCCCGGTAACGCTCACGGCAAGGGCTAGCACCGGTGCCACGTTCACGGGCTGGAGCGACGGTGTGACCGATGTAACCCGCAAGGTGAATCCGGGCGAAGTGAACTCGGTTACTGCGGTGTTCAAGTAATCTTCTTTATCCGATTTATTTTTCATCCATAGAACACAAAAGGCTAAACGGTTTTCCGTTTAGCCTTTTGTGTCTTTTTTTTTGGTGATTTTGTGAAATGTCATTTTATGACATGCAAAAACTCTATATTCTTATTGTAACCTTCAACAAGGAGGCCTGCAATGGCTACCGAAACATTCTATGTTAAAGTCGAAACGGTCAAGATGGCAAGCACTTTCGCTTTCGTTCGGAGTGAAACCGGCATTTTGGACTACGTGGGTACGGCAACGCCTTCTGTCGATGAACTTTCGCAAATGCAATGTGTCGACGGAAGCGCTTACTTTACGCCTTCGTGGTACACTTACCTGCCTAGTGCTCTGCATGCCGAAATTACTGTTTTTATTCCTGCGGATGTCCAGAATTTGGATGCGAACCAGTATTCGTTCTTGCTGCATATCGGTGCAATTTTGCTTGCGGTGCAGGAACGTGATTCTCTTTTGGTGGCAGAGCTTTTGCATAGGCGTTCCATGGTCTTTGCAAACTTTACGCCGATCCTGTTGCATCTTTTGAAGCCCGTCGCCGCTGAGGCGCTGTTCGCTTGGGTTTACGGTGGTTTCCATAGCGAAAGCGGTTTTCAGGGAGTGTACGCAAGTGACAAGCCGATTTCTGTTGGCGAAACGGATACGGCGGCTATACTTTATGCTGCTGCTCGCGATGTTCTGCAACCGGATCCTCTCAAGGAATCTGCGCAAGAAATGTTCATCCGTTATTTTGGCAAGGATTGCCGCTTTGATTTTACCATGGGGATTGTCGGTGCATCGAATCATCCGTGGGTGGATGGGGTCAAAAAGTTCGAGATTCTTTCCGATGCCGCAATAAGTTTCCATTTTGGGGACGATCCCTATGCAGCCGGGAAAAAACATCAGGAGATATTCTCGACTCTCAAGGCCTCGGTCCAGGCGGAACCTTACAACTCTCACGATCACAACGCCATCAGCGTTAGTATCGATGATTTGGATGCTTCGCTCAAGGGGATTCCCTGTAAGAGTAAGGCGGGGTATTTGCGGGCGACTGGGGCGGCAATCCTTCGCAAGGCGCGCCCGAACCTTTTCCGCTACGAAGCTTCGCTTTGGCGCATTGGCGGCAATCCGGATTATTTCGAAAACGCCATTATTGTGCGGATAAGATTTTAGAGTCTCGCGTCAAGCCGAACACCTCGCAACGGCAAGAGTGACGTTGTTCCGTAATTTATTTAATCGTTGATACAAAAAAGCCAAACGGTTATTCCGTTTAGCTTTTTCATATTCCGTACAGCGTTGCGACGTTTCCGGAGTATAGGAGTGTCTCGTGTCTATCCGAGCATTTCTTTGGTGCTGAGCGTCTTGAAGTTCTTTTCGTTCAAGACGGCGAGAGCCTTTTCTGTGTCGCTGAAACGCAGAATCATCACGTTAGTGCCGACCTTGTATTCGGACGGATAGGCGTACATGTAGTCAATCTGCAAGTCGCCGAGAACGTCGAGAAGGTCTGCGAGACCGCCCACCTTGTCGGCGACGGGGCATGCAACGACGTCGGTGACGGTAGCACTGAGGCCCGACTTTTCGAGAACGTTGACAGCCTTTTCGGCATCGTTCACGATAAGGCGGATAAGGCCGAATTCGCCGGAATCGGCGAGCGTGAGCGACAAGAGGTTAATCCCTGCATCGGCAAGGGCGCGGCAGACGGCCTGGAGGCGACCCGGTCTGTTGGAAACGAAAACTGAAACCTGTGGGATTTTCATAAAATTTCTCCTTATTAAAGGTGCAAGGTGATAGGTGTTAGGGATTAGGCTTTAGGTGAATAATCGCGGCGGAGCCGCCCAATACAGATGCACGAAATGCATGATTCTTATTCCTAATACCTACAGCCTACAACCTATAACCTAAATTAAATCTTCTTCCTGTTGTCGATGACGCGCTTTGCCTTGCCTTCGCTACGCGGCAGCGAATCCGGTTCGCACAACGTAACGATGACGGAAATGCCGAGAATCTGTTCGATGGAGTGCTTGAACTTCTTGTTCAGCTGTTCCATATCGCTCATGGAGTCGCTCACCATGTCGCGAGAAACTTCCACCTTGACTTCCAGCGTGTCCATGTTGTTCTTGGTGTCGAGAACGATCTGGTAGTGCGGCAAAGCCTTTTCGGCGCGGAGAAGAGCCGTTTCGATTTGGCTCGGGAAAACGTTCACGCCACGCATGATGATCATGTCGTCGCTGCGGCGGCCAATGCGGCGGATACGGCGGATGGTACGGCCGCACTTGCACTTCGTGTTTTCGATGGCGGTGATGTCGCGGGTGCGGTAGCGCAAAATCGGCATGGCGCGCTTGCTGAGCGTGCTGATGACGAGTTCGCCTTCTTGTCCGTCCGGGAGCGGTTCCAGCGTTTCCGGGTCAACAATTTCAGGGTAGAAGTGGTCTTCGAAAATGTGGATGCCGTCGCGGCATTCGCATTCGCAGCCCACGCCCGGGCCCACGATTTCAGAAAGACCGTAAATGTCGTAAGCCTTGATGCCCGTCTTTTCTTCGATGTAGTCGCGCATGCCGTCGCTCCACGGTTCTGCACCGAAGATACCGCGCTTGACCTTGAGCTTAGAAATATCGACGCCCATCTTTTCGGCCACGTCGATAATGCGGACAAAGTAGCTCGGTGTGCCACCGACGGCGGTCACGCCAAAGTCCTTCATGAGCATCACCTGGCGTTCGGTATTGCCGCCGCTAATCGGCACGACTGTGGCGCCGAGGGCTTCGAAACCGCCATGGATGCCAAGGCCGCCAGTGAACAGGCCGTAGCCGTAGAAGTTCTGCACAATGTCCGTGCTGCGGAATCCGCAGGCGAGGAGGCCGCGCTTCACGACCTGCGCCCACACGTCCATGTCTTCCTTGGTGTAACCGACCACAATCGGCTTACCGGTAGTGCCGGAGCTTGCATGCAGACGCACGACTTCGCTCATATCGACAGCAAAGAGACCGTACGGATAAGTGTCGCGCAAGTCCTTCTTCATGGAGAACGGAATCTTCACGATGTCCTTCAACGACTTGATGTCGTCGGGGGTGACGCCCTTTTCGACCATGCGGTCGTGGAACAGCGGGACCTTCTCGTAGGCGAGCTTCACGGTTGCACGCAGACGCTGCAACTGCAGTTCGCGTAATTTTTCTTCGGGCATAAAATCAAGTGCCATTTCGGGCAAGATTTTGTTTTCTTCGTCGTTCCAGGCTGTAGATCGCATAGTAACCTTTTCTATAGGGAGTGTTAAATTTTGCGATTCTAAATATAAATAATGTGGTTTCGTATCGATTGAATAACTTCTGTTTCTTTTTCTTTGCGAAAAAACAACGCAAACCTGTTCTATATATATGGGTTTGGTTCTTGACGCGGCAAATTACTGTGAATATTACGTAACGATTTCAAAAAGTGTAAAAAACGAGACGATGTAACCCTTATGTCCTCATAACTGTTTATTCGTCGTTCGTTAGGGTGTTTTTTGAAAACGCGGGTGGGCGGGGTAGAGTAATTTTTGTATTTTTGGGCAGAAATTTAAATAAACTGCTTTTATAGGTAGGTCTATTCTGCGTTCCCGTTCGCTTTTATTTGTTCTTGCTTTAGTCGGTATGTCGAATGCCCAGCTTTTGGACATGTCGCAGATTTCCGACAAGTATATGGTTGAGAATAAGATCAACAAGATTCGTGTCGAAGGTACCCATCACATGGACGAACGCTCTGTTCTTGGACGTGTCGGTATCCGTGCCGGTCAGAGTTATTCCCCGACAACGCTTTCTGAAAAGGTGCAGAACTCGGTGAGTTCGCTTTACGCGTCGGGCCTGTTTGATGATGTGACAGCCTGGGTTGATTACATCGGTGAAGGTTCCGATGTGGATTTGGTGTTCAAGGTCAAGGAACTCCCTGCTTTGGATACGACCATTCTGGATGGCTGTGACGAAGTTTCCGAAGATGACCTTCGCCTCAAAATCCACATGATTCCGGGTCAGGTCTATAGCAAGAGCCAGCTCGAACGCACCCGTCAGGCCATGCTCGACCATTACCGCTCCGAAGGCTTCCTTCTCGCTGAAATTGGTTACCGCGAAGAACCTGTAGATGAATACCAGAACAAGGTGACGTTCGTGATTCGCGAAGGTTCCAAGGTGCGAGTCCGTGGCGTTGACGTGAAGGGCAATGACCATGTGCCTGTCGAAGAAATCACGGAACACATGCTCTCCAAAGAAAACCAGTGGTGGGGTGGCGGCGAATTCAAGGAAAACGTCTTTGAGGCTGACCGCGATACAGTGCTGAACGTGTTCCGCCATTTCGGCTTTTTGGATGCCGAGCTCAACGATTTCCATGCGGAATATCTCCCGGATTCTACATGCCTGTTCTACCTTGGACGCATGGTGCCGGTTGGGGAGCGTCTGGCTCCGCTTTATACGCAGTTGAACGAGGCTATCGCCGATACGTCGAACCCGCTTTACAAGATGGGAGGCATGCCGACGATGGAAGTGACTCACTTCTACAGGAACATGCGCAAAGCCGGCGACAAGAATCCTGTGACAAGACGCATGCCGCAAGTCAAGGACGAAGAAAGCGCCTGGAAACTCTTGAACGACATTATCCGCTATGAAAACGCCCGCAAAAAATGGATTGATTTGGTTGCAGGCCAAAAGTGGAACAACCCGAAAATCGATTCTCTTTTGAAAATAAAGAAACGTAACGCCTACGAAAGCAAACTCCTCGTGCGTTACATGATTGAAGACCTGATTCCTGCACTCTACAAGTACGACAACATCAAAACTTCGAGCGACATTCTCGTGCACATCGACGTGACCGAAGGACGTCGCTACTACATGGGCGGGCTCCACTTCACCGGTAACGAAGTCCAGAGCGACAAGATGCTGGAATACGTGTTCCGCCTGGATAGCGGTGCTGTGTTTGACCAGTATCTGTACGATGCTTCGAGAAAGGCCTTGATCGATTCCTACCGCGAAGACGGTTACCTCTTTGCCCAGTTCGACGAAGAAAGAACTTTTGAAAACGATTCCGTTGTGAATCTCACCTACAAGATGAACGAAGGCTTGCCGGCGCAGATTCATAAAGTGCATATCCATGGTAATACCAAAACGAACGAAAAGGTGATTCGTCGCGAAGTCCGCCTCTATCCGGGCGATACGTACCGCCAGTCCGCACTGGAACGCAGCTTCCGCGACATTATGCAACTCAACTACTTCGATATGGTCGTGCCCGATATCAAGGTCGTGGGCGAACAGGAAGTGGACCTGGATTTCACCGTGCAAGAAAAGCAGGCCGGTACGGGCCAGTTCAGCCTTGGCGTCTCCTATAGCGAAAGCGATGGCTTTGTCGGAACGGCGAGCGTGTCTATTCCGAACTGCTGTATGGGCGATGGTCAGCAGGCAGCTCTCAGCCTCGAATACGGTTCCGACAAGAAGAGCGCGACGATTAGCTTTACCGAACCGTGGTTCCTCGACAAGCCGATTACGCTTGGTGCAAGCCTCAGCTACAGCTGGTGGAACATGGAAAAGTACGATGACCACGACATTACCCGTTACGGTGGAAACATCTTCGTGGGTAAGCGCCTCAAGTGGCCGGACGACTACTTCTACGGACAAGTGGGATATGGATGGCTCATGAATGACCAAGGCCCGAATATCGATAATAGCTATGTGGTCTATACCGGTATCGAATCGGCATTCAACTTCCGCATCCAGCGTGACGACAAGAACCTGCCGCAGTTCCCGACCGAAGGTTCCCGCTACGTGCTCGACGTGCAGTGGGCTAATAAGTACTTTGGTAGCGACTTTGAATTTATCAAGGCCGATCTCTCCATCAAGTGGTGGTTCCCGCTATTCCGCGACCGTCTGTCGATTGCTCTGACAAACGAATATGGCGTTATCTTTGGCGACAAGTTGCAGCACCGCACTCTCTACACCATGGGTGGCGTGCTCGGTTACGATGGTATGCTCCGTGGCTATGGTGCCGGTTCCGTCGGTCGTAGCCGCCTTGGCCGCAGCTACCAGTACATCGGCGCCGAACTCCAGCTCGGACTTGTGCCGCAGACGTTCTACCTCTTGCCGTTCTTCTTCGATGCCGGTAACGTGTTCGGTGAACGCATCGATACGGGCAAACGAATTGACAAGCCCAAGAAGAACCCACTCAGCGAATGGGATCCTACCACCCTCAAGAAGGATATCGGCTTTGGGTTCCGCGTCGTAGTGCCGATGCTTGGCATTATCGGATTCGACTTTGCATGGCCGCTTGATCCGGGCGAAGCCTACAACGGTACGACGTTCTCCAAGGTGGGCGATATGGAATTCAACTTTGTCATTGGTCAGGCTTTCTAACCTGACTGGAGGTGCGCTATGATTCGCAAGTTGATAGTTTTAATCTCGATTGTCTTTGCCTGCGCAAGCTTTGCCGAAGACGGTCTCCGCATTGCCCATGTCGATTCAAAGATTATCTTTGACGGATTCAAGGGCACCAAGAAAGCCCAGGAAGAATACGACCGCCAGGTGGCGAAATGGGAACAGCAGGCGAACCTTTTGCAGAAGGAACTTGCCGCCATCAAGGAGAAACTTGACAAACAAGTGCTCATGCTTTCTGATGAAAAGAAGCGCGAACTTGAGGCCGAGTACAACAAGAAGGATACGGAACTCAAGTCGTTCATCGACCGCGTCTATGGCCGCAACGGCGAACTCATCACTGAAAACGAAAAGGTGAGCGCCCCGATTATCCAGCTTATCCGCAAGGCCGTGAACGAAATCGCACTCCAGGAAGGCTACGACATGGTCGTTGACCGCGCAACGGGTGCCGTGCTCTTCTGGAAAAAAGAAAACGACCTTACGAATAAAGTCTTGGATTATTTGAATAACAGATAGTTGCTGGTCATGAGTTGTTTGCCGTGTCGCCCAGGATGAAGTGACACGGCAATTTAATTTGAAACTTTAAACTTTGTTTATCGCTGGTGGGGCGAAGAGTCTAGTGTCGCTTTCGTTTCCTTGTTAAAAAATATGAAGTCCCTTTATGCTGTTGTGTCTCTTTTATTTGTTGCCGCAAATTTTACCGCCTGCGGCAGTGATGGTAAAGCGTCGGCTCCGGAAATCTCTGCTGAATCAAGCAGTGCTAAAATAGAGTATTCCAGTAGTTCTGTTATTAAAAAGTCCAGCAGCTCGACAGCCTCAAAAAAATCGTCTAGTTCATCAAAACCCGCCATTGTTTCTGAATTGAGCTACGGAACCCTCGTTGACGAACGCGATGGACAACAATACAAAACCATTGAGATTGGCGAACAGACTTGGATGGCCGAAAACCTCAATTACGCTATAAATACCAGTTACTGCTATCAAAACAGTGCGGACTATTGCGAAAAATACGGACGACTTTACACGTATTATGATGCCGATACAGTCTGCCCTAAAGGGTTCCGCCTTCCGTCGCAGGAAGATTTCGCAATATTGCTGAGACCCTTGTCAACAGCCGTTTATGAAGAGCGCCTGGATAAAAAATATGACGATGCCGTATTTGCAATAAAGTCTGTAACAGGTTGGGAAGAAAGCCCTTGGGACTATGTGGGGGACGATGGCGAAACAACCGGAATGCTCGAAGCGACAAATTCAACAGGTTTTTCCGCCTTGCCTGCAGGCTATTGGAACGGTCGAGGTTTTAGTAGAGCTGGAAAGGAATCCTATTTCTGGTGTACTACGGACGGCCCTGAAAATGATGGAACCAAATATGCGATGGACGTTGAATACAGATCTTTTGCAGTATCGTTCTATTGGTGGGAAAAAACTTACGCCTATTCCGTCCGCTGTATCCTTGATAACTGATGAAGTAATCTCTTGCTGCCAAGTTCCAAAATGAAGTTCTTCATTTTCTCTACAATGGATTTTTTCAGTTTGTTTTTCGAATGCTTTTGTGGCAAGTTTAAAAAATCTAGGAAGAGTTCGTCTTTAAAGGCTATACCTGCTCGTGGGTAATTCTTCAGCATTCCCTTCGAAAGATTCTTCTTTGAACGTAAAAGGGTCGTGAAAGTATCGTTCTTAATACAACGTTTCAATTCCCTGAAATTAAGACGCTCTTTATTTGCGTAGAGCATATAGAAAAGACGTTGCTCTTTTGTTTTGCAATGACAAAGAATTTCTACGTGGTTTGAAAATGATGTAAGCGAAACAACTTTTGGAAACGAGCTTAATTGTGCAGACGGTGTCTGCACAATTTCCAAATTTCACCTTATATTCTATAAAATTATTGAAGTCGATTTCTCTACAGCCCAAGCGCTTTGGCTCTGTCTCGGATAGATTCTTTGTATTTTGCTTTGCCTTGTTCGCTTAAGAAAGATTTGTCTAGCATTTCTTCCATTGCGGGCACGGCATCGATGGCTTGCTTTATGAAGCGCATTGCTCTTTTCTCGACAACTCCGATTCTTTTGGCGAATTCCATAAAATCCGGAGTGCCATAAAAACCGTTTGCTTCGTAAAAAGGTGTCTTGAAATCGTCTTCGTCCTTGAATAAATCAAGTGCGGTACGCGATTGTTCGTGGGGGATGTGGAGCGAAGTGTTCAGCAAGTCGTATGCGGGGGTTAAATCATAGACATCAAGATTTTCGACGGAATTGCGGAGTGAAAAATTCTTTGCATGAGCATCGCCGTTGCATACAAGATAGTTGAATAAGACCGTCCTGAAAAACACTTCAACGGCGACATCGGCGGCACTTACGTTTTCGCGAATCAGTGTGGCAATTCCTTCGTATGAAATCCCTTTGTATTTGTAGTCGCTTCCGTTTAATTCAGGAACAAGGCCCGCAATTTGAGCAAAGTCGCTTTGGCTCAGTCGCTCCCCTGCGTGTTCGTCAGATTCAATGACGTCAAATCGCTTAGTAATATAAACTGGGGCGCCGTTTTTGAAGTAAAGAAGAGCGGATAACGCCGTTGGAATCTTGAAAAGTACACGTGCCATTAGCATAGTCACATGCTCGTTGGCTGGAGCATCTTGATAGTTCTCGTAGTACGGTAACAAGGTCGGTTTTAGAATGTGTGTTCCACCGCGATCTGTGTTGACCAGTTTCTTGTTTTCTATTTTCACGGAGAACTTTGTCTGTGCCCCAGAAATGGAAATTTTCTTGAACGCACCATCCTTTGCAAATGCGAGTTGCGGAACGTCAAAATCCAAAGTCGCGCTAAATCTAGAAATGCCAAACAAAGCCTTCGAACAGGCTCGACAGAAATCATGCTCTGTTTCTTTTAAACAACAGTGACAAATTCCCATTAACGGCTCCTTTCGCGTACGGTGACTGCGCCGATAGTTTCATGATTGGCGAGGCTTAGGAGCATTGCGAATTTATCTGTGCTTTTGATGCCAAGACGCTCACAGTAAAAAGCTTTGTTAGCCCCCTCTGGCAGTAGTCCTTGAAAAAACGGAAACAAATAAGGCAAGCGGAATAGACGTTTCTTTTTCGGCATATTCAATGCGATGGACGGGTTTCGGGAGGCCGCATAATCAGAGTCGTAAAAAAATGTGTAGCCTCTGCTGTTTTGCAAGAGGTAGCCTGCAAGAATGTCGTTGTAATAAACGCATGCGCTGCGGATTTTGTTATTCATGCGTTACCCTCTCGCTTAATGTGATCACAAAACCGAGGGGCTTCACCATCTTGTTCAAAACGTTGATGGACGGGTTCGCTTTCCCGAGTTCGACGGAGTTGATTGTTCTGGGCGAAACCCCGGAAATCTCGGCCAGGTCTTCTTGGGACAGTCCCAATTTCTTTCTCCTTTCTGAAATCTGTTTTCCGAGATTTTCCATACAGTAGCCCCAATAAGAAACGTCTATCATTGTTGTTTAAATCGGCAATATATTGCTGTTTTTGTATTAAAATATATAATATCGCCCGATTTGTCAATAGAAATCTGCAAGATATTGCAGATTTAGATGCCGAATTTACTCCAAATACCACACGGTTTCGATCGTGTCGTCGGCTTCGATATCGTCGGGTGTGTAGTCAATGGAGCTGTTTTTGTCGCCAAAACCGCCATCGCATATGGCCAGTCGTTCTTCGTGGTAGTTGATATCGATGCTTCGCTTTGAGTAATCTGCGCTGATAATGCCGCCGAGCTTATGCCCCAATGTTGTTGCGATGACTTCGGCTTTTTCGCGAGCGTCTTTGACGGCGGATTCCAAAATTTGCAGTTTTACATCGTGGGTGTCTTTTTTGATGAATGCGATGTTCACTTCGAGTTCGGACCACGCATTGCCTAGCGCGGACATGACTTTGGAGGTGATGATGCTGTCCAGTGGCAATTCGATAGCGAGTTTTTGACGCAGTTTGAAGCCGACAAAAACGTATTTGTCTTCTTTTCGCTTCCACTCCGTTTCTTTGGTTATAGAAAAATTCGTGGTTTTGAGTGAGTCTTTCGGAATATCCAACTTTTCGAGCGTATCCCGCAGGTTTTTGTTCCCGATGGCAGCTTCGGCGTATGCCTTTTCGTACGTATCATGCAGGGAATCCACCTCGAAAGAGAGTCTCGTGGTGTCGGGGGCGGTTTTGACGAATCCTGTGCCCATGACGCGGATGGTTTTCTGTTCCTGGTTCATAAAGACCTCCATAGGGTTGTTTTTTTTGTAATGTATATTTCTTTAGTGTCATAAAATGACTTTTTGATGTATGACGCAAAAAAATCTTCCAATCAAGTGGGGTATGACAGTGCTAGGCGGGGCTGACAGGCCTATTTGCGTTTTATTACCTTTCCCCATGTATCCCACCCACGGAGGTCCCTATGCCAAACACACTCCCTGATCCGATGACTGTTCTCCCGATTGCGGGTTACGAGAAGGAAATTTACGTGAAGCCGACGCTCAAGAATCCGCAGATTGTTGTGGGCGATTTCACTTACATTGCCGATAGCGATTTCGAGAGTCATGTGACGCATTTGTATCCGTGGAATGATGATAAGTTAATTATTGGGAAATTCTGCCAGATTGCGGCAGGGGTGGAGTTCGTGATGAACGGGGCGAACCACCAGATGAATGCGGTTTCGACGTTTCCGTTCTACACATTGCAAGGCTGGAATATGGCGCCTCCTGCGAAAGAAAATTTGCCGCTCAAGGGCGATACCGTTATCGGGAACGACGTGTGGATCGGACAGAATGCGGTGATTTTGCCGGGAGTGCATATTGGCGATGGGGCGATTATCGGTGCGAATGCGGTCGTGGGGTGTGACGTGGAGCCTTACACGGTTGTGGTGGGGAACCCGGCACAGTTTATTCGCAATCGCTTTGACGAGGAATTGACGGCGCTTTTGCTTCAGTGGAAATGGTGGGACAAGTCCATTGAAGAAATCAATGCGCTGATTCCGATTCTTACGAATCCGGATTTGGCTTTTGTCAAGGCGAAAATCAAGGAATTCCTTGCGAAAGCTTGATGCGTAAGGCTTTTGTTGTCACGGATTGCGATTTGTGCCTTAAAAATTATTTCTATATTCAAATCGACGAAACAAGGATGAAAATAACTGGATCCTTCACGTTCGTTCAAGCATCCCTTCGACAGGCTCAGGGACCTGAGCAAGTTCGTTGAGCTTGCCGAAACGAATGCCAAACCACCAACCACTAACCATTAATCACTAAAATATGGCCGAACAAAACAAAGCAGAAAAATTCGTTTTCTACATGTACAAGATGACCAAGTCCTATCCGCCTAACAAAGAGGTGCTGAAGGACATTTCCTTGAGCTTCTACTATGGCGCAAAGATTGGCATCATCGGCCAGAACGGTGCCGGTAAGTCAACGCTCCTCCGCATCATGGCAGGCATTGACAAGGAATTCCAGGGCGAAGCTTGGATTGAACCGGGCCGCACCGCAGGCTACCTGCCGCAGGAACCGCAGCTGGACCCGAACTTGACCGTCAAGGAAAACGTGATGCAGGCCGTGGCCAAGAAGCAGGCCGTGCTCGACCGCTTCAACGAAATTTCCATGAAGTTCGCCGAACCCATGGAAGACGACGAGATGAACAAGCTCCTCGACGAACAGGCAAAGCTCCAGGACATCATCGACGCTCAGGACTTGTGGAGCCTCGACCGCAACATTGAAATTGCAATGGACGCTCTCCGCTGTCCGCCGGGCGACTGGCCGGTGACGAACCTTTCCGGCGGTGAAAAACGCCGTGTGGCTCTCTGCCGCCTGCTCCTCGAAGAACCGGATTTGCTCTTGCTCGACGAACCGACGAACCACTTGGATGCCGAAACGGTTGCCTGGCTTGAACGCCACCTCCGTGAATACAAGGGCTCCGTGATTCTCGTGACGCATGACCGTTACTTCCTTGACAACGTAACGAACTGGATTCTGGAAATCGACCGCGGCCGCGGCATTCCTTGGGAAGGCAATTACGCCCAATGGCTCGACCAGAAGCTCGAACGCCTCCGTGGCGAAGAGAAGGGCGAATCCGACAGGCAGAAGCGTTTGGCCCGCGAACAGGAATGGGTCAAGCAGAGCCCGAAGGCGCGCCAGGCCAAGAGCAAGGCCCGTCTCAAGGCCTACGAGGAATTGCTCGCCGAAGATTCGCGCGAGCAGATCAAGGTGGCGCAGATCCACATTGCAAACGGCAAGCGCTTGGGCGATATCGTTATTCAGGCGGAACACTTGCAGAAGGCCTTTGGCGAAAAGGTGCTGTTCGACGATTTGAACTTCAGCTTGCCGCGCTCGGGCATCGTGGGCATTATCGGTCCGAACGGTGCCGGTAAGACGACTTTGTTCAAGATGATTATGGGCCAGGAAAAGCCGGATGGCGGTACGCTCAAGATTGGCGAAACTGTCGAAATCATCAGCATGGAACAGGGCCGCGAAAGTTTGGACGATTCCAAGACGGTTTGGGAATCCATCACGGGTGGCAATGATGAAATCTTGGTGGGCGACCGCAAGATGAATGGCCGTGCTTACTGCGGTCTCTTCAACTTCACGGGTGCTGCTCAGCAGAAGAAGCTCTCGCAGCTCTCTGGTGGTGAACGCAACCGCGTGCTTATGGCAAAGAACTTGCAGAAGCCGGGCAACCTCTTGTTCCTCGACGAACCGACGAACGACTTGGACATCGAAACGTTGCAGGCTCTCGAACAGGCTATCCTTAAGTTCGCAGGCTGCGCTGTGATCATCTCGCATGACCGTTGGTTCCTCGACCGTATTGCAACGCACATCCTCGCTTACGAAGGTGATTCGAAGGTCGTGTGGTTCGAAGGCAACTGGAGCGAATACGAAGCCGATCGTCGCAAGCGTCTCGGCGAAGATGCCGACAATCCGAAGCCCATTCGATACAAGACTCTCACGAGACAGTAATTAAAAAAGGCGGCCATCGAGCCGCCATTACTGTTTTTTAGAATGATAAGCCAAGGGCGCCTTTTCTTTCGTTGTCATCCCCGGCTTGACCGGGGATCTCCTTTTTTAAAACGTCCACCAAATGCCGAGTCCTCCCAAAGCCGCCATGCCTAGGCCTCCACCAATCATCGCTCCAGCATTAAAGTCTTCATCGTGAATTTTGCTTAATCCAACCCCTGCCCACGAAATTCCAAAAATGAGAGAACACCAGGAATATACGCCAACTAAGAACTTTATTGGGCCCCAATCGTGCTCTGGAGTTTCTTCTGTTGTAAAGTCCGAGGCTGCCATGCTTCGATCTTCTTGCATCTTTAGAACAAGCGGTGGATTAAGTGAAACCGCAAAAGAACTTGTTGCCATCAGCGAGAAACTTAAAATAAATACTGCCAAAAATTTCATGTATTCCTACTGTATTCTCTAAAACTCAATTCTCTCCGGGAATGCCTCTTTCCGCATGATTCCCCACATCTTGTCGATGTACGAGAGTGTGTAGAATTGCTCGTAGTAGTGGTAGTAAAAAGCGCCCTTCATAGTCGTGGAATAGACGCCGTTTTCTTTTGTCAGGAATCCGAGCTTTTGCGCTAACCAAAAATCGAATCCGTACATTTTCTTGAGCGGCACGCCGAAGAACCGCTCGAATTTCTTTTCGTCCAGTTGCATGCTATAAAGTGTCCAGAACAGGTAATATACCATCCTCTGCCTTGGCGTGAAGCGGATGGTCAACGATGTCGGCAGCTTGTCGCTGTTAATCCTCTTGCAGTATTCCTCTACGGAGAAAGTGTTTATTTTGAATTGCTTTTGAAGGAGCGTCGTGGCGGAACATCCGAATCCGAGGAAGCTGTCGCGAGTCATGGAGGAGTATTTGGCATCCTTCTTGTTCGAGAACGTCCAAATAGAACTGCGGTGGTATCCCTTCTCGTTGAAGTAGGCGGTGATTCGGTCCAATAGCTCCTTCTTCTGCTTTTTCGGCATCGTTTTCACTTTGCTTTTAGTAAAAGAGAAATCGATAAACGGGTAAATCGCCACGTGGTTTGCACCGCTTTCGAATGCGGTATCCACGTCCGCCTTGATGTCTTCGTAAGTCTGGTCGGGGAGCGCGAAGATGAAGTCCATGGAAACCGTTTCGAATTCCACGGCGCTTAGGGCTTCTTTTAATTTGTTTGCGTCAACCTTCTTTCGCCCAAGAATGTTCTGGTATTTCTCCTGGAACGATTGGATGCCAATGCTGAGCTTTGTAACGCCAGCATCTTTCAGCCTTTGGAGTGTCTCGATATTTACGTTGTCGGGGTGCAGTTCGACGCCGATGCCCTCTGTCACGATGAAATGTTCCTGAATCACTTCGATGATTTCGCTGATTCTATCCGCAATTAGTGCGGGCGTGCCGCCGCCAAAATACAGGCTGGTCGTCTCTTTTTTGTTTTTGTATTGACTGCCGACTTTGTGGATTTCCCTTATCAGCGCGTCTATGTAGCGGTCGCACAGTTCCTTGTTATAGACGGTCTTGCAATAGGGACAGAATGTGCAGATGCTTTTGCAGAAAGGAATGTGGACGTAGAGCCCGAGATTCTCACATTCCTCGAAGGGGAGAAAATCGTCGTATTCGTTTTTGAATAAAAAAGGCTTGATGGACCGGGTCAGCCACGCTCTAGTTAAAGTCGTTCTCAAACTCATTCAAAAAACTCTCGTTAGCCTATACGTACTTGAGGTATGTCCTTACTGCTTCGAAGGCAATTTTCAAATTGCCCCTGAAAAGCAGGGTGTATTCCGCGACGAAGAAGTAACCGCATTCTTCGCAAAGTCCCGGAACGTCGATGCACCTTCCGCATACCGAAATCTTGCCGTCTTCGATGACCAAACATTGATAGCACGGGGTGGGGAAGCTGTTGTTGACAAGGTACGGGAGCGACGCTTTGAGATTGAATATCGGGTAGCCTTTGTCCATCATCTGCAAGATGGTGTCTGCAATCTTCTGTTTTTCCTCTTTGGACAGGAAAAGGTTTCTCGTGTCGGGATAAGGCGTGTGGAAATTGAACGAGACCGCCCTCACGTTTTTCGTGTCCTTTGCGATTTGGCAAACATCTTGTACGGCATCCTTGTTGATTTGGTTGATGGCCATGTAGAAGCAGATGTTGTCCGCAGTGGCGTTCTTGACGTTCTCCATGATGGTATCGAACGTGTTGCCTCTGATGGCATTGTGGCGTTCTCTGTCGCCGTCAAGGCTTAAGAGAATCAAGTCCGCTTCGGGCAAGTCGATGGGCTGTGTTCCGTTCGTGACTACGTTCACAATCATGAAGCCCATTCTTTTCGCTTCGATGACTAAATCCCTGACAGTCAAATCGCCGTCTCTCCACAAAAACGTCTCGCCGCCACAGAAAAAGAGGATGCGGGTGCCCATGTCGTACAAGGTCTGCATCTCTTTTTTGATTTGGGTGTAGGGATGCATTATCGATGTGATGTTGTTGACGGAACAGTGCTTGCATTTCAGGTTGCATCGGTCGGTTACAATGACGGTTCCCAAAATCGGGTCTTTCTTCTTGAATAGGACAGTCTTGAGCCAGAAATTTGCAAAATAAAAGAACGATGATACTTTCATTATATGTATTCCTTCGACAAAAACTTCTTTGTCACGAATCCGGTAAATATATTATACAAAAAAGAGAGCCTTGTACAACAATTTTTTTGTTTTTCTAATTATGCTATCACACCAACCTTAAAAGCGACTCCCTAACCACCAGCCACTTCCTACTGTTTACTATCTTTCCATTGAACATATAATCTTTCGTCTCTCGTCTAACCCATGCTTCACGTTTTTAAACACGAACTTCGCCTGATTTTCCGGGATCCGCGATTCTGGATTCCGTTCATCATCCCGCCGGTAATCCTCGCGGCGAGCCAGGCGATTGCGGTATCGCATTACGGTGGCGAGATTATGCAGGGCATGGAAAGTTACATGATGCTCATGCTCGGTTGTTTGATGGCTCCGATGGGCGCTCCTTTGGCGGGTGACAGTTTTGCGGGCGAGCGCGAACGCAATTCGCTGGAGCTTTTGCAACTTTCGCCGATTGCGCCTGCGAAACTTTTCTGGGGCAAGCTCCTTGCCGTTCTTCCGTTTCCGCTGGTATTTGCGCTTTTGGCACAGCTTGGCTACTGGTTCTCGCATTCCGAAATTACAGTGTCGGCGGCGGTCGCGTCGATGCTCGGTGCTCTTTCGGCGGTGCTCCTCACGACCGCATTTTCGTTGATGGTGTCGCTTCGTGTAAAAACTGTCCGTGCGGCAACTCATATTACTTTATTCTTTATTATTCCCCTTCTTTTGTTAGTGCAAATGGGACATGAGGTGTTTTTACAGGGCTTGTTCATACCGGTTGTGATACTCGCTTTATCTATTGCGATTAGCATCGCTGTGACTTTTATGGGAATGCGAAAATTTGTAAGTTTATAAATGTCGCCAAAAAGTTTTAAAAAAGGAGAAATGGAATGAAAAAAATTTTGTTTGCACTTGGAATGCTTGCAATGTTTGCTGTTACCGCCTGCGATGATTCCGCATCGAGTGGCGATAGTAATGGTTCCGGTTCAAATACAACGAGCAAAACGACAGGAAGTTTCCCGCCGAATGGGGACGAAGGCTTCTATTGCGATGTTACGGATGGCACAAATGCAGATGGCTCGTACTGGAAGCAGATTAAGGTGAATATTCCGAAATACAAAGGCCATGTGGAAAAATTTACGTTTGACCAAAACGGCACTGGGACTCAGTATTACGAAGACTCCTTTTTTTATACAACGTCTTATGAAAAAACGGCCATGTGCTTGGAGTTCGAAGATGGGATAAAAGAAAACTCACACAAGAGAAATTATACCGAAACTTATTGTGGAAACGGATTCTATTATTTTGTTATTAGCTTCCAGAACTTAAGCTTGGAAACGCTTCATTCGCAGGTGGACGATTACGAAGATGATTGCAAGGATTATGAGCGGAAGTGGAAAGATGGCGATTACGACGAATTCATAGAAAAAAGGACTTGGAGATAATTTATAAGGAGAAGGCTTCCTCTTTTAGAGGAAGCTTTTTGCATTTGGAAAAGGAGGGTTTTAGGGAGGGCGGAGCCTTCCCTAGTAAGGAGAATGCCTCCGCTCTTAGCGGAGGCATTCAAATAGGGTAGTTATAAGCCGGGTTCTGTACTCCTTACGGAGCGATGACCATCTCTCTGGACGAATCGTTACCGACCGCCTCAAGCGACCTACCCGGATATCCAGCTGGCACGGGCCGCACCAGGTTCTTGCGAACGGAATCCTGCTTGGTCTTGCACCGGATGAGGTTTACCATGCCATCCCTGTCACCAGGAATGCGGTGAGCTCTTACCTCGCCGTTTCACCCTTACCTCGCTGAACCGAAATTCAAGCGAGGCGGTTTGCTTTCTGTTGCACTTTCTGTCGCGTTACCGCGCCTGGACGTTATCCAGCATCATGCCCTGCGGTGCCCGGACTTTCCTCCAGCCGTGAAGCCGGCGGCCATCCGCTACCCGTTTCAAATTTAGAAAATGCTTTGGAAAAGTGCAATATTTTTTCTATTCTTTGTCTCATGAACCCGAGAATATCCTTTGTGCTACAGATGTCGCCATCGACCTCATACGAGAATCTAGAGGCGATTGCGCGCAATTTGCTGGAAGGGTTGAACGTTCTCCTGAATTCGGAACAACTGAAATGTTCCATTTATCTTGACGGCCCGATGATCGAGGCGCTTTACAATGTGGCAAAGCCTTTGATGTTTGGCAAAATTCAGAATGCCATTCGCAGTGGCGCTCTAGAATTCTTGGGTGGCGGCTATTACGATCCGATGCTTCCGCTTTTCCCGGAAGACTTGCAGACGATGCAGTTGGAATTGCATCGCGACTACTTGAAAAAAGTGCTTGGCGTGGAACCGCAGGGGTATTTTAACTCTTCGCTGGTATGGGAACCCGGCATGGCCGATGTTCTGGAACATTCCCATTTCGACTATGCTCTTGTGACGGAATCCGCAGTACAGGATGCTCTTGGCCGATCGACTCCTGTTTCGGGTTGGTTTACGCTTGAAGACCGTGGTGCGTTTATTCGCATTGTTCCTGTGTCCGAAGTCCTTTCCAAGGCGATTGCCGAAGATAACCTTGCATGGCGTAACATTGCGGAATCGTACTGCCGAGGTGGAAAGTCTGCGGTTGCGTTTTTCGATATCCCGTCGGATCCTGCGGAAATAGTCAATTTCTTTGGACGCCTTGTGGACTTCGTGGAGACGAACGAAGTTCAGACTAGAACAGTAGGTTTTGCTGTAGATCAGTTGGAAACGTCTGGTTCTATCAGTTTCCTTGTTTCTGCAGGCCGCAATCTCGGACTCCCTTCGACGGCGCGTACTTGTCGTGAACTTTTGATTCGACGTCCTGAAATCAATTTGCACCACAAGACTTTCCTGAATTTGTACAGGAGAGGTCGCAGTGTGCTTTCGGGCAAAAAGTGGCTTGAGTTCTGCCACGCGCTTTTGCCGGCCATGGCTCCGCTGTTTTTTAGGGATTTGTTCAATCGTTCGGGTATGCGTTCCATGATGGTCCGCAAGCGTTCTAACCACTTGCTGATTAAAGCGTCGCAGATCTTGGACAATCTCACGGACTTTTCCGGACTCCGCGTCGATGTGTGTGATTATTTGCTTAGGGGCAAGAAAATCTTGTTCTGCGAAAATCCGGAGTCTTCTTATCTGTTGGATTGCCGCATAGGCGGTGCGCTGCGCGCCTGGAACTACAAGGGTGCAAAGATTAATTTGGTGAACTCCTGGCGAGACGATGGCGAACCTTCTTTCGCATTTTTGGATTGTCTTTTGCCGAATGTGGATTTTACGCCGGTCAAGCTGGAACAGATGCTGTATGACCGCAAACATTTGCTGGCAGACCCGTATGATTATCGCATGCTTCGCACGGACGTGGGTACAGAAATTTTGCTCGACGAGGAACAGGGATTTGCAAGCGAAGAGCGCAAGGCGTTGTTCAGGATAAAGAAAGTCTTCACGTTCCAGGGCGATGCCGCCAAGTTTACTCTTTCTTATGCAATCGACAATCTCGCTTACGTGAATACAAAGGGTTTCTTCGGAACGATTCTTGAACTTGGGCTTTTGTCTCGTGGCGATGTCAACAAGGTTCTCATCGATGGCGAAAATGTCAAGTGGAATATGATAGAACCGCTTTTGTATCCTGACGGTCAGTCGCTTGAAATTCGTGATGAAAAAGCGGGTTGTGTGTTCCGTATGGCGTTCGACCGCCCGACATCCATCTTTGTTGGTTCCATCTTTGGAGCGACGTCGTCGGCTGCACCTCAGGCGTTCCAAGGTATTCGCGTGTTCCCGTTCTGGAATGCGCCGTTCAACATGCTAGACCGCAAGGCTTTCAAGATATCGGTGTCGGTGACTAAGAGGTAGTGCATGCGAGCCGACTTGATTGACATTCAGGTAGAAGACCGCGGCGAGGAAGTTGAAATCTCGCTGTACGGTATTCTTGGTGAATACCAGCTTTCGTCGGTTCGTGAAAAACTCGAAATGCTTGTTCGCGGGCCAGGTGTCTTTTTCTTTGTGAATCTCCAGAATGCTCGGTTCACATCGGATGCTTATCGTAGTCTGTTCCTTGAAATTCTGAATATGGTCAAGCAACAGAAGGCGATGCTCATCTTGATTTTCGAGAGCGATGAGCTGCACACGTATTTTGAACGCTACAAGAACATTTTTGAAATTTACAGGAGTCGCGAGGAATACCGCAAGTCGGGTCTTTCAAAGCAGGTTCATCTTGTTGGACTCCATTACGAAAAGCGATCGATTAGCCTTTCGCCCGGGTTTGCTGTTTTTGTGGCGCTGTTCTTAATCGGTTGGGCTATTACGTTGTTTGTTATCGTCGTGGGTCAAGGTCGTGAAATCTCGGACAAGCAGGCGCAAATTACGGCGCTCGAAAGCCAGAAGGCCCGCTACATCCGCGAAATAGACCGCCTAGAGTCTGCTATCGGACCGATGCGCAAGCTCGGTGTCGTGCAGGATACGACGTTGTTGAGTTCTTTTGGCGCCATTCAGGATTGGGTCTCGTATCTCGAGTACTTGGAGAAAAACCGGCGTGAAAAGTAGCGTTCGACTTTCTTCGATGAGCGTGAGCGTTCTGCTTATCATTGGTTTTGCCGTCTTGTTCACTTTTGCAAGTGAATGGTATTCCAACAGGGTTGAACTTGAAAAATTAGCTTATCGGGAACGTATCCTTCACAACGACATGGAACATTTGGAAGTGGTGGGCAAGTGGACGCTCGATTATGTGAAAATCGAAAAGGCGTTGACGTACTTGCTGGGCGACCGTCTTTCCGAGGTGAGTTCCCGCATCTTGACGGAACAACTTTGGCAGATTTCGCAATCGTATTCGCTGGACCCTCTGATTATCCTTGCTGTCGTTGCTCAAGAAAGCCGCGGAAATCCGCTAGCTCGAGGGCGGTTCCAGTCGGGGCGTTTTTCGGGCGCCTTGGGCTTGATGCAGATAAAGTTGGAAACGGCGACAAAGATGGGACGCAGGTTCGGCGTCATTGTCGAAAGTGAAGAGGACCTGATGCGCCCGGAAGTTAACGTGGTTGTGGGGGCTGCTTACTTGATTCGTCTTATTGGAAAATATGGAAATTTGAGAGAGGCTCTTGTGGCGTATAATTTGGGACATTCGGCGGTTGATAAATTGCTTGAAAAAAGCGCTCCGCTCCCAACCTCCTATTACGAGGGTGTTGTCGCTAAATACAAAGATTTGGTGGCGCACTGTTCGTTTAGAGAAGGTTTTTAGTTACTAGTTACTAGTTAGTAGTTAATAGTTACTAGAGATTGCAATAAGAACATTTCTAGTAACTAGTAACTCAGAACTCGAAACTGTGCCGAAGGCACCCTAGTAACTCAGAACTCGAAACTGTGCCGAAGGCACCCTAGTAACTTCAAACTTTAAACTGTCGCGAAGCGACCTCAGTAACTTAGAACTCTTAACTGAGAACTATAATCCTGCTAACGAATCACGGTTTACTCCCTCCTTTCCAAAGACTATTGACCAATGACCAATATCTTTTTTCTAAATTCTAGCTGTGATTAGAAATACCTTTTTATTGTTTGTGATGACGGGGCTTGCCATTGCGGGCGAGGTCCGTTACGATTGTTTGCGTTTTGTGGAACAGGGACTTGCTACCGATCCGCAGATGGCCGAAACTCGGTTCGGTACGGAAAGCAAGGCTAACAAGATTCGTGCGCTCAAGTCCGAAGTTATTTTGCCGACTTTCAACGTGTCCATGATGGTGGGACCCGCTCCCGGTTTGAAGGAAACCGTGGATGACTGGGGCGATACCGTTGATACGTACGATTTTTCACGAATGGGACCTTTCTGGGCTATCGAGGCTAAGTTTATCCAGCCGTTGAACCTGGGGCAGTACGAGACGGGCAAAAAAGCTCTTGAAGCGGACTTGCAACAGAAAACTTTCGAAATCGAAAATATAACGCGCAAAAAAGAAGTCGAACTCCAGACGTATTATTACAACTACTTGCTTGCGCTTGAAATGAAGCGCCTTGCCGCCGATGCGCAAAAGCAAGTCGATAAGGCGTATGACCAGCTTGAAGAAGCGTTGGACGAGGACGAACCGACTGTATCGCAAACGGATTTGTTGAACTTGAAGGCGAAAATGCATACGGTCAAGGACGGCGTTATCGAGGCGGACCTTGGGATGAAGCGCGTGATGCTGGCTATCCGTTTTGCTTTGGCGCTGCCGGAAGGCGAAACCTTCGTTGCTGAAGATTCTGTACTTACGATGAGAACGGAACACATGCCGACCGAGGAAGAAGTTCGTGATTTGACTATCAAGTACAATCCCGAATTGAAGCAGTTGAGCGCTGGACTTCGTGCGCGGCGTTACCAAATGGATTTGGCCGAGGCGAAACTGGCGCCGGAGTTCTTTATCATGGGTGAATTCCAGTATGTGAAAAGTTGGGCGGGGAACCGCAACGTTTTACAGAAGAGCGCTTTTGCGCAGGATGCCGTCAACAAAATTTCTGGGCTTATCGGTGTGGGCCTCCGTTACCGTTTGAATTTCTGGAAAAACTGGGAAGATTACCGCCAGACAAAAACGGAATACCGCAGCCTTCAGCTGAAGGAAAACTATGCTTCGGATGGTCTTGTCTCGAAGGCTGTCGAGCAGTATTACCAGGTGGTTGCTGCCAAGGAAAAGCTAGATGCGTTGCGTGAAAGTTTGCGTGCGTCCGAAGCGCTGTTGAAGGGGGCGGCCATGAAATACGACCTCGACAAGTCCCAGACGGGAGAGCTGGTTTCGGCCTATACGCAAAATGTAAGCATGAAAAAGGACTATTATTTCGCAGTTTGCCGATATAATGTCGAATTTGCCGGATTAATTGCAAAGATAGGTTTGTCTCTTAGCGAGTATAATTCGTATTTTAATAAAAAATGAAGGAGTTCAAGATGTTTAAGAAAATTATGATTGCCGTTGCCTGCGCTTCGCTCTTGTCGTTCGCTGCCGATGATCCGGTATCTGTCGTCAAGAGCAAGGATGTCGAATTGCAGAACATCATCAAGAAGTCGAAACGTACCGCTAAAGAAACGGAACGTGTCAAGAACTTGTTGAATGATTCCTTTGACTTTGCGCTTTTGGCTAAGAAGTCCCTCGCTGCGAGTGTTTGGAAAGAGCAGGACGAGGCCTCCCAGCAAAAGTTCGTGACTGAATTCCAGCGCATGGTCCGCAATTCCAGTGCCAACCGCTTGGAACTCTACCGCGCCGACTCCACGATTTACGAACCGGCGAAGATGAAGGGTTCGGATGATGCCCGCGTTATTGCTCACTTGTGGAACAACGGCAAGGAATCTATCCTTGAATACAAGATGACGATTGTGAATGGCAAGTGGAAGGCTTGGGACTTGGTCATCGATGACCTTTCGACGGCCCGTAACTACAAGGAACAGTTCAGCAAGATTCTCAAGGACAAGAGCTTTGCCGAACTGATTGATGTTATCAGCAAGAAGGCTGACGAAGCCGAAAAGTAATGGGCTTTTTTTCCTGGCTTTTTTGTTTGATTCTCGTTGTAGCGCTTGTGCTACTGCTTTTCCCGTTTTCGGTTCTGATAGAATTTGAAGCCGGGGAGCGCGGTGCGCGGGCGCTTTTCTTTTTCTTCAAGAAGAAAATTTACGAGTACGAGAAAAAGTGGGGGATGGAAAGTAGGAAGTCGGAAGTAGGAAGTAGGAAGGATGAAACTGGAAATGACGAGAGCGGGGCGGAGTTAGACGAGAGACGAGAGTCGCGACCGACGGAGTCGGGCATGACCGAAGATGTTGAATCGCGTCATCCTGAGCCACGAAGTGGGGAAGGAGCCAGTGCAGTTCCCGTCGAAAGCCGCGTAGCGAAGGAACCAGAGAAGTCTGAAGAAAAGAAAGATGGTGTTGTAACCGCAGAGTCCAAGGCTCCGAGCACAACGGAAAAGAAGACCGCTCCTGCAAAGCCTGCGGAAAAAGTTGCTGAAAAACCAAAAACTGAAAAAACAAAGCCAGAGGCAAAGGTTAAGACGAAAGACGAAAGACGAGAGACGAGTAGGGCGCAAGACGAGAGAGTAGAGACGGAAAAAAGCAAGCCAAAGAAAGAAAAACGCAAGCTCTCGGATCGCGAGTTCTGGACGATTATTCTGACACCGGATTTTGATGTAAGAGCGTTTAAGTATGTGAAGAGGATTCTTGTGGCTGTTCTTTCGTTGTTCCGCGTCAAGTTTATCGACTGCTTTGTAGAAGGAATCCAGTCGGATTACCAGACCATGGGCTATATCGCGGCGGTGAATGGATTCTTGAAGGCGTACCCATATGTTGGCGATTGGGACTTGAGAATGGACTGGTGCCACGAAAAGGAACTCCGCGCGGCCGGGGGCGTTCGAATGAGCGTAAACTTGTTGCGTATTTTATGCTTTGTCTTGGAAACGCTTGTGTTGGCGGGAATCCTTGCGATTAGCTTTTGGCGTCGCCGGTCCCGCGTAATTAAGACAAACGAATTGCCGGAACTTGGTTTTATTCGCCGTAAGATTGTCGATTTTATTGTGGAGGAATGATGGCTACTTTGACTTTGGAACGCTTGCTTGCATCGATGGGCTTTGGCAGCCGCAAGGAGGCCCGGAGCCTTGTCCGCATGGGTCTTGTGGAGCTGGATGGCAAAGTGCTTGAAGACCCGTTCATGGAATTTAAAGAACGTCCGGAGTTCATCACGGTGAATGGTGAAGAAGCCCCGACGGTTGATAAGTTGTACGTGATGCTCTACAAGCCGACCGATGTCGAGTGCAGCCATAATGCCCGTGACCACAAGTCTGTGTTCGAACTTGTGCCGGAGCGCTTTACGGCGATGGGCATTCAGTCTGTCGGACGCTTGGATGCGGATTCCTCGGGACTCTTGTTGCTTTCGAATCAAGGTGACTTTATTCACAAAGTCGAAAGTCCGAAGAAGGGGCTTTTGAAAAAGTACCGTGTGACGCTGGCCCGCCCGTTTACGGAGGCGCAGAAGGCGGAACTCCTGGCTGGTGTGATGCTTAAGGACGAGCGACGTCCGGTGCTGGCTCGGGAAATTGAAATCGATGGCGATGCTGTTGTCGTTGCGATTGGCGAAGGACTGTACCATCAGGTTCGCCGAATGTTCGCCGCAGTCGGGAATCACGTGGAAACTTTGGAACGGATTTCGATTGGACCGGTTGCCTTGGATCGTTCTTTGGGCGAGGGCGGTTGGCGGTTCCTTACCGACGAAGAAGTCGCTGCGCTGTCGTAATAAGGGGGATGCCCCGTCGGAGCGGGGCATGACAATTCTGCGATGGGCATGACAACGAAAAAAGAAAAGCCGGCGTTCAAGCCGGCTTTTTCGTATCAGGCGTTTGTGCTGCCTGAGTTAATAGGTTCAAAGTTCGTTTAGATGGAATCGTATTCGTCGCCGACGTGGACGATTTCGTTTTCGACTTCGAGTTCCGGTTGTGCGGAAACTTCGCCGAGGATTCCTTCGAGCGAATTGATCTTGTCCTTGATGTCGTTGCTGAACTTGAATGTCGGGACCAAGCGCTCGTTGATGAGAACCGTTTCGCCGGTGCGGGGGTTGCGTGCCGGGCGAGCCTTGCGGGGCTTGCAGGCGAACGTGCCGAAACCGCGAATCTCAATAGTGTTGCCTTCGATAAGCTTCTCGCCGAGGAGGTCGAGGAACTGTTCGACTACAATTTTAATATCGTTACGCACAAATCCGGTGGATTTGGCGATTTCTTGAATGAGGGATTGTTTAGTTATATTAGCCACGCACTAAATATAAGTTTAACATGAACTTAAGGTAATGGTAAGCTCGAAATTAAATATCTTTTTCGGGTTCACATTGCGGAAAATTTGTGGATAATTGTTGTTTAAATGTTGAAAGTTGAAAGTCTGCCCCAAAGGGTCCGTTTTTCTCTCCGGAATAAGGAGATTTTTCCCAACACAATCTTGAGTCCGATGGACGGTGTGACCGATGCTCCGTTCCGGCGTCTTTGCCGAGTGCTTTCTGGCGACCGCATGGGGCTTCTGGTTTCGGAGTTCGTTCCGACGGATGGCGATGCCGTTTTTAACCCGGATGGGCACAAGCAACTCAGGTTTTTCCCGGAAGAGCGCCCGTTCGGCATTCAGATTTTTGGACGTTTCCCAGACCGCATGGCTGCTGCGGCGGCTAAGATTGCTGAACGTTATCACCCGGAATTTATCGAAGTGAACGCGGGGTGTCCGGCGCCGAAGGTGGCGGGCAAGGGAAGCGGTTCCGGGCTTTTGCGGGATTTGCCGCGTTTGCAGGAGATTTTGCATGACGTGAAGGCGGTTTTGGACGCAAAGACTCCGGAGATTCCCTTGACGCTCAAGTGCCGAATCGGTTGGGATGACGAAAGCATCAACGTGATGGAAACGCTCAAGATTGCCGAGGGCGAGGGCGTTGAAATGCTCACGGTCCATGGTCGCACGCGTTTGCAGGGGTATAACGGCCTCGCCAACTGGGACTGGATTGGCAAAGTGGCCGCTGCAGCGAAGATTCCCGTGATTGGCAATGGCGACGTGAATAGCGTCGAATGCGCACGCGAACGCATCAATACATATGGCGTCTCGGGCGTGAGTATTGGGCGCGGGGCGATGCATAACCCGTGGATTTTCGGGCAGATTGCGGATGCGTGGGAAGGCCGCGAAAAGCATGTGATTACTGCGCAAGAAGCGTTAGACGTGTTCCCGCTCTATTACAAGTTCAAGATTGAAGACGGGGCGACCGAAATGAATGCGATGGGTCGCATGAAACAGCTCGCCGCGAGACTGTGCAAGGGATTTGTATTAGGCGAGAGCGGCTACTGTTCCGTCATCCTGAACGGAGTGAAGGATCCAGTGCGTTTAGATAGGATTCAAGAGTGCGATAATGTCGCGATGTCGGTACGGCAGGCTTTGCTGACGTGCCAGTCGGCCGCAGAAATGCTCGACTGTGTGCAGAAACTCAAGGAAGGTATTGCCCGCGACATGGTCTTTGAACCGGAACGCCTCTTGAACCTCAACGGCGCCAAGGAAACCGAACTCAAATTCGGTGATCAATTCAAAGGCCGTTAATATTATTAATAAATGCGTGAAAAAATAACTGTATAAGAAATTATTGTTAATCGTCGAGAGAATAAAGCGTCGGCCAAGATTGCTTCTTCGCAGTAGCGTGCAAAACGAGTGTTGCGACGGGCTGCTCGCAGACCGGCATAACCGAGTGAAGCCGCTGACGCCGTAGGCGTCAACTCCGAGCTGGGGCCCCGCCCGCATGACGTACATTCTGATTTAATAAAAAATTTCAAGAAACAAAAATCTTTGTTTTAAAATGGTACTCAAAAAAAATCTCAAAATTTTGTGTTTACCTCTTGACTTTGAGTCAAAATTTGAGTACATTTAGGACATGGAAAAAACAATCGACATATTTCAGTTCACACACTTCCGCAAGTACTTGGATGAGTATCAGGCGGCACGCGTGCAGACGGACCCTGAATTTACTAGGGCTGGAGTGTGTGCGTTGCTCGGACTCCCCAAGACCCGCAGTTACTTCAACGATATCGTCAAAGGAAAAAAGCTCTCCGGGCGCATGATTCCCAAGTTCGTGGAAGTCCTTGGACTCAACAAGAAAGAGGCCAAGTACTTTGAGACGATGGTGAACTTTGACCAGGCGAAAACGACGACGGAACGCAATGCTTTTTTTGACGAACTCATCAAGCAACATCCGGATCCGCATAACATCTTGGACGAAGATGCGTACGAGTATTACAATCACTGGTATAATAGCGTGTTGTTTACGGCGCTGGATGTGATGGATGTCTCGGATGACCTTGAGCCGATTCAAAAACGGATTTTCCCGAAGGTCTCCGTGGGAACGTTGAAGCGTTCCTTGGAATTGCTTGCACGCATTGGCTTTGTGCGCAAGAACGAAGACGGCTTCTGGAAAAGCTGCCGCGAGTCAGTGAGTAGCGGAGCCTACAGCAATAACGATCTTGTTCGTCAGTACCAGTTGCAGTGTTTTGAACTTTCGAAGCAGGCATTGCTTGCGAATGACGATAACCCTTCGGACATGGGTACGTTCACGTTCAGCGTTTCAGACGACGCCTATAAAGAGATAGCCTTGGAAATTCAGAACTTGAAAGCCAAGGTGCGTAAAATTATTACGCAAGACAAGAAAGAGGCAACTGGAGTCCATCAGTTGAATATTCACTTGTTTACAAACTTGAAAAAATAATCCGAGGAGGAATGGTTATGATTTTGAATAAAATATTAAAAATTTGTGCTGTGTTGGCTGTACCCAGCTTGGGATTATTTGCAGCTTGCAGCAGTGATGATAATGTGGCGTCTTCGTTTAGCGAAACGAATACGGGGAAGCCTGTTGAACAGCTGGGACTTCTTGCCGAATTGGATACATCGTTAGTTCGCAAGTATGTCAACGAAGGTGAGTTGGGCTGTGGTTCGCTGGCCAAGAGTGCTGCCGAAGAGGATAGTGCTGCTGATACGAGCGATATCTTTCTTTTTGCTCGAAGTACGTGTGGTTCCCATAAGGATATTTATCTGTATATAAATGCGAGAGCTCAAGTGGTTGATGTAGATGGAAAACCGGTAGTGGGAGCGACTGTTTATGAAAAAGATTGTTCCTTTGATGATAAAAGTTGTCAGCATGTTACTGACAAGGAAGGCTATATTTATTTGGATAGCGTAAACTTCCTTACTTATTTGGAGAACTTAAACAAAAGTAATCCAAAGTATAGTTATGTCCCCGAATTTCAGTCTATCCAATTGCGGGCGCTTTCTGCAGATTCGAACTATGGTGCCAATGTCTTTTTAAGCTTTGCTAGCGCCCATGTTGTCGGAATTGATGGAAAACTGTACGCCGAATTAAAACAAATCGTCTTAGAGCCTGTATATACCGCTAAAGTGTATTTGGATTCCCTTTTTGCGACAGTTGATGAAACGACTCCAGAAAGTGAAATTCCATACGATGAGCGCTGGAATAAATCAATAAAGGAAAATATTGGAGGTGATGGGGATGGCATTTGTTTGTGGCTGCAAGATGAACATGCTTTGTCCTCTACGATGGATTATGATGAAAAAGAAGGAGGAATTCCTTCGCATTATTACCCTTGTCAAAAGGTAACCGAAGAAGACTATAAGAATGGGTTTGTGGTATTGTTTGGCCTGCCTGAAGGAACTTATCAAATTGCTATCGGTGGAATTTGGGAAAAGTATCTCCCTAGTGTGGAGGTGAAAAAGCCCTAGACAGCGTTTAATACTGTGAGGAGGAAAAGTTTCAGTGGCTGGTGACGGTCACTGAAATTTTCATTTTTTGTAATACTTGTTTTTTTAAGCTGTTTTTGATGGGGTATGGCGAAAATAGATACCCTTTTAATCTTGCGGGTGGGCTCTAAATTTTCTAAATTGCCCCGCGGAAATTTCAAAACAGGACATTGAGAATGAACTACAATCCTCTCGCTCAATCTTTGAACGCTGAACTTTCTCTCAACGGTTGCAGCGTTCTTGATATGCTCTCTGAACAGGGCAAGGCAATCTTCTTCCCGCGTAAGGGTATTCTCGGCCAAGGTGCCGAAGCCAAGGGCTCCGACATCAATGCGACGATCGGCACCGCCCTCGAAGATGACGGCTCTCCGCTCGTTCTGGATTGCGTTCTCAAGTCCCTGAACCTCCCGAAACAGTCCTTCCTCTATGCGCCGAGTTTCGGTAATCCGGACCTTCGCAAGGAATGGAAAGCTCAGGTTATCAAGAAGAACCCGACGCTTGCCTCCAAGAACTTCAGCAACCCGGTGGTGACCTGCGCTTTGACGCACGCCATTAGCTGCGCTGGCTACCTTTTCCTCGACGCTGGCGACGAAGTCATCATCCCGGACCTTTACTGGGACAACTACGAACTCGTGTTCGAAAACGCTCGTGGCGCAAAGATCAAGACGTTCAACACCTTCAAGAACGGTGGTTTTGATACGGAAGCCTTGAAGGCCGCCCTCGCCGAAAGCAAGTCTAGCAAGAAAGTCGTTCTCCTCAACTTCCCGAACAACCCGACGGGCTATACCGCTACCGAAAAGGAAGCCGTCGAAATTGCCAAGATTCTCACGGAATGTGCCGCCGCCGGCAACAAGGTTGTCGCTCTCCTCGATGACGCTTACTTCGGACTCGTGTATGAAGAAGGCGTGACGAAGGAATCGCTCTTCGTGAAGCTCGTGGACGCTCACGAAAACCTCCTCGCCGTGAAGCTCGACGGCCCGACCAAGGAAGACTACGTTTGGGGCTTCCGCGTTGGCTTTATGTCTTTCGGTTTCAAGGGTGCCACTGAAGCTCAGCTCAAGGCTCTCGAAGACAAGGCTGCTGGTACGGTCCGTGGCAACATTTCTAACGCGCCGTCTATCAGCCAGAAGATTTTGCTCGCTGCTTTCCAGAGTCCTGAATACCAGCAGCAGAAGCAGGAAAAGTACGCCGTTCTCAAGAAGCGCTTCGACATCATCAAGCAGGTGTTCGCTACGCATCCGGAATACAAGGAAGCCTTTGACCCGATGCCGTGCAATAGCGGTTACTTTATGTGCATCAAGCCGAAGGGCGTTGACGCCGAAGAACTCCGCCAGAAGCTCATCAAGGATTACAGCACGGGCACGATCATGCTCTCCGGCCTTATCCGCATTGCATTCAGCGCTGTTCCGACTGAAAAGCTCGGCAAGCTCTTTGAAAATATCTATAATTGCATCATGAAGATGAAGTAGGCATGGGCAATGAGCTATGAGGTCGTGCCTTCGGCACTTTGGGCTAAAGTAAGGCACCCATAGGGTGCGATTATAAAACTCAAAGCAACGGAGTTGCGCCTCAAAGCGAGCATTGCGAGCGACCTCACAACCCCATACCTCATACCCCCTTGGAGATTCCATGTCCAATAACGCGACCTTAAACTACAACGGAAAAAGCTACGAACTCCCCGTCGTTGATGGCACTGAAGGCGAGCACGGTCTCGATATCAGCGCGCTGCGTAAGAGTTCTGGCCTTGTCACGCTGGATTACGGTTACTTGAACACCGGTAGCACCAAAAGCTCGATCACGTTCGTCGATGGCGAACATGGTGTGTTGCGCTACCGAGGATACTCCATTGAAGATTTGGCCGAAAAGGCGACTTTCCCGGAAACCGCATGGCTCTTGATTTACGGTGAACTCCCGAATCAGGAACAGTTGAGCCATTTCCGCACGCTTTTAACGGAAAACGCCTTGTTGCACGAGAACCTCTTGCACTTCTTCCGCGAAATGCCGCCGGGAGCCCACCCGATGGGTATTCTCTCGTCCGTGGTGAACGCCGTGGGTCTTTTCACGCCGCGTTTCTATGACGATGAAAACATCGCAAGTGCATTCGAACTCACGACCGCTGGCCTCATTTCGAAAATTCGCACGATTGCCGCATTTGCTTACAAGGCAAGTATCGGTGAACCGTTCGTGTACCCGGAAGCGGAACGCAGCTACTGCAGCAACTTCTTGAACATGATGTTCAGCAGTAAGGCCCGCCCGTATCATCCGGATCCGATTATGGAAAAGGCGCTCAATACGCTCCTCATTGTCCATGCAGACCACGAGCAGAACTGCTCCACTTCGACCGTTCGTATGGTGGGTAGCTCTCAGGCTAACCTTTACGCGAGCATTTGCGCCGGCATTTGCGCCTTGTGGGGCCCGCTCCATGGCGGTGCAAACCAGGCTGTGCTCGAAACGCTCTTGCGCATTCAGCAGAGCGGCATGACGATTGAACAGGTGATGGATAAGGCCAAGGACAAGAACGATCCGTTCCGTCTCTCCGGCTTCGGTCACCGCGTCTATAAGAGCTACGACCCGCGCGCCAAGGTGCTGAAAAAGCTCATGTACCAGGTCTTTGAACGCGAACATGTTCACGACCCGCTTTTGGATGTGGCTATCAAGCTCGAAGAAGCCGCCCTCAAGGACGATTACTTTATCGAACGTAAGCTTTATCCGAATGTCGATTTCTACTCCGGCATTCTCTACCGCGCTATGGGCATCCCGACGAACATGCTTACCGTGATGTTCGCTATCGGACGCTTGCCGGGTTGGATTGCCCACTGGAAGGAAATGCACGACGATCCGCAGAGCAAAATCAACCGTCCGCGCCAGATTTACATCGGCAAGACGGAACGCCCGTGGATTGATCGCGATAAACGATAAGGCTGTTTTGTCACCCCGGCCTGAGCCTGTGCTGAGCAGAGCCGAAGTATGCCGGGGTCGCCTTTTTTAACGGCTCCCGGAAATACTCCGGGAGATTTTTTTAGAGCCAAAGCCTACATGTTTTGAATGTATATTTCTCTTGGAGAGGTTTTATGGCTTTGAAAAAAATGTTGATGGTGGGGATTATGGCGGCAGTGCTGGTGGCTTGTGTCGGCAACCGCAATTCTGAAACTAGTCCTTCCAGCGTCATTCCGCAGTCGAGCGATAGCGAGATAAGTGTGTCCAGCAACAGTGTTCCCGTGGCCTATGTAGATCCATCTACTGTCGTTAAGGGAACTATGACGGATGAACGTGATGGTCGGACCTATAAGACGGTCACTATCGGCACCCAAACCTGGATGGCGGAAAATCTGAACTATGCTTACGGAGACATTCTCCATAAAAATAGGGTGCACATCTTCAATCCTACGAGCTGGTGCTATGGCAACGACTCTGTCTACTGCGCCAAATACGGTCGTCTTTACACGTGGGCCGCCGCGATGGACAGCATGGGAAGATGGACTGCAAACGGCAAGAATTGCGGGCTACTCAAGACATGTTCACCGACCTATCCGGTGCGTGGTATATGCCCTGAAGGCTGGCACCTGCCTAATTATGATGAATGGGCGACTCTGATTGTGGCCGTTGACGGCTCTATTAGGGAGTATAATAAGGCAAATACGGCTGGCGGGAAACTCAAGTCCACTACTAATAACTGGAATAGTGCCTGGAACGGTGGCGGAAACGAAACGGACGTCTATGGCTTCTCGGCGTTGCCCGCGGGCTTCAGGGAATACGGTGGAAATTTCGAGTTTGAGGGCGACAACGCGTTCTTCTGGAGTTCTACAGAGCGCAATAGAGACTACGCATGGTATATGGACTTGCACAGTAACAACAATGCGAATCTGAACTACGACCTCAAACAATCCGGTTTTTCTGTTCGTTGCGTCAAAGACGAAGTTTCTGAACAAATGTCGTCTTCCAGCGTCACGTCGAAGAACGTCATCCGGAGCAGTAGCGATAGCGAGACAAGGTTGTCTAGCAGCAGTGTTTCCGTGGCCTATGTGAAGCCGTCGACTGTAGTTAAGGGAACTATGACAGATGAACGCGATGGCAAAACCTACAAGACTGTTAAAATCGGTACGCAGACTTGGATGGCGGAGAATCTCAACTACGCATATACTGGTGTACCCTATAAAGCTCATGGCATCATCTCTGATTCCACTAGCTGGTGCTATCGCGATGACCCAGCCTACTGTGCCAAATACGGTCGCCTTTACACTTGGTCTGCCGCTATGGACAGCGTGGGCACATGGTCTGAGAACGGCAAGGGGTGCGGCTATAAGACAACTTGCTCGGCAACATATCCAGTGCGCGGTATTTGTCCCGAGGGCTGGCATGTGCCAGATACGATGGATTGGGAAACGCTTGAAATTGCGGTTTCCGGTTCCGATCCGGCGGGGGCGGGCAAGAAGCTCAAGGCTGTCCCCAAGTGGAACAGAACAGGCACTTGGAACGGAACGGACGACTACTCTTTCTCGGCATTGCCCGCTGGCTTCTGGAGTGGAGCGTCTATAGTGAATTTTTCCCAAAAGGGCTACGTTGCGGTTTTCTGGAGTTCTACTGAGCGAGGGAGCGACGTGAACTACATAAGATTGGATTACGACAGCGACTATATGTTCTTTGTCTATCACAATGTCAAGGACGAGGGTATGCCTGTCCGTTGCGTAAAGGACGAGGTCCGTTCTAGCGTCACGCCGAAGTCAGGCGATAGCGAGACGAGTGTATCCAGCAGCAGCTCGGTGAAATCTTCTTCATCATCTGTTGCGTATGTAGATCCATCGGCTGTAGTTAAGGGAACTATGACTGACAAACGTGACGGCAAAACTTACAAGACTGTGACCATCGGCACGCAGACTTGGATGGCGGAGAACTTGAACTACGCATACACAGGCGTTCCCTTTAAATATAATTGGGGCAAATGGGAGTACCCCTCCGATTCCACTAGCTGGTGCTATGGCGATGATGCCGCCAACTGTGCCAAATACGGTCGCCATTACACTTGGGCTGCCGCGATGGACAGCGTGGGCGAATGGAGTGCAAATGGCAAGGGTTGCGGCGCTGGTAAGACTTGCTCGCCGACCTATCCGGTGCGTGGCATTTGCCCTCAGGGCTGGCATTTGCCGGAATCGACGGAATGGGAAACGTTATTTGCTGCAGTTGGCGAGGGATCAGGCAAGAACCTCAGGTCCACCAGCATCTGGATAAGTAAAGGCACGGATACCTATTCCTTCTCGGCATTGCCTGCTGGCCAAAGGGACTGCGAGGGGAATTGGTATTTTGACACAAAGGGCTACCAAGCATTTTTCTGGAGTTCTACAGAGTATAATGACGAAAACGCGTACGATATATACCTGCATTACGTCAACAGAAATGCGTACCTGAATGACTCCGGCTACAAGAACTACGGGTACTCAGTCCGTTGCGTCAAGGACTAGACTCGTTCTTTAAACATCCATGTTCAGCAATTGTAGGTAGTTCCGTTTGGCGTACAGGACTCGGTGAATTTGGACTATATTGCTCTTGATGACATAGAACATTAAGTAGTTATCGATAGGAATGATTCTGTAGCCAACAAGTTTCAGTAGTGGGTCCTGGTGGACTTTGTATGTGAACGGGTGAGCTTTTAGGATTTTTACCTGTTCAAGAAATTTATCGAAAATGGAGTTTGAAGATGTCTTCAGGACATTCGTAAAATAGGTCTTGATTTCAGTCAGGTCTTTCTGTGCTGAGGGCGTGACGACGACTTCGTACTTTTTAGCCATTCATCAGGCCCTTCAAGAATTTTTCCGCATCGGCGCATTCCGCGCCGCGTTCTACTTCAGAGATTGCTTCGGCAAGTTTTGAATAGAGTTCCAACTGTGCCATCTGCTTTTCGTAGCATTCGATAGACATCACGACCATGTCTCCCACGCCGTTCTTGGTGAGGTACATGGGTTCGTCGTATTTGTGGACGGTCTCGGCGATGCTTGTGAAGTTGTTTCTTAAATCGGAAATCGGTCGAATGGTCGGCATGGAGGGCTCCTTTATCATGATAATATAATATCATAATTATGATAAATCAAGTGCTAAAAGAAAAACTTGAGGCGTTGTGATTGAGTTTGTCCTCGGAGCGCCTCAGCAAATTTTATATTATGATTAGTAGGAGTGAAGTTTATGGCTTTGAAAAAGTTTTTGATGATTGGTGTTGTGGCGACGTTGTTGGTTGCTTGTGGCGACGACAGCGGCAGTAATTCCGTGACTGATTCCGATGAGGTTTCTTCGTCTTCCGTTTGTAAGAATTGCGACGGTTCGAGCAGTTCGAAGGCGAAGTCGTCGTCGAGTAGCCGTAAAAAAGGTGATGCCGGAACAGAGTCCGGCATGACATCTAGCAGCGCGAAGTCTTCGTCGAGTTCCTCGGTAGACTCCAGCAGTAGCTCGGTGATGTCCAGTAGTTCTTCCAATGGCTTAAGTAGTAGTTCGGCGATGTCCTCTTCCTCCGATGCTTCCAGCAGCTGTTCTTCTGTAAAATCAAGCAGTAGTTTGGCGAAATCATCATCATCCATTGCGTATGTGGAACCATGCAGGACGGATAGTGTGGATACCTGTGAGTATGGAACATTGACTGATGAGCGTGATGGGCAGACTTACAAGACAGTAAAAATCGGCGACCAAGTGTGGATGGCGGAGAACTTGAACTATGCTTACACTGGTGTTCCCTTTATTTATGGAGGCGTCACCACCGATTCCATTACTTGGTGCTTGGGCGATGATGAATCGTCTTGCAAGTCACGGTCTGATTCCACTAGATGGTGGTGTTTTCATGATGATGAATTTTGCCTGTTTACTTCCGATTCTTCTAGTTGGTGCTATAACGATGACCCCGCTAATTGCGCCAAATATGGTCGCCTTTACACGTGGGCTGCAGCCATTGACTCGGTAAAGTTAGTGAACGATGCTAAAGACCCGCAGGACTGCGGTGACGGCAAAATCTGTACTTTGCCAGCGAAGGTGCAAGGCATCTGCCCTACGGGTTGGCACTTGCCAAACGAAACCGAGTGGAAAACCCTTTTCACGGCGGTGGGATCTATAGTGGCGGGCTCCTATTCGGATGCGCACTACCATTCGGCTGCGGGCAAAATGCTCAAGTCCACTAGCGGATGGAAAGATTATGAGCTTGAAGGGAGAAAAAATGGCAATGGTATGGATGCTTTTGGCTTTTCCGCGCTACCTGCTGGCGACAGGTACTTGGCTGGCGATTTCTCCGACGAGGGGAAGTATGCGCACTTCTGGTGTTCCGCTGAACTCAATCGCTACCACGCGTGCGACTTGGACTTGTACTACGGAAACAGTGCTACATTGGAATATTCTTACAAGAGCAGCGCGTATTCCGTCCGTTGCGTGAAAGACTTGCAAGCCGAGTGATGCGGTCGCCAAGCTTGCTTGTGCGACCATTTCC